>DKAR01000120.1 GCA_002450895.1 Proteobacteria bacterium UBA6921
AAAAGCAGTACCGCCATGACGGCCAGGAGGGTCTGAAGGATTTCCTTGATCAGATAGCGCTGTATTACCAAGCGGGCCGATTTACCGTGAAAATAGAGGATTGGCTACACTAATACATATTCAACGGGGTGAAAACCCGTATGATACGCAACGACAATGGTACCAATCCCTAACGAGGCTCATTCATGCAATTCACCGTAAAGAGTGGAGATCCCGAAAAACAGCGCAGTTCATGCATCGTTGTTGGAATTCATGAGTCGCGCCGGTTGACGGAACATGCGAAGCGATTGGATCTCGTATCGAAGGGATATATTTCAGACGTACTTCGCAAGGGTGGCATCGAGGGAAAACCCGGCCAAGTTTTGATGTTGCACCGGGTGCCGAACGTACCTTCGGAGCGCGTTTTGTTGGCTGGATGTGGACGTGAGCGTGACCTTAGCGATGCACAGTTCGTGCGCCTGTCAGCAACCGCCGCCCAAACTTTGAACGATATGGGTGTCGTTGACGCGGTCACGTATTTACCCGAACTGCACGTTCGGGGTCGCGAGCTACCATGGCTGATCCGCAAAACTGTCGAATCGACACGTGAAGCGCTGTATCGATTTGATCAGTTGAAGAGCAAGAAAGACGTTGCTCGCCGTCCGCTGAAACGGCTGACGCTCAGCATTCCGAACCGCAAAGTCATGCCGGATGCCAACCGCGCCGTTGCGGAGGGGATTGCAATCGCCAATGGTGTTGAACTCGCCAAGAATCTCGGAAATCTGCCTGGAAACATCTGCACGCCTACATATCTTGCCGATCAGGCCATCGCGCTCGGAAAAGAATTCAAGTCGATCAAGACCCACATTCTGAACGAAAGCGAAATGAAGAAATTGGGAATGGGTTCCCTGCTTTCCGTTGCCAAGGGAAGCCGGCAGCCTCCGAAATTGATCGTCCTCGAATACTTCCAGGGAAAAAAAGGCGATGCGCCGGTCGCGCTGGTGGGAAAGGGCCTGACTTTTGATGCCGGCGGCATTTCCATCAAGCCTTCGGCGGATATGGATCAGATGAAATTTGATATGTGTGGCGGTGCATCGGTTATCGGAACGCTGCGCGCGGTTGCAGAACTCAAGCTCCCGATCAATCTCGTCGGTGCCGTTCCCGCGTCCGAAAATCTTCCTGATGGCGCGGCGAACAAACCCGGCGACATTGTGACCAGCATGTCGGGGCAAACCATCGAAATATTGAACACAGATGCAGAAGGCCGCTTGATTCTTTGCGATACCCTCACTTATGTCGAGCGCTACAACCCGCGCGCCGTCATTGACATCGCAACACTCACCGGAGCCTGTGTCATTGCGCTTGGAAAACATGCAAGCGCCGTGTTCGGAAATCATCACCCGCTCGTGCATGAGCTCTTGAATGCAGGTAAGCATTCGTATGATCGGGCGTGGGAAATGCCGCTGTGGGATGAATACCAAGACCAGTTAAAATCGAATTTTGCAGATATGGCGAATATTGGGGGGCGCGACGGCGGCGCCATCACTGCCGCCTGCTTCCTCTCCCGATTTGCAAAGAAGTTTCATTGGGCGCACCTGGATATCGCAGGAACGGCCTGGCGGACCGGAAGTGACAAAGGCGCGACAGGACGCCCAGTGCCACTTCTAACCCAGTATCTTCTTGACGTCGCATCGAGCAAGTAAGAATGACGAAAACGAACGTCGACTTTGTAATTCTCGCAGATGAAAACCAGCGAGATCGCTTTGCCTGCAGGAAAATCGAGGCCTTCTACCTGAATGGAACCCCCGTTTTCGTACGGACGGCGGATGCCAAACACACGCGTATCCTTGACGACCTGTTATGGACGTTCCGCGGCGGCAGCTTTGTCCCGCACGAAGTGTTGGACCCAGCCCGCCCGCCTCAGAGCCCTGTCGTCATTCTGGAAAGTACCTGGCCAGAAACGGATTCTGGAGTCGTCATAAATCTGGCCGACGGCGTTGTGCCCACCGCCAGCGGCATCACGAATATACTGGAAATTGTGGACGGCGACGCAATATCCAAGGCGCAGGCCCGAGAACGCTATCGCCAGTATCGGGAACGCGGGTATAGTTTGCAGACAGAACATGTCGATTCAGCGGATTCCACTACGCGCGAATGAGCAACTCAGACTTCACTCCATCGTTCTTGCTTAAGAAGAACGTTGACCAGGACAAGCCGCTTCCGTCGCGCCCTGTTGCGAAACCGCGCGTTGAGCCGAGCATAGGCAACGCGATCCCTGAAACGAATTCAAACGAACCCTGGCCGGAATTTTCAATTCCCACACTAGATGCCGTCGCTGTCCCAGAACGATTTTCCGATGTTGACCGCCCGCTTTTGGCTCCTGTGCTGATCGGGCCTGAAGTCGGTGGCCTAGCCCTCAGCGGCCTTCCCCCGGAAGCGCAGCTCAGCAATGAAGACATTCGCAAGATTTCCGAAAAATTGCGCGCGTCGCTCGTTCCGGAAATTGAAAAAGCCGTCAGCTTCGCCATGAATCACGCCTTTGCACTGGCAATGGATCAGGCGACCCATGTGCTGCGTCAGAAGCTTCAAATCAAATTGAACGAAATGCTGCCAAAGCTGGTTGAAGAAGCCATCAAGCATCCCCTCCGAAAGCCCTGATCTGTATAATCGCAACCCTGTCGTCGCCAACCAGGCGCAGCAGTGTCTTCTGCGTCCCTAACGTCATTGGCCACTCCGCCTAAGTGACTCAAACTGACGGGGGGCTTTGGACGGGCACTCGACCGGCCACCCACATTGAATCGAAAGTAGAAGAATGGACAAGTCATATAACCCTCATGCCATAGAGCAACGCTGGTACGAACACTGGGAAAGCCACGGCTATTTTGCCCCGCGCACGACTGAATTCGCGCCTGCCTACTGCATCATGATTCCGCCGC
>DKAR01000045.1 GCA_002450895.1 Proteobacteria bacterium UBA6921
GATGAAAACAGCGCGCGGCTCGGCGCGCCATATGCACCCAGTTCGCTGATCGTGAAATCGCGAAAGCTGTATTCAGCCCAGGACCATCCGGCGACGACGTCCGCTATCGCATACAGCGCAGGAGACAACACGCCGCACAGCAGAAGCAGCCTCCGCAGTTGCGCCGATCCTTTGTCGTCGATGTCTTTCATACATCGATACCTTCCATTTCGGCCGCGCCTGTCATTCGCGCCCAGACGCTTGTCGCGTGCTGACGCAACGCACATCGCGCACGGCGCCTCACAACCCGCGCACCTTCGCGACGATCCAGGGCGCTATGCCGGTCGCAACGAGCACCAGAGGCCAAATGTTTCCGCCCTGAAACGTGTAGGCGTCAAGCAACTCGTCCCACGTTTTATGTTGCACGTAACGACCAAAACCGAATTCAAAGATCAGCGTGAGCAGCAGCCAGAACAAACCGATCCCAATCCACTGGTGCGCCGCCAAGGAGCCGTACCAAGGCGCGGCAATCCACGCTACGAGAAAGATGCATGTCGAAAGAAGGATTCCGCTCACAATCAGACCCGCGAAACTGCCCATCGAGGGGATCAGAAAGCTCTCCCGCAGCGCGCCGTTGACGATGGCGAACGCCAGTATTGCAATCCAAAACAGCGCTGCCTTCATCCACACAGCCATCGGCAGGCTCCGTTCTGCGCTGTAATGGGTTTGCACCGACGCATCACGGGTGCTCGCGCAGAAAACCGGTGATCGCATTGAGCACCTCGTCCGTGTGCCCCACGAGCAGATGTCCGCCGCTCGGGAACCCGACGAAGCGCGCCCCGGGAATTTGCGAGACGGTGTAGCGCGCCGCGTTGTAGGTGTCGTAGCCGTCATCCTCGGCGCTGATCGCCAGGGTCGGCGCGCTGATTTTTTCCAGCGGATAACGTTCCAGCGACATCATCACCTTCGCCTCGTTCATCAGGCCGATCCGGCGCGGTGACACCGGCAAGATATGTTCGCGCACCAGCGCGACGGCGGATTGCTCTTCCGCGCTAGCTGTCGCAACCAGCGCGGGATTCGTGGCCAGCACGAGGCGTGTCATCGTCGCGGGCGCAAAGCGGATCGCGGCCCAAAAAATAAAATCCGAACGCAGCATCGTGTCGCGCAGAAACACCATGGTGCGCGACCCCACCACGTTCGCGTCACCGCCATGCCCCGGGTAATACGCACCGGGAACCACCAGCACCAACGCCGACGTGCGCTGCGGAAATTGAATCGCGAACTGCAACGACGACGGCCCACCCGCGGACATGCCAACCACCGCAGCGCGCTCGATGTGCAGCGCATCAAGCAAGCAAGCGTGTGCCGCGGCTTGCGCCACCGGCGAGGCCTCTTCAGGCAACGGCGTGCGCAGGTAGCCGAAGCGCGACATGGAAATCACGCGAAACCCCAGCCGCGTCAACGGCAGACCGAAGTCCAACCCCTGATCAAATCCTCCGCCCGCGCCGTGCACCACCAGCACCGGAGCACCTTCACCGGCCGTTGCGTATTCAATCGGCCCGCACGCCGTCTGCGCAATCTCGCTGCCACTGGCAATGCGCGCGCGTGCGGCTTGAATGTCGCGCTGGTACATCACCCCAATCACGACACACGCGCTCAACAACACGCCCAGCACAATCAGGCTTGCCATTCGAATCCGACGCTTTTCCATGGACGCATCCCGCTCGTCAGCACATCTCGTTTGCCGCAAACGCGCATTGAATGCGCCTGCGATTGAGACCAACGAATACTCCGGGAAAATCGCCCATTCAATCCGCGACACTACGCAAGTAGCGGCGTGGACATGTTAAAGATCGTTGGAAATATCGAGCCGAAGCGCTGGAGAAATGAGATGAACAAACCGGACGACCCGGGTCAGTTCTGCGCGCAATTGCTTCTAAGTATCAGCGACTATTGCTCTCTGACATGGGTTTTCCGCAGCGGCAGGCCCTCAAAACTGTGCCTGCACGGCGAAAACCAGATAGTGCAGCCAGGCAAAGGCGTACACGCGTTCATTGTCTGCGCCGCCTTCCAAAGTCCGATAGCCCAACGCAAAGTCCAACTCTGACGGGGTACGGTAACGCGCGGTAACGGCAAGATCGATGGCGCGACCCTGCGGTGCCGCAGCCGCATCCACATCGAACACTGCGCTCCACGGTCCACCGTCACGGTACGCCACATCCGCGTGGAGCAGCGGGACCGATCCCAGGTCGGAATATTCGGAATGTATCGGTCCTTGACGCAACGCCACCCGCGCGTCACGAACCTTGCCGGTGAATCCAATATTCGTACGCCATGGCCTGACATCACTCCACAGGTAACGATACGTCAGACGGTAGGAATTGAAGCGATAGCTGGCATGCACCTCGCCGGGCAAGAATCGCTCACCTGCAAATAGCACCTCGCGATCGAGCTTGCCTTCACCCTCAAGCTCCAGCGGAGCGTAGAGTGCGCGAAATGCGTGTTGCTCGTTAATTCTGTAGTCAAGGTAGACCCGATAATACGGCCGCGGGCCATGTCCGATCAGATCGGAAAAATCGATACGCGACCCTGCATCTCCCGGGACTGCTACGGTGTTGCGGGTTTGCCAGACAAGTCCTGATTCAATTTCGAACGCTGCCTGTGCCACGCACCACAAGGGCGAGCACAGGCTATACAGAGCAACAACGCTACGGATCATGCTGCGCATCACTTGTCCCCACCCGCGGTCGTCGCAACATCCAGCACTCGCTGCGGCGAGCGCACCCACCCCGTCATGGCTTAAAACCGATCGTCGCACCGATGCGTTTGAGCGCCGAAGCGACGTCGTTTCCGAGCGGGTGCGCGCGCGCAGCAACAATTTCATCGCTGTATCGCACAGCGGCGTCGCCACCAATGAAGACCGGCACTTTCAGATCTTCGGTCACGTTAGCCAGCTCCCGGGAAAATCTATCCGCATCCAGGGCCACTGAGCCCGATAGCACCACTGCGGCAGCTTCAGTGCGTGCGACCGGAATATGCAATTCGCGCAGCGGCAAATTGGCACCGAGCAGCACTACTCGAAAACCCAGATCGAGAGCCGCGAGACTAAACAACATCAACCCAAGTTCGTGTTGCTCACCCGGGAGGCACGCAACAATCAGGACTGGACCTCGGCTCTGTGCGGCGTGGTGATGGAAACGCGCACCCAGTTTGTTCCGCAGATAGATGCCAAAGAAGTGTTCCTCCGCAATGGCACCCGACTCCGTTTGCCACCGCTCACCAAGCTGCTTCAAGACCGGAATGATCATTTGCCTGGTTACTAGATCAATTGGATAAAGCGACAACGTTTCGTTGTAGACGTGATCAAGCGCGGCAGGATCGAAGCGCAAGACAGCATTGAACATGCGCCGTTGGTAAATATGCCACTGATCGGATTGCCTCGTGACGCCGGCGCGGCTTGCCGGTTCCGGCGCGTGCATCGACGCTTCGCTTTCCAGCTTTTGCTTCACCTGGCTTATCGGAATTCCTTTCTCCAGCAACTCGGTGACACGCTGCACGAGATCAATGTGCTCCTGCATATAGAGGCGATGCCCGGTGTCCGTACGTTTCGGCTTGATCAGACCGTAGCGACGCTCCCACGCACGCAGGGTAATCGCGTTAACACCGGTAATTGTGGCCACTGTGCGAATCGGAAACAGGGCGTCTTCGGCCTCGGTTTCAGATGCGCCAAGCTGCTCGTTTACATTGTTCATAACCTATACACCTCTTCTGTGGTGTCTGATGCGCCGCTCTCACTCGGCAACTCACAAGTACAATATAGATAAGTATTGTATAACTGTTTGTACAATGCGTGCACAACTTTTCTCGTCCGCGCTCGCAAATCACTTTTTAGTACACCCATGACCGCCCGATTCGGGCTCGACGAGCACGATTATCATGTAAATATCTGTTTGAAATAGTATTTTGAACACGAAAGCGGGGGCGTGTGCGGCCGCATTGGAACATCGGACAGCACCCTTATTGCGCCGTTACAGCACCTAAATCACAAGATCGTCGTAGTGATTTTGTAAAACAATGTCACAAATGCCATCGCAATGCCTTTTCGGCTTGAAACTTTCGCCCAAAGCTATTTACTAAGTTATACAACTGTTGTACAACTGTCTCGTCGGATCGAAGTGCAGACCAAATTGCCAGGGAACAAATTACGGCGTTACTGCAAACCACTACTGAAGAGGTAACACCACCATGAAACAGCTCGACCTTAACGAAAACATTTCCACCTTCGAACGCGGCACCCGCGCAGTTCTGTCTGCCGCTTTCATCGGCGCAGTGCTGGCCGCTCCGCATGCAGCCCCTGCCGGGTTGGCGTTGATTGCACTTTATCCCGCGTTCACCGCTCTGCTCGGTTGGGATCCGGCCTACGCGATGTTCTCGAAACTTGCGGCATCCCGCCGCGAAACGATGACGGGTCAACCAATCCGCGTCGGTATCCGCAACACACACGCTGTGGGTCGCGCGCGCTAACCCAACGACAAATCAATTCACTTGAAAGAGGAACGACGGAAATGAACTCAACTCTTGAAAACAGCAATGTATCCAAAACTGAACGCGCCGGCCGCATCGTGCTTTCGGCCGCAATGATCGGCGCTGTTGTGGTCGCGCCTGCAACGACTCCGGCGTGGCTCGCACTCGCAGCGCTCTATCCCGCCTTCACGGCGCTGATGGCATGGGATCCGGTCTATCACCTGTTCGCCAAGCGCGATTCGAGCCTCGAGGGCGAACTGATTCCGGTGCCGGTGAGAGCGATCCGCAGAGTCAGTCTGAACGGAAGGATGCAATGAGCACCGTCTGAAGTTGACCGGCGCGCTGCCAGCTGTCCGCGTCGGTTCAACTCGTAATTGCAACATGAAAATTGAAAAGGCCGATCACCATGAAATCTGAAAATACGCAATATAGCCACGCGATCACTTTCGACCCCTCGATATTCCGAGGCCGCGACGGCTCCGGCAACACTTGGCTCCGGCGTATGCGGCTTCAGGTTGGCCTTGTGATACTGGTGGGGCTGGTCGCGCTTTCAGGATGTACGACCGTCAATTTCTCGCTGATCTTTCCTGCACAAGAGCCGCCGGCGGTCACGTCCTGGTCCGAACAGCGCATCATGGGAGAACTGAAAGTAAATTACGAATGGGCGGCGCCGCGCGGTACAGGCCCGTTCCCGACAATAGTCATTCAACCCGGCATCGACACGACCGCGCAGGAGTTGCGCGCCGCCGTGTGGGATTTGGCATCGCGCGGTTATGTTGCGGTTGCCGTCGGATACCTGCGCAATGTGAACGGCACCTATGAATCAGTCCGCTTCCCGCTGCGCGCACCGAGAGACATCAAGGGCCTGGTCGAACCAATTCGCGCTGAACCACGCGTGGATCAATCACGCATGGGTCTGCTTGGCTTTTCGCGTGGCGCCGCATATTCCCTGTTGTTGGCCGCGGAAGTCCCAGAGTTCCGCACCGCCGTTGCGTACTATCCGATCACGGATTTCCCACGCTGGGTCGACGAGCGCGCGGAAAGCAGCGCACTATGGCGCTTCGCATTCAAGGTCGTGCGTTGGCAGAACCGCAACCTCGAGCAAGGAACTGACAAGGAATTGCGCCAGCTGCTGTACACATCCTCTCCGGTTTACCGGGTGGGCGACATCAAACTGCCAGTGTTATTCATTCACGGCGATCGCGATTCCGTGGCGCCACTGCGTGATTCGGCAACCATGAACTCCCTGATGAACGCACGCTGCGATTGCTCGGAGCTCATGGTCGTGAACGACGCAGAACACTCGTTCAACTTCAAGGACCCGGCGAGCGCGGCAAACGCATGGTACGCCACGCTGGAATGGTTCTCGCGGTACTTGAAGAGCACGACGATCTAGCTTCACGGCACGTGCGCCTTGCCGTCGCGCAGCGCCAGCTCACGCTTGATCAGACATTCCCGGTCATCCTGCTTGCACCAGTAAGACAACGCCTGGCGCAGCAGAAAAACCTGGGTCAGACAAACCCGAGTCGGAGAGCAATTTCTTCTACATATCAGTGATTATTGCTCGCAGACCCGGGTTTTCTGAACCTGATGCCGCGTTCAACAATCGACGCCTCGCTGTCGAAGTCGTCGTTGGTGCACGCGACTCACCGCTAGAACGTCTTCCCCAAAAAGAAATACAGCGACTCCACACTATTCTCCGCGCGGCCGTAGGCCAGATAGATCGGGCCGATGGCGGTGTCGAGGCCGACGAAGACGCTGCCTGCGAAGATCAGACTCTCGCTGTTGATCTCGTCGCGATCGTTCCACACGTTGCCGGACTCAACCGTCGCGCCGAGGTAGATGCCATCGAGCACTTGCCCGCCGCCGCCGACGCGTTGCCAGTAGACGGCTTTGCCCAAGGCGAGATAGTTGCCTTCCAGCGCACCGCTCTGGTAACCGGACAAGGACGAGAAACCACCCAACGCAAAGCGGTCGTAGAACGGCAGTTCGCTTCCGGCGCTGCTCGCGAGGCGCAGTCCCAGCAGGAAGGTGTGCGCGCCCCACGTCGCAAAGCGGGCGGCCGCGAAGCCCAGCTTGTCGTAGTCATCATCGGACTCAAACCAGTCGCGATTCATTTCGACGCCGAACGACGCCTCGCTGCCGGATTTGGGGAAGCTGACGTTGTCGAGTTGGTCGTAGCTGAACGCGGCAAACACACCGCCCACATTGGCTTCCACACTTTCCAGTCCCGTCGATTTCACCTTGGGACTGCCGCGCAGCCATTCGCGATGCAGTCCCGCGTAGATCGCGCCGAGGTTCGGGCCCAGTTGCAGCCCGGCGGAAACCTGCACCGCGCCGCCGCGGATCGAATAGGCGATGGTGTCGGCACCGACCGGCACATCGGTAACGAAGCGCCGCGCGCTCACTGACGACAGCAGAAAATAATCCGAGCCGTACCCCAGCGGCTGGAAGAATTCGCTCAGCACGCGCTGTTCGTAACCAATCTGCACGGTGTTCTTCCACTCACCGCCGTACGCGTTGAGTTGCGTCATGTGATGGTTGAGCGCGATCTGGTAGCGGCTGTTGCCGTCGAAGTCGTCCTCGATATTCAGACCGAACCGCACATAGTTCGGCCCCCAGGATTTCGCCACCGGCTCGAACACCAGTTCGTTGCGGACGTCGCGAACCTCCACCGAGAACCCCACGCGCTCGAAATCGCCCATGCCGTAAATCGCGTTGATCTCGCGGCTGATCCCTTCCAGAGAAAGAACATCCCCGGGCTGAATCGTGATCTGTCGTGCGATGGATGCGTCGGGCACGGCGGAGCGGTTTCTCACCGTCACGCGATCCACGCGCAGTTCACGATCCTGCGCGATGCGGTGTTTCTGCACCCACGCCTGCCACTGCGCATCCGCCACGCTGAACTTGCGCAAGCGTTCGACCTGTTCCCGCGCCGTCGCTTCACCCAGGCGAATCGCTTCGGCGGACTTGTTGAACTCCAGCGTGTCGATGGCGCTCAACGGCGGTGCGAGAAATACATCCTGCTTGTCCAGGGTCGCGATCTGCCGGTCCACGTCACGGCGCGTGGTAATGAGCATCGCCTGCGAAGAAATATCCAGCGCCGATTTCAACTGCTCCACCGGCGCGTATTGCGTGCCCACATCCACGGCGATCACCACATCCGCGCCCATCTTGCGCACTTCGTCGATGGGCAGGTTCTTCGCCAGGGCCCCGTCGATCAGCAGCCGGTCGCCGATCTGCACCGGCGCAAAGATGCCGGGCAAGGCCGCACTGGCGCGGATCGCATCGGCGAGATTGCCGGAAGCGAGCGACACCACCGTGCCGTCCGCCACATCCAC
>DKAR01000044.1 GCA_002450895.1 Proteobacteria bacterium UBA6921
GCCGCGCGCGGTATTCCAGTGGCGAAAGCGACCCGCGAAAGTGAGTGGTGCCGGATTCAGGAGTCGTTTGATAAACGTTGGTCTTCGAGTCGCCCTCAATATGCAAAGATAGTCCAAGACAGCTTCCGCTTTAAAGAATGTCGTGGTTCGCAGAAAGCCACGTTCTGAACTGCCTTTCCTCTCTAGAGTGTCTTTAGGAATTCCAGCAGCGCTCGTTTATCGGTTTCCGATAGCTGTGTACCGTACTCATGGCCGGCATTGCCATTGCCGCGCTGCTGTGTTTCAAAACGAAAGCCATGGGCTTCCGCATCGGGCCCGAGAGAAACAAACCCAACTTTTTCCGAATCGATCACATTGTACCCTCGGTAGAAAACTTTCGGACGTTGCGCAGGCGGCGTGAGCAAGTCATACAGGGTGGGCACCGCGCCGTTGTGCAGATACGGCGCGACTAACCAGACGCCAAACAGCGGCCGCGCAACATATCCCTGCGCACCCTGCAACTCCGCATTCTCCATTCCCAGGAACGATGTCACGCGATTCATACGCGCCGCATCCTTGGGCTGCCATGTGCGAACGTGTTCCTCGTCCGTTCCCACTTCCTCGGTGGGAATCGCGCTGCCTGTCCGCGGACCTCCGCGCGCGTGGCAGGTGGCGCAATTATCAGTAAACAGCGCGGCGCCGCGCGCGACTTGTTTTTGGTTTAGCGGCCCGGGAAAAACTGGCGGCGGCAAATCGCTGAGGAGTCGCTCGAGCCAGTGATTGTTGGTGTTGAAATCGCCAAACGGCAAAGCGCCGGTTCCCAGTGCAGAACTCGCGACAACAGTAGCCACGCTGTGCGCTTCTCCCCCGGAATGAATCAAGTGCCCGGATCGCTCACCAAGACGCCAAAGTGCCGGGAAATCTGTGTTTCCAACCGTGTCGTCCCACGCAGTTTGTGTAAGTACATATTTTGGCAGATTAAAGGCGTCGTCACGCCCGGGTCCCCACGCGGGCTTGTTGTCCATCCACGCCATTTGCCCTGCCGCGACATGTAACCCAAATCTCGTCATTGGAATCAAAATGGCTCGATAGAAAATTTGATCGATCCAGTCGAGGTCAAAACGCTTGTTCAACGCCGGCATCAACACCGAACTACTGAACCGCGGATCATTGGCCGTTGCAAACAAAAACCGAAACAACCCCTGCAGATCTACGCTGTGTCCTGCTCCGCCAAATGCGAAGCGCGGCGGTTCCTTAGCACTCATTCGATAAACAGTCGTGTGGCAAAGCGCGCAATTTACTGTCACGCGTGGGTAACCCAGCTGTTTGATGGAGAAGCCGACCGGCAATGGTTTATCTGCTTCCCATGCCAGACCGAAAGCAGCGTAACTGTTTGGGATAGTTCTGCTGTTTCCCCACCCGAGTCTTGCGGCGTGCTCGAGCACGTCGGGAAACACTTCGGGTAATACCGCAAAGAGAGGATAGGGAATTCCGGCTAACCATTCCGCACCAAGCGATCCGTACTTGAACCGTTCAAGGTCGTCGTCGAAAGTCTGTTCGGTGCTGCGATAGAACTTCCAAGCGCCAAGTACTATCAAAAGCAACAGCGCCATTAAAACAAAACTTTTCCGTTTCAACCGCACCATTCGTGGCTCCCAATGCCGTGAATTTTCTGATGAAAGATGCTCGTGAGTTGCTGGAGAGTTTAGCAGCCCGCGTAGTTGATTGAACGCCCGGGTGTGGTCCGCGACATATCCGGCGCAATTTCGGTGCAGTGTGAGCACTGCCTGTTGCTCCTGAGTTTTTATCAGAACAAAGCGCGCCTGCGGCCGCACCATCGCTTCGCAAAAGGCCAAGGCACCGTTGCAATCGTTTGGGAAGTCGGGATAGCACTGTCGAATCGCTTTGATGAACGGCAGCGTTAATCGGAACGGTTTGAAGGCGTTTGGGTCGTAGCCCGGGAAATCGGTGTGAACCTGGAAGACATGGCACAGCTTGCCCACGTGTTTGTGAAACGTATGCTGAAATCAATTTTGCAGTAGCGGCTTTTGTAGGACTGTAAGCGGCAACACACTACAGCATCGCAACGCGCCTCACTGAATAGTTCTTACAGGCACTCAGAAGCATTCTCGGTGTCATGACTCCAGAGGTATAATTGTCGCGTATTCGGAATTCCACTTTTGAACTACTACTCGAAAGTCAACGGCTCCGCAGTTCTAATTGCCATGTTACAAACTCCCTTGTCGATATGGGTAACGAATTCCGAACTTGCGGGATATCGCGACATCATTGTTGACGCCGGAGTCGGCTACAGCACACTCTTGTTAATCTTGTAAGTCGGTTTACTGAAACAGTCCGACAAAGATGCTCTTAGGCAGTTTCTTAAAAAGAAATGGCACTATCCGATGGAATTCCTTCAGCGTTACTTCAGTTTTTCTTGATATCTTCGCCCGATGAAAGTCTCTGTAATTATGTCCGCGTACAATTGTGAAAAATACATTGCGGATGCCATTCAATCTGTGCTGGACCAGACCGAGCGTGATCTGGAACTAATCGTCGTTGACGATGGTTCTACAGACAGAACGCTCGAAATTGCTGTTGCGATGGCGCGTTGCGATAAACGTATTCAGGTTTTAACGCAAAAAAACTCTGGAACACCTTCCGTCGGGCGCAACCGTGGTATTCGAGCGGCGCGTGGAGAATTCATTTGCTTTCTGGATGCAGACGATCTTTATCATCAACAAAAGATAGAGCGCGAGCTAACTGCTTTTTCTCGCTTCCCGACCTTGGATGTTGTGTTTGGCGATCTCGCCTGGTTTGAAGACGGAAAATTCGACCCGTCTTCAGCTACAGGGCGACTTCACGAAGTTGGAGTACTGTCGAACGCCAAAGAGCACCTGGAGAATTCCGGCGACAAAATGTTCCTGTGCCGGAGCTCTTTCTTTTCCTTTATGTCTACTCGGGTCACTTCGGTAACGACGCAAACTGTAATGATCCGTGCTTCCCGATTGCATCGCGAGGCGACGTGGTTTCGTGAGGATTGGTCGATTGGCGAGGATATTGATCTTTGGTTCCGCCTCGCCATCGATGGGAGACTCTGTTTTATCAATGAAGTACTGGCTTACTATCGGCAACACCCCAACAGCCTGATGAAGAACTCGGAAGGCGCGCTGTTAGGATTTATACGAACCCACAGTGCAAATCTGGAGCGAGCCAAGAGAACGCTGTCTCGCGGCGATCTTCGCATCATGCAATCGCGATTGGCGAATCAATTCTTTCACTTGGGATACCTTTGTTTCGCCCAAGGCCGTATGACAGAAGCACGCACAAATTATCGTCGCGCCCGTGAGCTATCATCCGACGTCAATCCCCGCCTAAGCATCCTGAAAACCTACGTTCCGTTTCCAATTATTCAAGCGATCAGATCCTTTTGCTAGATGTTTCAAAATTGATTCCCCTTCCGGTCAATCTAAAACTCTTCCCAAGGCGCCATTTCTGCTCTAGCCACGGCGATTTTTACCTGCCTTGCAACTTTTACAAAACCAAGTAACGCGACTTTCACCGAAACGGAAATTGACTCCATTCGTTTGGTCAGAAAGGATCGGAACGGTCACAGGTTAGACACTCTCGCGAACAAGTATGCAACTTCAGAAAAGGGAGAGATTTATTTTTGGACCGACGCAGACCTTCCCGCGATACAAAGTTTGCCTCGGTAATTGCCGCATAGCAGACGTTGAGTCTCGCTGTACTCCAGATCGAGCCTCGGCATCCTGAACTCAAATCAATGGCGAACCTCATGCTTAAGCAAAAAAAGAGCCCGGGGGTATACCGGGCTGTGAATATTTTATTGAACGACTATTCCCGTCGTTGCCGCCGCGAATGAATTAAAGTGCTGGGCACGTCGCGGCCGATGCGCCTTTTGCGGGCTGGATCATTTTGAAGTTGTAGCCCGGTGGGTTAATTGTGGGTAAGCGCTTCACCGTCAGCCGATGGATTGGCAGGTTCGCTTCCGTCACTACGCCACCGAGATTTTCGCGCAAATACTTGACCACGGCCTCGGTTACGTCCATCACGTCCAAGCTGTCTGGCAGGTTACTTGGCGCACCAGGCCCGGCGACTTGGACGAATCCCGTCCCGTCCGCTTTCTCAACTTGAATCGTGCGACCTCGGCAAGGGTTACAGTTGTTGATCGTCGTTTTGTCGTCCGCGTACCAGTATCCGGTCACCGTGTAGCCATCATGCGGCGTATCGGCCTTGTCACCAGACAAACACTTCTGAAATGTCGGGTTAGCGACGCCATTGATCGTTGCGCGATTGTCATAGATGTCGAATTCGTCAATCGCAACACCTTTAACCTTGATGTTGGTGCCGCGCGCGGTATTCCAGGGGCGAAAGCGATCTGCGAAAGTCAGTGGTGTTGGATTCAGCGGCGTAGCTCCGGTGAAGCCGCTGCAACCGTCAACATCATAGTTAACGCCACTGTACGCAAACATCCAGCCGCCGGTCCACAGTGCCGGGTCGGAATGAAAGGTGCCGCCAATTGACTGCTCGATCGCGAATTTTAAGTCGGCGCCGCAGGCCTTGTCGGTCCGACCGAGTTTGGCGGCAATGGGTATGTAGTGATAAATATCTTCCATGGTGATTGCGCCACCGGCGAGAACGTGCGTGCCATACCGGAAACCTCGCAACGATGATGCCTGTGCTTGACCGATTGCGGCCATGGCGTCGGCGATGAGGTCGTGTGACGTGCCTTCAACCACGCCGGGCATGTCTTCATCGACAAAATTGGAGCGATGCAAACCGACCTGCGTCGTTGCGATAATCTCATCAACGGGACGCATCAGCATCGTCGTATTGCCGCCCACTGTCACGGTCTGTCCGGGAACAAAGGTGCCGGTAACGAATGGTGCACGCACCTCTGCAACTTTGGCTGCGATTTTCGAATTTTCGACAATGCTGTCATTGATAATGTGTTGCTTGAATTTCCATTGTGTGACCTTGCTCTTTTTCAGATGCAGGTTTAGCTGACCGACCACGGTGCCGTCCTGACCTTCCTCGACGATCAGCGTATGCGTACCATCCGTGTGAACAACGTCGATGGGCTCCGTGGTGCGTTCATGCATGTCGGAATTGAGAATAACGTCCGGCGCCGGAGAGAGCGTTTCCGCAATCTGAATATCGCGTGACATCTCCATTTCGGACATCATCACGACCAAATCAACCTTTTCGATGTTACGGAGTGCGTCGACAAAGCAGGGCACTTCGGTTTTGCCGTCGGTGAACATGTAATTGAGCGTGACCGACGTACCCACGGCGGCAATTGCTCGTGCAGTGGTCATTCCCAAAAGCCCGACCTTGATGCGGCCGATCTGCTTGATTACGTAAGTCGGTAGAACGCGCTTTAATGGCCGCTGTACGGTGGTCGTTACACCGTTCGCATCGGTGGACGTATACGCCGCTTTCACTCCACAAACAGCGGTGTCATCAAACTGATTGGTGTAATACAAATTGGAACTGAGTGCATTCCAGTTCGCCAACGGCGCTTTGGTCTCGTTGCCCTTAAACGTCTCCTCAAAACGAGCTGTTCCATAAAGGAAATCCCAGTTTCCCGGCGCGTGAGCTGCGAATCCGAAATTGTTCAATACATCGATCATTGCCTGGCCACGCGAAAAAAGTGCCTCGCCAGAACCTTGAACGGTATCGCCCGTGTTGAGCAACAGGGAATGGTCAGCGCCGTCTTCAATGGATGCTGCGCGAATTTCTTGAATCTTCGTATACATGCGGGCCACGCCGCCTTCCATGCTTTGGCCAATTGCGTCGCTACGCAGGTTATAGCGAGGCAATAGATGGCCGTGAATGTCGCCCGTGTGGATTAGCGTGATATCACCCGTTCCAGATTCCATCCGACTTCCGGCATCTGAAACAATCCCTTGATTGGGCACGCTCGATGCGTCGGCGGTATCGTTCGATGTCGTGTCAATGCAACCCGAGCTAAGGAATGCGAATACTGCGATCCCAATTGCAGAACATGCTATCCGACGCTTGTTCGTGTACGACTGCGGAAACATCGGAAACATCAACAACGCATTTTGTTGCGACATCGAGAGCCTCCTTTCTACTTGCGCGGACGAATGTTCGCGTGATGTGCGGCTACGATAGGCGCGTCATTTGGTCGCCCACAAGAATCAGTTCCTCAATCCAGTTGGCAATTTGAGAATCGTACTGGCGGCAAGGACATTCTCTAATCACCTAACTCAATATTCGAATGAGGATGAAGTCATGCAATTCCATATATTGAGTCACGACTTCAGCTTTCAGTTGAACACGCGTTGAAAATCAACAAAGTTCATCGTCCCTATGAAGGTGTAGAAGGTAGTCAGTTGAATACTGAAGTTGACTCTTGAATTGTTGCGTCGGCATGAAACGCAACTCGATCTATCAAGCGCGCGGTAGTTTGTTTTTTATGTTTCACAAACTCAAAACGTCTAGATTGACCAATGGATCAATTAAGTTGCGAAAAATGTGATTTTTTGCGCAGTATCGTGGATGCACTAAGTGTCTCGAAGTTGTTAGTTCTACTGTCTGTCTCTTGTCGTGCGCATTTATGTAACCGAACATCCCAACAGAAACATTTGAGACAGACAACCGCACAACGCTGCGAAATGTCGATATCGCTATGCGAACATCGGATTCCTCTTCTTTTAGAGGCGCATCAATTACGTTTCGCGAACCAGATAGAAAGAGTTGCAAAAGCGCTTGGGGCTAGCGACCTTGATTCCGCAGTGTCTATTTGTCGACAAATGCCGAGGAAGAATATCGCCGATTTCTGGCAATCAATGGATTGGATGGAAGAACACCCTGTTCCGTTTGAGTCAAAAGAAACGCTACCGGCGCATTGCTCTCAAACACTCAAAGCTTTTGAGATCGCAATTTTGGCCAAACCGTCGAAGATTAATACAAGAGAATATTCTGCACGGCATCATTCCATGCCGTTTCATCGGGGCGGAGTTGGCTGTCGAGGTCGCCGGCGACGGCGGCTGCGTCATCAACCCATTCGCGAATGTTCGCTCCGCCGTTGATCACGTCAAATGCGAGGCGATCTTTTTCGTATTCGTAGTGAAAGTCGCGCCACAAGCGGTAGTCGGGGTAGCACAGGCGAATGGCTTTGAGGAACAGCAGCGTCAGTCGAAACGGCTTGAAGGCATTGGGATCGTAACCGGGGAAGTCGGTGTGAACCTGGAAGCCGTGGCACAACTTGCCCACGTGCTTATGGAACGTCGGTTGAAAATTGCAGATGCGCAGGCGCGCGCCTTTCATCCACTGCGGCGCGAATGCTTCCATCTTTTTCATTACCACGCCCATGTCGATGTCCGGCGCGCCCATCAGTTCCAGCGGCACGCTCGTGCCACGGCCTTCCGACAGCTCGGTTCCTTCTATAAGAACGGATCCGGCGTAAAAGCGCGCCATGTTCAGGCTCGATGCGTTCGGGCTGGGATTCACCCAGCACAATTGTCCTGACGGCCAGCCGTAACCCGGCGCGGCCTTCGGGTCATAGCCCTGCATCGTGATCACGTCGAGTTCAATGTTGAGACGAAAGTGACGCACGAACCACTGCGCGATTTCTCCGGTGGTGAGTCCATGGCGCATCGCGATCGGTCCGGCACCGACAAAACTTTCCCAGCCCGGCTGCAACAGATTGCCTTCGATTGGGCGACCGGCGGGATTCGGCCGATCCAGCACGCACAGTGCCTTGCCGCGCTTCGCGCACGCTTCCAATAAATAGAGCAGGGTCGTGATGTAGGTGTAGATGCGGCAACCGAGATCCTGGATATCGAACAGCAGCACATCAAACGTTTGCATCATCGCATCGGTCGGCCGCCGCACCTGGCCGTACAGGCTGAACACCGGGATGCCATGAACCGGATCGTGGTAGTCGTCGGACTCCACCATGTTGTCCTGCTTGTCGCCGCGCATGCCGTGCTGCGGACCGAACGCGGAGGTGATGTTCAGCTGCGTGTGCTGCTTCAGCGCATCGATGCTGTGCTGCAGTTCCGCGGTAACGGACGCCGGATGCGCGGCGATGGCAACGCGCTTGCCCGCCAGCTTGCGCTGCAATGTGATGTCGCGAATCAGCCGGTCGATGCCCAAAGTGATCATGTGTTTCGACGTTCCCGTAGTGCGCTTCAGTTCGATGTTGGATCCAGACGCAGCGTGAAGCTGCGTGGATCGTGAAAGTCGGGTTTTGCGCCGGCGTGTCGCAATGCGAAGTAACGAATTGCACCGTCTTGCCCCTCGATCACGCAACTGACCCCGATTTGAAACGCGCCGGCTGTCAGCGCGGCAGGCAAGGGGACGGTGGCGCGAAGCGACGCAAGCGCGGCTCCGGAATGCTCGGCCTTGATGGGGATATCGGCAACTTCCGCTTCCGGGTGCAGGTCCTTTCGATAGCCGCTCAGGCGGTAGGCATTCCAGTCGCCGTGCGGGGCCAGGTTAATCTCCCAATAGAGGTCGCTGTGTTCGGGTTTCAGGAACAGCTCGAAACAGGTGGTGCGCCACAATTCGTCGCGGCGGGAGCGCGTGGAGCCGGGCCGCGAAAATTTTACGGTAGCGTGGGGGTCGTGCAGCTCAAAGACGACGTGCAGTCCGTTCCGATCCAGCGCCAGCGTTCCGGAAACGCCCGGCGCGGCGGAGGGCGGCGTAGCGGTTTCGAACGGCACAAGGCGAAACGGGAGCGCGGTCATTCTTCACAGTTCGAACAAACGGGGTGCAGGAAGAATAGCCGCCCCGGCGCGCAAAATCGAATCCCGTGCTCACAATCTCGGGGTTTCGGGGCGATGGCGAAACCAGCCCGTGGCGCTGAGGCGGGAGCGGCGTGTGGTGAGCACTTCGTGCGGAATGTCGCCGCTCATGAACGTCACGAGCGTTCCGGCGATCGGCACGACGTCGACATGCCCGGGCGCGGGATGTTGTGGGGGATACAAACGCAGCGCGCCGCCGTCGGCGGGTTGCCAGTCCGCGTTGAGATAGATGATGCACGACACGATGCGGTCCGTCGTTCCGGAGTGACGATCGATATGCCGACCGTAACGCGCGCCGGGCGGATAGTGCGTGAGATGGAATTCAAGGTCGAACAGCCCGAGAAAGAGATGTTCGTTGATCGCGTTTCGCAAGGATTCCATTCTTAAAAGCAGGGCGCGGAGCGCCGGAGAACTTTCATCGGTGTCGATCCACGCGATCTCGTCGCCGCGCAACGTGTTGTCCGATCGCAGCGTCGATCCGGTGCCGACGCGCGCGGCACGCATGCCGCCGATGGTGCGACGGTGTTCGATTTCAGCGGCGAGTTCACTCACCAGATCGCTCGACAGGAAATCCGGAGTAATGCACCAGCCGTTGTTTTCCAACGTTCGCGCGATGGAATCGCACAGAGAAGATTGTTGTTCCGGGATCAGCAAGGCCATGAAGTGAAGCTCGCGCGTACATCGCGCCGCGGGGCTCATCGTCGTTGAGCGGCAAAAGAAAGTCCAGTGCCGGGAAAAAATTTCAGCCCTCGAAATCCGGGTTTCCTAATATGAAGGCGCCCGGCGGGGCCGGGCGCATTTTCGGGAGCAAGACGGCCGAATTGCAGGAGGGTCACGACCGAATGCGGTACTTGCAGGGTCCTTGCGGTTTAACTAGGCAGCACGGGAGACGGACTGTGACGAAAGCTCGCTGGCTGATGTCGTTTGAGGTGCAACAACGCGGGGTTTCTCTTGCGTCATGATGGCGAGCAACCGGTAAATCGGATCAAACCCGGTGATTGCCGTAGCGACTGGATAGATACCGATCAGCGGAAGCACGGCGAGCCAGCCGAGCGGCGTGGCCTCGACCATGAAAACGCTTCCTATCAGGAGCGAACCGACGACGGCGCGCAACCAGCGTCCACTCGTGGATACATTTTGAAACGGATCATAAAAATCGTACGGCGTAATCTTTCGATTCTGCATAGCAACGCTCCTCCTGTCTCGAGTGAATAGATTCTGAAGATGACTGCATAGACGTCGAACAGGCATTCAAACAAAACCTAGAAAAATGGTCTGTAATTCCTGTTACAAATTGTGTTGTGTCTTGACAAAAAAACACCGGGCACACGTGACAACATCACTGATGTTCGCGTGTGACAGACGTACTTTCAGGAAATCTTCAGTGTTCCTTGCTAGGGAGAGTACGAACTATGTGGGATTTTTCGGATCCGGTCGTGTTCTTCGCTGTGTTCACTGTCGCATTCGGCGTGAGCATGCTCGTATTTCTGTTTTTCTGGGTCCGCTGGAAGATGAAGATTGATCCGGGCCCGAACAAGACGGATCAACGTTCGACTCACGCCGGATCGCACGCGTAGCTGTTGCGTCAGCTGGCTGTAGCAGCGCGCGCTGAAGCTCAAGGGAGTCCAAATGGCGATATCGACACAGCCTGGCGTCGGCGAGGCCAATGTCATTCCGCTCACCCGCGCGAATGTCCGGCTGAATGACGGCGGTATCTCGATTTACTCCCGCGCCGCAACCGGGCGTTACCATGCGCGGCAGATCACGAGCCTGGGCATCATCTACTGCGTTTACTTTGCTCTGCCGTATCTGACGTGGAACGGCCGTCAGGCCGTGCTGTTCGATATTCCGTCGCGGAAATTCTATTTCTTCGGTTCCGTAATCTGGCCGCAGGATTTCTGGCTGCTGGCGATGTTCCTGTTGTTTTGCTTTGTGCTGCTGTTTGCGATGACCGCCGTGCGCGGAAGGATATTCTGCGGGTTCATGTGTCCGCAAACGGCGTGGTCCTCGGCGCTTGCCGCGATTGAGCGATTCATTGAGGGCAATCCGGCGCAGCGCATGCGCCTGGATGCGTTGCCGCATTGGAACCCGCGCCGCCTGCGCATCAAGGCCGCGAAACATTTTGCATGGCTATCGGTGTGTACATTCACTGCGGTGACGTTCATTGGCTATTTCTCGGGAATCGAAAACGCGTGGCGAGAGTTTTTTACTTTGAACCTGAATACGTATGAATGGGTCACGCTGATCACGGTCGTTGCAGTTTTCTATATCAACAGCGGAATCATGCGCGAGCAGGTGTGCATGTGGATCTGTCCTTACGCGCGCATCCAGGGGGTATTCACCGATATCTATACGCGGATGACCAGTTACGATCCCGCGCGCGGCGAGCCGCGTGGAAAACCGAAACGCGGGGCACGCGCGTTGGGCGATTGTGTGGATTGTCGGTTGTGCGTCGCGGTGTGTCCGACGGGTGTCGACATTCGTGAAGGCCAACAGCTGGGCTGTATCAACTGTGGCGTGTGCATCGACGCCTGTGACACGGTGATGGAGCGGATCGGGCGGCCGCCGGGATTGATCCGTTTTGCGTCGAAAGTCGAGCTGGATCAGCAGGCCACCGGGC
The DNA here is from genome assembly GCA_002450895.1 of Proteobacteria bacterium UBA6921. Classification (GTDB taxonomy): domain Bacteria; phylum Pseudomonadota; class Gammaproteobacteria; order SG8-11; family SG8-11; genus UBA6921. The sequence goes on from DKAR01000044.1 coordinate 11,398, forward strand.
AGCAGCGCACCTTGCGGGTCGGACCGGCCATTTATTCGGGCGTTGCGAGTGCAGTGTTCATCACCATCATCATCGGCCTGCTTGGGAAATCCGATGTCGGCATGAACGTTCGGCACGAGCGCGATCCGATGTACACGGTGATGTCGGATGGAACAATTCAAAACTCCTATGACGTGAGCTTCCTGAACAAATCCGAGCACGATGATGTGTTCGGATTCTCCATCGAAGGGCTCGACGGGGCGCATTCCAGTCTCGAAGAAACTCCGATCGACGTTCCGAGCGGGCAGGTGCGTCACATGACGATCACGCTGCGGGCCCCCAATGGATCGCCGGCGGACGATCGTCACGATGTGCGCTTCGTGTTGCGATCCAGGTCCCGGCCTGCCGCCGTGTCCCACTACGACACCGTGTTCATCTCGCCACCGCCATGAATCGGCCCGCGTCGCCTTCTACGTTTCAAAATCCCTGGCTGTGGGCCGGCGTGGCGCTGGCGATCGTCGTCGTCACGGTCAATGTCATCTTCGTGCTGGTTGCGCAAACGACGAACCCCGGGCTGGTGACGGAAGAGTACGTCAAGCACGGACAGCACCAGCACCTGCTCGACGCGCAATACCGTGCGCAGAGCCAGCGGGGCTGGGATGTCTCCGTGAACCTGCCTCTGGAACTGCACAGTGGCACCACCACGGAGGCGCATGTGATTGCGCGCGATCACAGTGGCGCCGCGCTCACCGGTGGGCGTGTCGAGATGATCTGGTTTCGGCCCAGTGACGCCAGCCAGGATCGTGGTCTTGAATTCTCCGAGGATTCCGAAACGCCCGGTCGCTATTCGAGCGCGCTTATCGTTCCAGCGCCCGGCGTCTGGGATATCAGCATTCTGTTCGAATCCCGGGGCGAAAAGTTTCTGTTGAACCGCCGCGTGCTGATCGACCCGCCCCCGGGTTACGTGCGGCGCACATCGGCCCTGGAACGAATCGTCTCGCTGCTCATCGACTCGCCATGACACGGCGTGCGGCCAAAGTCGTTGCGGCGCCGCAGGGCGATCGCTGCCACCACTGTGGTGGTCGCGTTACGAAGGCAAACCGGTTCGTCACGCAGATTGGCGACAGTGAACAGGTCTTCTGCTGCGCCGCCTGCGCGCAGGTGAGTACAGCGATTCACGCGGGTGGATGGGATCGTTTCTATCGCTACGCGCCAGAATCCCGCGAATGGGAGCCGCCCGCTGCCGCTGCCAACGATGCGGTGGTTTTTGACGATCCGGAATACCAGTTGGATTTTTGCAGTAACGTTGAGGGCGGCGAGCGCGAAGCGGTCCTGCTGCTCGACGGTATTCACTGTGCCGCGTGCGTGTGGTTGATTGAGAGCGCGCTGGGTGCGATCGATGGCGTTTCGCACGCGCATGTGAATTTCGCGCGGCGCAGCCTGAAAATCCGCTGGCAGCCCGAAGCCGTGCCGTTGTCTCGCCTGGTCGAAGCGCTCGAACATCTGGGCTATCGCGCCGAGCCCTACCGGGAAGACGCCGCACGCCGCGCCATCGAACGGGAACGCAAGCAATTGCTCATGCGGATGTCGTTTGCCGGATTTGTCGCGGCGAACGTGATGATGGCGGCGCTGGCCCTCTACGCCGGCGAGTTTTTTGGAATCGACCCGCAGTGGCAAACGATCTTCAAATGGTATTCGTTCCTGTTCGTCGTGGTCCTCCTGATTTATTCCGCGGCACCGCTGTTCATTGGCGCGGCAAGAACGCTGCGGGCGCGCCGGCTGGGAATGGATGTTCCGATTACGCTTGGACTGCTCGCCAGTTTTTTGTATTCGGCGGTGCAAATTGATGCGCCGGGAAACCAGACCTATTTCGATACGATCGTGATGTTCGTGTTCCTGATCCTCGTCGGGCGCTACCTTGAGCTGGCTGCGCGCGAGCGAATCCGCCATTCCACCGAACATGTGTTCACTTTGTTGCCGCGCTCCGCGCACCGGATCAACGCCGATGCCTCCGAGCAAACCATCCCGGTGCGTGCGATTCAGTTGGGTGACCGCTTGCGCGTGCGTCCCGGTGAAAGAATTCCGTCCGATGGCGTAGTGGTGGAGGGCGCATCGTCGGTCAACGAAGCGCTGCTCACCGGGGAGGCAGCGCCCGTCGCCAAATCACCGGGATCGGTGGTGACCGGCGGAACATTGAACGGAGGCGGCGCGCTTGCGATTCGCGCCGAACGCACCGGAGCGCAATCCGCATTGGCGGGATTGCAGCGCATGATCCGCGACGCGCTGTTGGAAAAGAGTCGCGTCCAGGCGTTCGCGGATCGGTTCGTGCCGTATTTCGTGGTCGCGACACTTGTGCTTGGGCTGGGCTGTTTCGCCGCATGGTGGTGGCTGGCCGACATGACGCAGGCGACGCGCATTGCGATCACCGTGTTGATCATCACCTGCCCGTGTGCCCTGGGTCTTGCCGCACCGATGGCCATTGCCGTCGCCACGGCAGCGGGAACACGCTGGGGCGTTCTGTTCAAAGGGGGGCGCGCGCTGGAAACATTGGCGCGCGTGACTGACGTGGTGTTCGACAAGACGGGCACGCTGACGGAAGGCCAGTTGCACGTTCGCACCGCGGCCGCACTCGTTGCTGATGCGCCGGCGCTCTGGGCGCGAGTGCACGCCGCAGAAAAGATGTCGGAACATCCGCTCGGGAGGGCGCTGTCGGCGTTTTCGGCGATGTCATCCGTGGATGCACCGAAGGCGGTTTTACGTGACTTTCAAAACGACGCGGGTTGCGGAATTCGCGTGCGATTTGAGGGCGACGATGAAATGTTCATTGGCTCCGTGCGATGGGCGCGTGAATACGGCATCGATATCGATGACGAGACGCAGCGCGGCATGACCCAAAACATCAATCGCGGCGATACGATTGTTGCGATCTTTGATCGTCACCGCCTGCTCGGGTGGTGCGCGCTCTATGATGCGCCACGAACGGAATCGGCCGCTGTCCTTCGCGCCATCCACAAAATGAATCTCGCGGTGACGATCATGTCCGGCGACAACGCGCGTGCCGTGAGTGCGGCGGCGCGCGAACTCGTGGGGGCCGATCCCACGCTCACGATTTATCCCGAGCTCTATCCGGCGGAAAAAAGTGACCTGATCCGGCGTCTCCAGTCCGAACGCAAGGTGATCGCCATGGTGGGCGACGGCGTCAACGATGCGCCCGCGCTGGCGCGTGCCGATGTTGGAATCGCGGTGGCGGGCGCGGCCGATCTCTCCGCGACGGCTGCCGATGTGGTGCTGGCGGGGAGTCTGGACCGATTGTTGCGCGCGCTGACGATGTCGAAGATCACGCAGCGCGTCATCGTGCAGAACCTCTCGTTTTCCCTGATCTACAACGCGGTGACTGTCCCGTTCGCGCTGCTGGGTTTCCTGTCGCCGCTATTCGCGGCGATTGCGATGCCGCTTTCTTCCGTGGCGGTCATCGTGAATGCGTTGCGCATTCCGGCAACCCTGAAGCGCAAGCTCTCACCTCGTCCGCGCTCGCGAATCAACCTGCATTGGAAAGTGCGCTCGGCCTAGCCGTCATTCCACCGGAGGTTCGCAATGGAAACCTTTCTCATATTGATCCCCTTGGGGCTTGTGCTGGGCGCGGTGGCCGTACTCGCGCTTTACTGGGCGATTCGATCGGGACAGTTCGATGACCTTGAAGGAGAGGCGCATCGCATCTTGATGGACGACGATACGCTGGATTAGGGGTGCCGGCCCGAATGGTTCCAGGACGGCACGGCAGCGGTTGCAACACGTGTCAACTGGCGGAAGACGTTGGCGATTCTTTACTTCGACGTACAAAAAGTAGGCTCGCTAATCCAAGGGCCAACAATGCAACACTCGGCGGCTCAGGAACCTGAGTCGAATTGATACTGAGTAGATCTTGGCCCGTGTACGAAGTGTCTTTTGTAAAAGATGATTCAAATGGCTTGTCGTATGAAGGGGGTGCGAAATAAAGCTGAAGCTCCAACTGGTCGCTGAAGTTGAGCGCAGTATTGGCGTACGTTACGTCGATAATGAAATTGAAGGTGGAACTAAGCTGACTGGCCGGTAATCCCGGAAATGATGGATCACCGCCGTGCAAGTAAAGAAAATCTGTCAAATTTCCTTCCAGTAACGTAGTGCCGCTTGCGATCCCGCTCCCGCCACCGACCCAATTGACCGTACCGCCGAACAAATGCCCAGCCTGATCGATGGTTGCATTTAATGTAAACGTACCCGAAAAATCCGGTGCCAAGTCAACATCTGAGCTGTTGACGAAGTGTTTGAAGTCACTTCCTTCAAACAATCCGGTGAACTGGTTTGTAGCCGCATCGTAGGAAATGATTGTCGTATCTGTTCCATAGCCGATATAAACGCTTCCCTTGTCTTGGGCAAGACTGTAGACAACATTGGCGTTGGCCAAACTGATCGTGCAGAAAGACACAACTAGGAATGTCGATAGTCTGATCATTGTCGTTTCTCCCTTTTCGTTCGGTGTTTTCGTTCCTCGATTCTGTGGACGTATACAAATTTTCTACATTCACCATGCATGCCATCAACATATTCGTTACAAAGAGCAACGAGTTAATGACTTGTGATTATTTCGGTCTACAAAACGTGTAAACGAATTCGACAAAAAAGACTCTCGGCCGCGAAAAGCGCCCGGCCTGGTCGTTGTGAAGTTACCGACCACCGATCTGAGCCGAAACGGCGATGACGCATGGAAGGAGGCTCGAAGAGGAAATTGGACGACTGATTTTCTGAGCTATTGGCGTAAGAAAGCGTTGATACAACATCGGTGCAACGAGTTAGTTGCGGCGTGATTGTGAACGTATCTTAATTTCGAAATGGCGACGAATTTGCTCTTAAGCTTTCATTCCCGTGCATGAAGGCGATCAAGCGTCAAAATGATTTTAAGATAAGTGCCGTTTCACTCTGCGCAGCGTGTAAACGATGTCGACACATTTCTTGCTGGCAAATGCTCCAGTCCGAAAGGTCGCGATCTTGGTTGGGCTAGCTTATGCAGTTGTCGGCGAGTGTCTCACTGAACCCGTCGATTGCACGCCGCGGAGTGCCATGTCGAGGTGATTTCAGCGATGAGGCCCGCGAAGCGCCCAGATCACCAGCAGAAATAGCGCGGCGAGCAGGGTGATCTCAATCCACATTGGCCACATGGTGCGGGTTCGCCGTGGCGTTGTGCAGGAGTGCGGCATGCATTCCTTCGTGTTCTATCCACGCACTGCGGAATAACGTGAATACGCCGAAGATGACGACCACGACGGCGGCGATGCGCAGTGGTGCGGTGACGTTGCGTCGTGTGCCGCGTGCGAGCAACCACGGGGTGATCATCATGGCGGGGAACGTGCCCGCGCCAAATCCCGCCATCACGGCAACAGACTGGGGCAGTGTGGATTGAATGAGCGCAACACTGAGCGCGGCATAGACGAGCCCGCACGGAAGCAGGCCATTCGCAATGCCGAGCGCCAGCGCTGTGATGTTGCGATTGGGTCCGCTGTTGTTGCGCAGCCAGACCAGGACTTTGTTGATCGGCAACGCGAAACGCGACAGCGGGTCGGCGATCCAACCGCCCAGATGAAGACCAAACAGGATCACCAGAAAGCCGGCGGTTGTCGTCAGCACGATCTGGACTTCGGTGAACAGCGAGACGCGCTGCAGCGTGACTCCGAGCAATCCTGCCGCGCATCCCAACATGATGTACGAGAGAGTGCGGCCGGTGTTGTAGAGCACGGCGCGCTCCCATGCGACGCGGCCGTTGGAGCAGGCGACGCAGCCAATCAGGCCGCCGCACATCCCCGCGCAGTGCAGCGCCCCGGCCACCGCGAACAGAACGCCGGTCAGGAGTGCCGCTGTCATTGGGACGTTGCAACGGACGTGAGTGGTGCCGTCAGTCGCTCGATGTCGCGCGGATCGACAATTTGCACGACTGTCGATGCGCCCGGCACGCTGGTGACATCCATTCCGTAATCCGGAAACAGATAGTGGCGTTCATTGGTCTCGTTGTGCGAATACGGTTGCGGCGGACCAAAACGCGAACGCAACGCTTCAATTGCATACTGCTGATCGGCAACGTACGTAACGCCATTCACGGTAAGTTTCCCGACATCGTGCAGCAACGGCGACGGGATGCCGAGGCGCTCGGTGCCGCTGTCGTAGCGATACGGATTGAATCGTGCCGCCGAGATTTTTTCGACCAGGTTCGGCGGGCTTTCGAGAGTGAGGATAAGGTCGCCGCCCTCGATGTCGCTGTAATGGGCTTCAATCTGGCGGCGCGTATGGCCCGCGAGCCGCGACGTCATCAACCCGACATCCGGTGCGAGTTGCAGGCGGTTGCTGACGTCGACCAGCCGCGCTTCGGCGACGGCAATACCAAGAAAGTGAACCCTTCCGGTCGCGTCACGATGCAATTGCCAGGTTTCAATCGCGCCGTTTCCGAGTGGAACGCGTCCGTCCGGCGCGGCCAGCAGGTAGAGCCACAACGACACAAAGATGGCGATCACCGCCCGAAAGTACCACGCCGTAAAACGATCATTCGGTCGTATCGCCATGTTGCGTGACCTCCTCACTCAGGACGGCATTTGCCAATCGATACAATCCTTACGAACACTCCCGGGTCCTGACCATGCACATGCCCACGGGTTTTCTTGCCGATTCGCTTCTTGAAGTGTGCAACCTGATCACTTTTATTGCGCTCTGTGTCGCCGTGTGGCGCGTCGACAAACGCTATCTTGCGAAACGCCGCACCGGGTTCCAGGTCGCCGTCATCTTCGCGGGATTGTGCGGCCTGTATTTCATGTATGCAGGCGCGAAACCGGGAATGACGATGCACTGGCTGGGCGTCATGATGACCGTCATGATGCTCGGACCTTGGCTCGCGTTGCTGTTGCTTGCTGCGGTTCATGCGTTGTTTGCATTCGCGTTCGGGATCGGTGGAATCGATACGCTCGGTTACAACATCGCCGTGTCCGCCGTGTTGCCCGTGATCGTCGCGGCGGCGATTCACACGATGACGTATCGCTTTCTTCCGCATAACTTTCCGGTCTACATTTCCAAAGTCGGTGTCGGCGACCTGGCCTGCATGCTCGTGGTTGATCTCGCCGTAACGCTTGTGTTGCTGTCGTCGTTCAACTATCCGCGTTTCGTGATCTATCAGGACTTCACGCTGGTGCTCGCACTGATGGGCGGCATGGAAGCGGTGATCAGCACATGGATCGCATCGTTGCTCGTATGCTACCTCCCGTCGTGGCTGGTCACGTTCAATGACGAGGAATACATCCACGGCAAATAGCTGCGGGATATACGCTGGCCATTAACCGGGCGGCGAGGACGCCGCGTCATTGCCTGATGTCTGTGTCGTCGGGGCCGGCTCATTCGCCATGCCGCCGCCGAACTGATGAACTTTCACCGCGAGAATCTTGATCGATGTTTCGTCGAGCTTTCCGCCGAAGGTTGGCATCTTTGCCTGCCGGCCGTAGGTGATGGTTTCCTTCACGGTGTCGAAGCTGCCACCGAAACGCCAGATCACATCCGTGAGATTTGCGGCGCCCGTGTAGAAGTCGCCGTTCCGCATCGCGCCGCGCGCGTTTCGCCCATGGCAGGCGAAACAGGTTTCCTGAAACATTTTGTTCGCCGCGGCATATTGCTCCACGCCCGCGGTCAGTTCACCTTCGCTGTTGAGTTTCGCCTCGCCTTTGGAAAGAGCAATCACAAAGTGCGCGAGACTTTCGACGTCCGTTTCTGTAAGCGAATCGTTGCCGCCTTTGGCGGGCATCATTCCCTGGCGACCCAGCGTAATGGTCTCGACGATTTTTTCCGGCCAGCCGCCATACAGCCAGTCGTCGTCCGTCAGATTCGGGAATGAATGCGAACCGTTCACCACGCCGGCGCCACCGGAGCCGTGACAGGCGGCGCAGTTGTCGCCGAACAGCACGCGTGCGCGGCCCAGCGCGAACTGCTTCATGTTCGGATCATTGAGAATCTCGCGGACCGTCATGGTTTTCAGTTGGTCCATGTAAGGCTTGCGGATGTCTTCGATCTCGGCGATCGCGTCGCGCGCTTCGTTCACGTACGTCCAGCCGTTCTGATACTTCGGATCACCCGCCTTGATAACCAGACGCGTGAAACCGCGCTTTTGCAGCGCGTCGATGTCGTCCTGAGTCCAGGTCGCGCCCTGGTAGTACGAGTTGGGGTTGACCAGGTGCATGATGCCCTTGGTATGGCCGTTCACCATGACTTCCGCGCCGACGGCCTGATTGACCCATTTTTCAATTCCCAAATTAAGCGGCGACGACGGGTACAGGATGTAATAGCCGGCCACGAACGCGAGGCCTGCGTAGAAGCCGACCGTCCACCAGCGAGGCGGTGGATTGTTGAGTTCCTGGATGCCGTCCCACTCGTGGCCGGTGGTGTTGTCATCGGTGTTCGAGGGTTCGCTCATGGCGGTCTCCTGATTTGTTTTCTTCATCGATGAAGGGAATCTGGCTCTGCGTGCTGAAGTCGGTGTCGCGCGCGCGGTAGAACCACACATACAGCGCGATGGTGAGCGCCACGAGAATCAGCAGAATGATGATGAGGAAGGACATGGCAGCATCACTTCCGGTACGGACGACCGAAGCGGTCGTGGTAGTAGTCAACGCCTTCCGTAAAGTGAACCATCGTGCCGCGCGATTGCAGGTAGGCGACCAGCGCATCCAGCTCGGTCACGTCTTTTGCGTTTCCGTCAAACGGTCGCACGTTCACCGGCGTCGGCTGGAAGTCGTCGTCCCATTTCTCGGTGACGCCGTCCTCGCGTGCCCATGTGCGCCGTTCATAGCGCTGGCGTAATCCGGGTTCACCCTTGCCGTCGTCCACGGCCGCCTGTGCGCGCAGATCGTCGAGGGCGTTCGCGATGTCGCCATCGCTGTACGGAACGTTCATGGTCTGCAGAACGCGCATGCGTTTCTGCGTACGTGAGGTATCCAGCGGCGTCGTGTGCAGCCAGGGAAAGTTCGGCATCACGGATTCCGGTACGACCGAGCGCGGCGCGAGCATGTGCTGGTAGTGCCACGCATCGGAATATTTTCCGCCGACGCGCGCGAGATCCGGCCCGGTGCGTTTCGAGCCCCAGACAAAATTGTGGTCGTACTCCGATTCCGCCGCGAGTGAGAAGTGGCCATAGCGCTCCTTCTCGTCGCGAAACGGCCGGATCATTTGTGAATGACACAGGAAGCATCCTTCGCGCCGGAACACTGCAAATCCTTCCAGTTCCAGCGGTGTCAGTGGCCGAACGCCTTCGACAGGCGGCACGGCATCATCGAGATAAAACGGCGGAACGACTTCAACGATGCCGCCGACCGCAACGAGGATCGCGACGAATGGCGCAAGGATGCCGAGGTGGGTTTCGACTTTTTCGTGCGGAATACCGCGAATGATGCTGCTGCTCTGTCGTGATTTGCTCATGTTCGGTCTCCTGTGCCGTCAGACGCTGGCTACGCCGGGCGCGAGTTTGTCGACGACACGCGCTTTGGCGCCGCGAATCGTCATGACCGTGTTGTAGAACATGATCACAAAGCCGGTGACGACGAACATGCCGCCGATCATGCGTTGCGTGTAGAACGGATGCATGGCGGCCACGGAGTCGGCAAAGGTGTAGATCAGGTTTCCGTATTCATCGAACGCGCGCCACATCAGCCCTTGCAGCACGCCGGACGCCCACATCGCGGTGATATACAGCACGGCGCCGAGCGTGTGGATCCAGAAGTGCGCATTGATCAGGCGCATGGAGTACATCGGTGCATTCCAGAGCCGCGGAATCATGTGATACATCGCGCCGATCGCGATCATTGCGTTCCATCCCAGCGCGCCGGAATGCACATGG
>DKAR01000200.1 GCA_002450895.1 Proteobacteria bacterium UBA6921
GCTCCGGCTACCCGGACTGCGACTACACCCGCAATCTTGACGGCGAACCCGGTGCGTCCGGCGAGCCGGAAGTGGTGGAAGGCCGCACCTGCCCCAAATGTGACTCACCGTTGCATATCAAAATGGGGCAGGTGCGGCCTTCCACCACTTCCGGCTCGCCGGACGCACCGGGTTCGCCGTCAAGATTGCGGGTGTAGTCGCAGTCCGGGTAGCCGGTGCAACCGACGAAGCGTCCGCGTTTGCCCAGGCGAATCGACAGCGGTTTGCCGCACTTCGGGCACGCTTCGTCCATCGCTTCGTGCGTGACATCCTTGCGTTCGACGTTTTCCTCGGTGTGTTGAACGAGCTTGGTGAAGGGCTTCCAGAACTCCTTCATCAGCGGGACCCATTCTTTTTCCCCGCGCGACACGGCATCGAGCTCGTCCTCGAGCTTGGCCGTGAAGTCATAGTCCACGTAATCGCGGAAGTATTCGGTCAGGAACTTGTTGACGATGCGGCCGACATCGGTCGGAACGAAGCGCTTTTTGTCCAGCACGACGTATTCGCGCTGCTGCAGCGTCGAAATAATGGACGCATAAGTTGAAGGTCGACCAATGCCGTATTCTTCGAGCGCCTTGACCAGGCTTGCTTCAGAAAAGCGCGGCGGAGGTTCGGTGAAATGCTGCTCGGTGCGAATACCCAGCAAATCGATGACGTCGCCAACCTGCATGGATGGCAACAACACGCTCTGGTCTTCATCCTTCGAATCGTCGAGGCCTTCCTGGTATACCGCGATAAAGCCTGGCGATGTGATCGTCGAACCATTCGCGCGCAGCAGGTTTCCTTCGCCGGCCGAAAAATCCACCGCGACCGTGTCGAGCGTCGCGTGAATCATCTGGCACGCAATCGTACGTTTCCAGATCAATTCATACAGTTTGTGCTGATCGGGTGTCAGGCTTTCCTTGATGATGTCCGGCGTTCTCCCCACCGCGGTTGGACGAATGGCTTCGTGCGCTTCCTGCGCATTCTTGGCTTTCGTTTTGTAGACGCGCGGTTCCTCGGGAACGTTGTCAGCGCCAAAACGCTTCGCAATGTATTCGCGTATTTCCGTCAGTGCTTCCTGTGCCAGCGTTACCGAGTCGGTACGCATGTAGGTGATCAAACCGACCTGCTCTTCGCCGATCTTTACGCCTTCATACAGCTGCTGCGCAATGCGCATCGTGCGAACCGCCGTGAAGCCGAGCTTGCGCGCGGCTTCCTGCTGCAGCGTCGACGTCGTGAACGGGGGCGAGGGATTGCGCTTGCGTTGTTTCTTCTCGACGTTGACGACATTCAGCTTGCCCTGTGACAGGGCAAGCAATTCCTTCTGCGCCGCGTTCGCGTGCGCCGCCGTGGTAATCGTAAACTGAGCGATCTTCTCGTTATGGAACTGGGTCAGCTTGGCGACGAAATTCTGCTCCTGCGCCTGGGCATCCGCTTCAATGGTCCAGTATTCCTGCGGTTTGAACGCCTCGATTTCCAGTTCACGCTCAACAATCATGCGCAGTGCAGGACTCTGCACGCGCCCGGCGGAGAGTCCGCGGCGAACTTTCTTCCACAGCAACGGCGACAGGTTGAAACCGACCAGATAGTCCAGGGCGCGACGCGCCTGCTGGGCGTTCACCAGATCGAAGGACAGCTCGCGCGGATGCTCAATCGCTTCGTTGATCGCGCGCTTGGTGATTTCGTGAAAAACGACGCGGCCGACTTTCTTGCCTTTCAGCAGTTTTTTCCCGCGCAACAATTCATACAGATGCCAGGAGATCGCTTCACCTTCGCGATCCGGGTCGGTCGCGAGAAACAGGGTGTCCGCCTTGTCGAGCGCCTTCTCGATTGCGGCGACATGTTTTTCGTTCTTTTCGATCACCTGGTACTTCATCGCGAAATCGTGATCGGGATCGACAGCGCCTTCTTTGGGCAGCAAATCGCGAACATGCCCGTACGACGCCAAGACCTGGTAGCCCTTGCCCAGGTATTTCTTGATCGTGCTGGCTTTCGCCGGCGATTCGACGATGACGAGTGCTTTAGCCATGATGTCCAGGACGGGTGGTCACGAAATGTCTATCCAGAATAGTCAATATTTAAGCAGGCGCGTCAACACGGCCCAGCGAGTGTAACGGGCGAAGAGGCTATCGGCTTGAGTCGACGGGGTTTTTGGGTCGATTTAATGCAGGCGCTGGGTTGTCTCCGCCGAAACCAGATGCTCCATCCAGGTAATGCGCTGTTCCTGACCCGGGCGATTGAGCATCACCATCAATACGACCCATTTGAGGCGTTCGACGTCCAGAACATCAACGTCCAGCGCCAATGCGCGATCAATGACCAGCTCGCGATCCGTGTCATCCAGTATCCCCGAGTTCTCCAGGTAAGCGAGGAATCCACGACAGACCACGTCCAGTCGCTTTTGTTCCACGGGATGGTAAACGCGAATCGAAGATTGCTTCATTGTGACGCGTCGCTCGCCCAGCTGGGAATCCCGCGCAATCGTATCAAGCCAGTCAAATGCACGATTGATCTGCGCCCGTGCAAAACCGGCCGCATGCAGCTCGGTGCGCAACGAATCGGAGTCGGCCACGCCGGGCGTTTCGTCGTCAAAGTAGTTTTCAAACAGATACAGCAAAACGTCGAACATTGTTTCTTTCATGCAGTCCCCCGTTTTCACTGCGTCTTGCAATGGCCGCTCGGTATTTCGCGAGCGTACGAAGGCCGTGAGATTGCGTTCGATTCTTTTGCCCTGGTGTTTACAGATGAACGCGAAAGTAATTCGCACCAGATGTTTTTACTTGTGCACTGAGCTCCAACATCAGAAGAATGGACGATACCTGATCAGCCGTCAATCCAGTGCGGTGAACAATCGTATCGACTGAAGCGGGCTCATGGGCGAGCGCGTCGAGCACAATGCGTTCTTCCGCGCTCAGGCCAGCGTGCTCCGCTGCGCTGTGTTCAGTCGAAAATTTCGGCGTCGAAAAAATTGCATCGAAGCGGATTTCTTCCAGAACGTCTTGCGCCGTTTCGACAAGTTTTGCGCCCTGTCGGATCAGCGAATGACAGCCGCGTGCGAGCGGATTATGAATCGAGCCCGGAATCGCCAGCACCTCGCGGCCTTGATCAAGCGCCTGCCGTGCCGTGATCAATGAACCACTGCCGATGCTGGCTTCGACGACCAGTGTTCCCAGCGAAAGGCCGCTGATGATGCGGTTCCTGCGCGGAAAGTTTTCTTTCAGCGCCGGCGTTCCGAGCGGAAATTCTGAGACCAGCGCTCCGCATTCGGCAATCTGGTGCGCAAGGTCACGATGCGATTTTGGATAAACACGATCAAGGCCGGTTCCTGTTACAGCGATGGTCTGACCCTGCGCTGCGATGGCGCCGCGGTGGCATTGGGCATCGATACCCAGCGCCATTCCGCTGGTAATGGTCAATCCCGTCGCAGCGAGCGCGCGCGAAAATTCGAAAGCGTTCTGTTCGCCCTGGGGCGTGGGATTGCGACTGCCGACCACGGCGAGCTGCGGCGTGCTCAGTGCCTTGACGTCGCCCAGCACGAAGAGCACCGGTGGCGGATCCGGAATCTGGCGCAGCAATCCGGGGTAAGCCGCGTCACCCAAGGTTACGATCGCGTGATGGGGGCTCTTGCCAGTCCAGTCGAGGTCTGCGGCGATTTCGTTCCAATCCGGGCTACGCAGATAGGAAAGTGTCGCCGGCCGGAAAAACTGCGTGGCACTGGCCGCGTTCGACGCTTCGAAGATTTCTTCCGGTGATCCGAATTTTTCAAGGAGCTGAACTGTCCCGCGCGTTCCGAGCGACGGAGCATGAATCAGCGCGAGCCAGAGTGCGCGCGGGTCGTTAATCCCTGGGACAGACATCGGACACGTCCTGTTTTGCCGAAAAATGATGCAGGCGCAGCCACGCCGCGCCACACGCGCCTAGTCTAAGCGCTGGGGCGTTCTGAAATCCAAGAAAACCGAAGGGGAACAGCCCGGCCGGATGGCCGGGCTGCGCTGAAAATCAGGGCTTGCGGACCATGTCGTACAGGCGAATATCTTCCTCCGCCTTCATGATCAGGGCGTAGCTGACCCGATCGAACGTCTTGAAAACCATGGCGAGGCCCGATCGATAGTCCGGCAGTTCCACCGTGGCACGCGGATCATTGGCGACCACATCACGGGCTTCGCCGCCCTTGTGATATACCGCCAGGACGTGACCGCGCTGAATCCCGTCAAACTCGCCCAGATTCAGAACGACGGTCTGATATTGGCCCACGCGCGCAACGGCATCGATGACGTCGATGATGCGGCCTTCCATCGGGGCGTCAGGTGCGCGGGGAATCCAGTTGGTCTCGGTTTCATTGCGCACGACCGGAATCAGCAGATCTCCGATCAGCGCTTCGCGATTGGCCTCGGTGATCTGCAGCGTCGCAGGATCGCCGCCGGCGCGCAGCTGGGCAGTGCCGACGAGAACGCCTTCATAGCCGAGCACTTCGTCTTGTTTTCCGCCGACGTTCTGATAGGTTTTTCCGGTGCGGTAAATTGCATATGTGTTGGTTTTCGACGGCGGCAGGCCGCGCGCGTAGACCTGGTCGCCGGTCGTCGTGATCAGATGACGGCCGCTGGTGGACACGATATACGCCGAGTTTTTGAGTTCGCGCTCGGTCAGTACCCGCGGCTGCGGAATGAACTGCTTCACGGCGTCAACCGGCAGCGACGGAATGGCGCGATCCAGCTTCGTCGCGCGAATGCGCGGCGACAGACGGACCGTCGGGACCTGCGCGGTGCCGCGCTTAACTTTCAGCATCGGCTTTCCGCTGGCACGATCCAGCACGATCACGTCGCCGGGATAAACGTACTGCGGGTTATCCACCTTGTTGTTGAAGTCCCAAACATCGGGCCAGCGCCATGGATCGCGCAGGAATTTCGAGGCGATGTCCCACAGTGTGTCGCCTTGGCGCACCACGTAGCGTCCGGGCTGGTTTGGGTTCAGAACAATCTCGTCGGCGGCGAACACGCTGCCACCGAAGAAAAGGGCGCCAATCAAGGCCATCAACTTTGCAAAACGCATCGGGTGCTCCTTATCGCAAACGGATTTTTCCTAGGAAAATCCACGCGGAGGGTTTATCGACCGTTGGTGAAAATGTATGAATTTGAAGGGTTGGCGCCGGATGTATAATGAGAAATTAGTCCACCAGCATGTTTTTGTAAAACCAGCCCATGGCAATCCTACAAGTTCTGCATTACCCCGACCCGCGGCTTCGCAATACGGCGGCGCCCGTGGACAAGGTCGACGGCGAAGTTGGCCAACTGGTCGACGATATGTTCCAGACCATGTATGAGGCACCGGGCATTGGCCTGGCGGCGATCCAGGTCAACGTTCCCAGGCGCGTCATCGTGATCGATATCAGTAACGATCGGAGCGAACCGCTGTGCTTCATCAATCCCGTCGTCACGCGCCGCGACGGATTGGAGGTCATGGAGGAGGGCTGCCTTTCCGTGCCGGGGATCTATGATGAAGTTGAGCGTGCGAACGAAATCGAAGTCCAGGCGCTGGATCGCAATGGGAAGCCTTTTACGATGACGGCCAGCGGCTTGTTGGGTGTTTGCATTCAGCACGAAATTGATCACCTCGATGGAAAGCTGTTTGTTGACTACTTGTCCGAAGTAAAGCGCGGGCGCATTCGCAAGAAAATGGAAAAGCTGCGTCGGCAAACGCTTTAGATTTTCACCACATGATGTCCGCGCCGGCGAGAGCTGCTGGAACGGAGGACATCTTTGACCGCGATGGGCGTGTGCGCCAATCTTCACCTCCGATGACCACTCAAGCGTACCGACAGCGCCGCACATGAGCCAATCACTGAACCTGATTTTTGCTGGAACCCCGGAATTCGCGGCGACGATATTAAAATCGCTTCTCGGTACACAACACGTATTGAAAGCGGTTTACACGCAACCCGACCGTCCCGCCGGGCGTGGCCGCAAGTTGACGCCCTCGCCAGTGAAGCAGCTGGCACTGGAAAACGGGTTGGAGGTTCGGCAGCCGCTCAAGCTCAAGAACGCAGACGATCAAAACGCATTAAAAGCATTGCACGCGGATTTGATGATCGTTGTTGCCTACGGATTGATTTTGCCCCGGCCAGTTCTGGATGCGCCGCGTCTCGGTTGCATCAATTTGCACGCGTCGATCCTGCCGCGCTGGCGCGGTGCGGCGCCGATACAGCGCGCGATTCTGGCCGGCGACCGGGAAACCGGAATCACTGTGATGCAAATGGAAGAAGGTTTGGATACCGGGCCGATGCTCGAGATCGCGCCGTGTGAAATCCGCGCCGACGATACCGCGCAGACCTTGCATGATCGCCTGGCCGCATTGGCGGCTGAAATGCTGCCGGGAGTTCTCGATCGACTTTCCGACGGGCAACTTTCCGCACAAGCCCAGAATAACGAACTGGCGACATACGCGAAAAAGATTGAGAAAGCCGAAGGGCACATCGATTGGAGCCGCCCCGCGGCTGAACTTGATCGACTCGTGCGTGCATTTAATCCCTGGCCGGTTGCATACACGGATATCGGCGGGGAAACGTTGCGCGTGTGGCGAGCTGTCCCTGTCGATGTTCAGGCGGGCGTGATGCCCGGATCTGTGCTGAGAATGGATCGTGAAGGAATTGATGTTGCAACGGGGGCAGGTGCGTTGCGACTTCTCACCGTTCAACTGCCTGGTGGACGACCCCTTGAAGTGTCTGATTTTGTCAATGCCAGGCACGCCATATCCGTCGGAATGAAGTTGGGCTAGTCGGTGGCAGAACCCTTGCACGCACGCGCGCTGGCCGCCACGACGCTCCACGAGATCGTGCAACGAGGTCGTTCGCTGTCGGACATTTTGCCGGAATCGATTCAGCGGCTCGCGGATCCGGCCGAACGCTCCTTGCTCCAGGAGCTTTGTTATGGAGTACTTCGCAACTACTTCCGCCTTGACGCGATCGCTGCATTGCGCCTGCACCGGCCCATCAAGCGCAAGGACGACGACGTGCGCCTGCTGGTTCTGGTCGGGCTGTATCAGCTCGAGGCGATGCGTGTCGCCGCGCACGCTGCAGTATCGTTGTCGGTGGCGGCGTGTGACGAGTTGGGGAAATCGTGGGCCAAGGGTTTGGTCAATGCGATTCTCCGAAATCACCAGCGCGAGGCGCCGGTGCTGCCGGATCGTGATGAACTGAAATTCAATCATCCCGGCTGGCTGATCGATCGGTTGAAATCCGATTGGCCCGACCATTGGAGCGACATTCTTGACGCAAACAACGCGCGCGCGCCGATGGCGCTTCGTGTCAATCACCGGAAAGTTCTTCGCGCAGACTACCAGCGCCAGTTGGAAGAAAAGCACATTCAAAGTCATGCCTCTGCCATCGCCGGGGAGGCGCTCGTACTGATGTCGCCAGTCGATGTGCTACAGTTACCCGCGTTCGAGCAGGGGCATGTCTCTGTGCAGGATGTTGGTGCGCAACTGGCCGCAAGCGTGCTGGAAGCGAAAAGCGGCGAGCGGATTCTCGACGCGTGTGCGGCGCCCGGTGGAAAGGCTGCGCATCTGCTCGAGACGGTTTCCGGTGAAATCGAGCTCGATGCACTGGATATTGATCCTCGCCGGCTGACGCGCGTGCGCGACAATCTTGAGCGTCTGGGTTTGCGTGCGAGATGCCTGCAGGGAGATGCGGGTGAGCCGCCGTCGTGGTGGGACGGCGTCCCTTACGACAGAATTCTCCTCGACGCGCCGTGTTCGGCGTCCGGAGTCATTCGTCGGCACCCGGATATCAAACTTCTGCGGCGCGCGGAGGATATTGATGCGCTGGCCGAGCGACAATCGAAACTACTTGACGCGCTATGGCCGTTGTTGAAACCGGGTGGACTGCTCGTTTACGCGACGTGTTCAGTATTCAAGCGCGAGAACGAATTGCCGCTAATCGATTTCCTCGAGAAGCACGATGGTAGTGAGCAAAAGATAGACGCGGAGTGGGGACGTGCCTGCACGGTCGGGCGCCAGATTTTTCCGGGGGAAGACGAGATGGATGGCTTTTACTATGCGCGGATTATCAAGCGCCCGTCGTCATCCTGAGTGCGCGGGCAACGCCGCGCTGCGCTTTGCTGCGTGCCGCAGCCAGGCCGCTTTCGTTGCGCTATTTCTTGCGCTCTTTGCAACAGGTGCTTTTGCTGCATCCGGTTTCTTCGTGTTGAATGCGGGAACCCAGATTCGCGACGGTGTGTATCGATTGTCCGCACAGGTTCGTTTCGAACTCAGCGAGGATATCGAGCACGCCATTCGCAACGGTATTCCGGTGGATTTGCGCCTGGATATCGAGATTCTTCGACCACGCTCGTTCATGTGGTCCGATACCGTTGCCGAACTTCAGCAGTTGTACCGCATCCAGTTTCACGCGCTGTCGCGCCGATTCGTGACGACAAACATCAACAGCGGCGAACAAAACGACTACGACACGCTTTCCGAAGCGCTGGTGGGCCTGAGCGAAATTTCGGATCTCCCCTTGATCGACCGCGGCCTGCTTGACCCGGGTGAATCCTATGTCGTGCGCCTGCTCGCCGATATTGATTACGGCATTTTGCCGGTGCCGCTGCGTTACTACGCCAGGGTTCTTCCCTCGTGGCGGCTGACCAGTGAGTGGTACAACTTTCCGTTGCAGTAGCCCATTGCGGAGGCGGGGCCTGCCATGAAGCTCTACGTCGCCAAACTCAGACATTTGCGCACCGGGCTGTTTCCACTCGCTCTGGGCCTGGTGCTGACGTTTGGTTCGCTTCTGTTGCTGTCCGATTCCATCCAGGATTCGGATCACTTTGCGCAGCTGTATTCAACGCTGTTCGCCATCAATGTCGTCATTCTGCTGGTGTTGCTCGGCCTCATCGGCTTCAACGTGGCACGTGTGTTGCGCCAATATCGCCGGCGCATCACCGGATCCCGGTTGACGGTACGTCTGGTGGTTATTTTCGTCGTGCTCTCGCTGTTGCCGGTCTCAGTCGTCTACTACGTCGCCTATCGGTTCATTAACTACGGACTCGACAGCTGGTTTGATGTGCGTGTTGAGCACGCGCTTGAATCATCTCTGAATCTCAGTCGCAGTGCGCTGGATGTGCAGTTGCGGGAAATTACTGAAGACCTCAAGGCGACACTTCCCACGCTCGCCAATCTGAGTGATGCGGCCTTGGCTGCCCGGTTGCTGCAGCTGCGTTCCGATCTCGGTGCGTCGGAATTGACCGTGGTTACGAACGTGGGACGGGTCATAGCGCACAACAGCGCAGATCCATCGCGCCTGGTTCCCGATCGTCTCGATGATGCGTTATTGATGCAGGTTCGCACATCTGACGTCTACGCGGGCCTCGAGCCACGGACCGTCGACGGTTCGATCAACGCACGCATTGCAGTCCGGTTGCCCTCCGCACGCTCGTTGTCGGAATTCCGGATTCTGCATGGACTATTTCCGATTTCCGACCGGATGAGCAGCCTGGCGAACCAGGTGCAGGGCGCCTACGGGGACTACAAGGAACTGACCTTTCAGCGTGCGCCGCTGAAATTCAGCTTCACACTGACGCTTTCTCTGGTCCTTTTGTTGAGCGTGCTTGCGGCGGTGTGGGCGGCGTTCGTTTCGGCGCAGCGCCTGGTGGACCCGATTCGCGTGCTGTCCCTCGGTACGCGGGCCGTCGCCGAGGGCAACTATGACAAACGTCTGACCCCGCAGACGCACGACGAGCTGGGTGCGCTGGTGGAATCATTCAACGACATGACCCAGCGCATTTCCGCAGCTCGGGACGAGGCCCGACGCAGCCAGTACGAGGCGGAAAGCGGACGGGAATACCTGAAGGCAGTTCTTGGCAGCCTTTCCTCCGGAGTCCTGACGTTTGATGAAAAGCGGGTGTTGCGTACAGCAAACGCGGCGGCAGAAAAGATCCTGGGTGCGGATGTCCAGCAAGTGATCAACTCCTCGCTTGAAGATATCGCGAAACAGTATTCGCATCTCGAAGCGTTCGCGGGTTCACTACAGGAGCGCATGGCGAAAAGCGAAGTCGCTTGGGAAGCGGAAATTCCGTTTGTAGGCAGTTCGGGTCGGCGCGTTCTGTTGTGTCGTGGACGCAGCCTTCCGGCGGATCAGGACAACCACGTGGGACACGTTGTGGTGTTCGACGACATCACCGCGCTCCTGCAAGCGGAACGTGACGCGGCGTGGCGCGAAGTCGCACGGCGCATCGCCCATGAAATTAAGAACCCGTTGACGCCCATCCAATTGTCCGCAGAAAGACTGCGCCATAAGTACCTGGAGTCCCTAGACCCGGCAGGCGCAGAAGTTCTGGATCGTTCCACGCGTACGATCATCGCGCAGGTTGAGTCGCTCAAACAGATGGTAAAGGCGTTTTCGGAGTACGCCCGCATGCCCCGTCTGGAACCCGTCGCCCTGAACATCAACAGTCTCGTCAATGAAGTTCTCGATCTGTACCGCATTGGCGAACATGATATTCAGTTCGACGTAGAACTCGACCCGGCCGTAGAGAACATTGAGGCGGATCCGGCACGGCTGCGCCAAGTGCTGCATAATCTGGTAAGAAATGCGCTTGAAGCGATGCGTGATACCGCCGAGGCTAAAATACGAATTGCGACACGCTGGTTCGATGAGGACGCGCAACGAGGTGTGGAGCTACGCGTTGAGGACAGCGGTCCGGGTATCCCGGAAGAACTTATGGCCAATCTGTTCGAGCCGTATGTCACCACAAAACCCAAAGGCGCCGGACTGGGTTTGGCCATCGTGAAGAGGATCGTGGACGAGCATGGCGGCAAGCTGTGGGCTGCGAATTGTGCTGAAGGCGGTGCCGGAATTTATGTTCGGCTGCCGGCGGAATCCGTGCCTAAACTTTCCTCGATAAACAATAAACGCGCGGGGTAGTTGTAAAGGTGATTTCATGAAGCCGCTGATCCTTGTCGTTGACGATGAGCCGGATATCCGGTCACTCGTCAAAGACATACTGGAAGATGAGGGATACGACGTCGCCGTTGCCGAGAACGGAGCGAGCGCACGTGCCGCCGTCGCACAGCGTGCGCCGGATCTGGTGCTCCTTGATATCTGGATGCCGGACATCGACGGAATTTCACTGCTCAAGGAATTTGTGCAGATTGGCATGGCCGCGCCCGTGGTCATGATCTCCGGGCATGGCACGGTGGAGTCTGCGGTCGAAGCCACCCGGCTCGGCGCTTTTGATTTTATCGAGAAGCCGCTGTCGCTGGGCAAATTGCTCATGACAGTAAAAAAAGCACTGGCCGAGGGTGGCGGGCGTGATTCAGCGAATCGCCGTGCTAGCGGGCGTGTCGCTGTTGAGCCGGCGGGACGCAGCGCAATGATGCAGCGATTGCGAGATCAGATTCGCCGTGTCGCGGAAGTCGATTCCTGTGTTTTGTTGGCAGGCGAGCCGGGCACCGGAAAGGAAACGTTCGCGCGCTTTCTTCATCAGAGTGGCCCACGACGCGCAAACCCGTTTGTTTCATTCAATGTGGCGCCCTCCGCCTCAATTCGTGTTGACGAATCCCTTTTCGGTCGCGAATCGAATGGCGAGGTACGCCGTGGCGCCGTTGAAGAGGCGAACGAGGGAACCTTGTTCATTGATGACGTGGCCGAACTCGATGCAGGGTGCCAAACACGCCTGTTGGATTTGTGCGCGACGCGATCCTTCAAACGGGTGGGAGGCGGAAAGCG
Source organism: Proteobacteria bacterium UBA6921 (assembly GCA_002450895.1). GTDB lineage: Bacteria > Pseudomonadota > Gammaproteobacteria > SG8-11 > SG8-11 > UBA6921. Next base: position 11,738 of record DKAR01000200.1, read on the forward strand.
GATTGAGGTGAATGTCCGACTCGTCAGCTCAACCCGATTCAATCTTCGGGATCAGGTAGCCGCCGGGCGCCTGCGGGAGGATTTGTTTTACCGGCTCAGCGAAGTCGCGTTCGGAATTCCGTCCTTGCGTGAACATGTCGATGACGTGACCGACCTTGTGCAACACTTTACCGACCAGTTCGTCAATGACGAACGCCTTCCGTACCGCAAATTCAGCCTTGCGTCCCAGAACGCGTTGCGCAATTACTCTTGGCCCGGCAATGTAAACGAACTGCGCAATGTGATTCACAGGCTCTTGTTGCTGGGTGACGGCCAGGAAGTTACGGCGCAGGATGTGGAGCGGGTGCTTGCTGAGCAAACAACCGCAGCCACGGGCTCGGCAGAAAATGTGTATGCCCTGTCGTTACGCGACGCGCGCGAGCAGTTCGAAAAGCAGTATCTTGAGTACCACCTGAAGCAGACGGGTGGAAACGTGTTGCAAGTGGCCAAGCAGGCGGGAATGGAGCGCACGCATTTGTATCGCAAGATCCGGGCGCTTGGAATTGATACCAAACAAATCAAAGAACAAAAAGAATGAAAATCATCATTCTCGGAGCAGGACAGGTCGGGTCGTCCGTGGCGGCCAGCCTGGCGCACGAAGCCAACGATATTACCGTGATCGATACGGATCCGAAGCGCTTGCAGGAACTGCAGGATCGCCTCGATTTGCGCACGATTCACGGTCATGCATCCCAGCCGAATATTCTTGAACAGGCGGGCGCTGAAGACGCCGACATGATTATCGCCGTCACCAGCAGCGACGAGATCAATATGGTCGCCTGCCAGATTGCCTACACGCTATTTAATACCCCCACCAAGATTGCGCGCGTCCGGGCCGTGGACTATCTGAAACACACCAAACTATTTTCAACGTCGGCCGTTCCGGTGGACGTGTTGATCAGCCCAGAACAGCTGATTACGGAGTACATCCTGCGCCTGATCGAGCATCCCGGCGCGCTGCAGGTTCTCGATTTTGCGGGCGGGAAAGTGCAACTGGTCGGTGTGCGTGCCTATTACGGTGGCCCGCTTGTCGGCCATGAGCTCCGCGCGCTTCGGCAGCACATGCCCAACGTCGATATGCGCGTCGCCGCAATTTTCCGGCGTGGCCGGGCGGTGACGCCGCAGGGAAACACGCGAATTGAAGTTGATGACGAAGTCTTCTTCGTCGCCGCAAAACAAAACATCCGCGCCGTGATGAGCGAGCTCCGGCGTCTGGACAAACCCTACAAGCGTGTGATTATCGCGGGGGGTGGGAATATCGGCGTCCGATTGGCGCGAACACTTGAGAGCGATTATCAGGTCAAGCTCATCGACCACAATGCCGGGCGAACCGATCAGATCAGCAAGGATCTTGAAAGGACGGTAGTCCTGCTTGGTGACGCCGCCGATCGCGATTTGCTGCTCGAGGAAAACATCGAGCATACCGACGTCTTTTGCGCGGTGACCAATGATGACGAAGCGAACATCCTGTCATCAATGCTCGCCAAGCGCCTCGGCGCGCGCAAGGTGATGGCGCTTATCAATCGGTCGTCCTACGTCGAACTCGTGGAAAGCGGGATCATCGATATCGCGATTTCGCCGCAGCAGGTCACGATCGGCAGCCTGCTCGCTCACATCCGGCGAGGCGACGTCGCGGCGGTACACTCGCTGCGGCGTGGTGCCGCAGAAGCGATCGAGGCCGTCGCGCATGGCGACAAGTCGTCATCGAAGGTCGTGGGGCGCGCCATTCAGGACATCGCGCTTCCCCCCGGTACTAATGTCGGTGCCATTGTGCGCGGAGAAGACGTCATCATCGCGCATCACGATACCGTCGTGCAGCAGGGTGATCACATCATTCTCTTCCTGGTCGACAAGAAGCGTATTGCCGATGTCGAGAGGTTGTTCCAGGTGGGCGCAACCTTCCTCTAGACAAAAATGCAACTCACTGCGGTCCAGCGTGTTCTCGCTCTGTTGCTGATGCTGTTCAGCACAACGATGCTTCCTCCCGCGCTCGTGTCGTGGTGGTACGACGACGGCGTTGCACGAGAATTTCTGATCAGTTTTGGAGTTGCGCTATTTGCCGGCCTGATCTTGTGGTTGCCGGTTCGCACGCAGCGCAAGGAATTGCGCTTGCGCGACGGATTTTTGATTGTTGCGTTGTTCTGGATCGTGCTGAGTCTGTTCGGAGCCGTTCCGCTGATGATTTCGAACAAGCCGCACATGCCGCTGGTTGATGCGGTATTCGAATCTGTATCCGGGTGGACAACCACCGGTGCAACGGTTCTGAGCAATGTTGAGCTATTGCCGCAATCAGTGAAGTGGTACCGCATGCAGTTGCATTGGCTTGGCGGGATGGGCGTTATCGTTCTTGCTGTCGCGATCATGCCGATGTTGGGTGTGGGCGGAATGCAGCTGTTTCGGGCCGAGACGCCCGGACCCATGAAAGACTCGAAACTAACGCCGCGAATTACAGAAACAGCCAAGGCGTTCTGGTATCTGTATCTCGGGCTGACCATTGCCTGCGCGTTGTGTTATTGGCTCGCGGGCATGGAGGTATTCGATGCAGTCACATACAGTTTTTCGACGATTTCAACCGGCGGCTTCGCCAATCACGATGCAAGCCTTGGTGCTTTCAAGAGTCCTTTGATTGAAATCATTGCCATTGTGTTCATGCTCATTGCGGGCGCCAACTTCGCACTGCATTTCATTGCGTGGAGAAGTCGAAGCTTGCGCAGTTATTTGGTTGATACGGAGTTGAAGGCATTTCTCGTGATCGTATTCTTGCTGGCGTCGCTCGCTTCCGCGGCGCTTTATGTTGCGCAACGATTTCCCAATCCCGTCGACGCGTTTCGTGAGTCGCTGTTCCAGGTTGTTGCGGTCGCATCGACCTCCGGCTTTACCGCTTCAGATTACGCGAGCTGGCCGGGATTTATCCCTGTGCTCATTCTTTTCGTCGGTTTTATTGGCGGCTGTGCCGGATCCACATCGGGTGGGATCAAAGTAATTCGTTTCTTGTTGTTGTTCAAACAGGGTATGCGCGAAATCATGCGGCTGATTCATCCAGCGGCGCAAATTCCGGTCAAGGTGGGCGGGAAATCGATGTCAGAACCCGTCGTCAGCGCGGTATGGGGTTTCTTTTCGCTCTATGTGGCGTCGTTCGGGATCATCATGCTTGCCGTAATGGCAAGCGGTGTGGATCAGGACACCGCATTCGCGGCGGTGCTGTCGTGCCTTAACAATGTTGGGGTCGGAATCGCCGGAGTGAGTTCAGGCTTTGCGGGGTTGAACGCGACTTCAAAGTGGCTCCTCAGCTTTGCCATGCTTCTCGGACGACTCGAAGTCTTTACGCTCCTTGTTCTGCTAACCCCCGCGTTCTGGCGAAAATAGACTTCGGTCACACTTCGCGGTGTTATTCAAAAAATAGCAATAAGCAAAGCGTTTCATATTATTTTTCACCACAACAGCCCCTTGCTACTGTGATTCGACCGTGAGGAATGAACACAGGAGTCTATACCATGGGTGCTGATCGTAAAATCAAGAGCTTACTTGCCGCAGGCGTCCTGCTTGGCGGTGTGTCTTTTAACTGTTTTGCGGATTCCTACGAGGATGGCCTTGTGGCCTATGCGACCGGCGAGTACGCCGACGCGGTCCGTCTGTTTGAGGATGCGGCGCGGACCGGCAATGCCGGTGCGGAACATATGCTGGCCCGCATGCATTCGGAAGGAACGGGCGTGGAGTCCGATGCGGCGCAGACGCTGGCGTGGACTGCGCGTGCTGCCAACAGCGGAATCGCAACTGCCCAGTACGCGCTGGGCGTTGCCCTGAGCGAAGCAAACAAAGGTCAGCGCGATGATGAATCCGCGCTGCAATGGTTCAAGAAGGCGGCCCAAGGTGGCATCCCGATGGCCTACTACCACATCGGAAAGATGCATGAGGAAGGTCGCGGCGGTCTGGCGAAAGACGCAGGTGAAGCCAAGTACTACTTCAGCGTTGCGGCTTCTGAACTCGATGTGTTCGCTCAGAAGGGCGACGCCGCGTCGCAAAACACGCTGGCAACGATGTATGAGCGTGGCAAGGGTGTTCCCCAGAATTTTGCCTCCGCCGCCAAATGGTATCGCCTAGCTGCGATGCAGGGTTTTGCCGAAGCGCAATTCAATCTCGGCCGCTTGTTTGCCGCCGGTGACGGCGTCGAGAAGAGTGATATGGAGGCGATGAACTGGTTGCGCCGCGCTGCGGATGGCGGCTTCGTGAAAGCCAAAGTCATGGTCGAAGATCTGGTGAAGCAGGGACGTGGCAGCGTGGCAATGCGTTAGTTGCTTGCGCGAACAACTTAACTAAACGAATCGTTTTACGGAGAGCTTGGTAGCATCGGGGCAGGTGAAACGCCAGGATCGCATAGGGAATAGCGATGATCCTCACGGCACCCAGCACCCAACCCGCGTTTCGCCTGTTTCCGGTGCTATCAAGCTCTTTTTATTCGCCGACGCCGCGCATCCGCAAGGGTTCGCGGCGTCTTCTTTTCCGGCGGCTTAATACAACTTCTTTTCGCCCGACGGTCGCGTCTTAAACCGCCGGTAACCCCACTGGTACTGATCTGGCATCTCTCGGATTGCGTCCTCGATCGCGCGATTCATTATTTCAGTCGCCGATTCGTCGCTTTCGTCAGATGTTCGCAAGTCAACGGGAACAAAGTGAATGTCGAATCCCGCTCCGTCGCTGAGGCGTCGCGCATAACACAGGAAGACGGCGGCGCCCGTTTTTCGAACCAGCCTGGGAATCAGCGTCATGGTATAGGCGGGAATCCCAAAAAATGGTGCGAACAAGCCGCCACCCTCACCAGGGTCCTGATCCGGAAGAATGCCGACGCACTCGTGGCGCGAGAGCGCTTGGTAAAGCAGCCGAACACCGCCGGGGGTTGTCGTAGCCAATTTCGCGCCCCCGCGCGAGCGGGCATCGATCATCAATTGCTCGAGATCGCTAAAGCGGGGCGGGCGGTAAAGTATGGTTATTGGGTAATACGCGCTGAGGTACAGCCCGATGATCTCCCATGCGCCAAGGTGCGGGGACGCCACGACGACGCCTTGTCCCGCCGCGACGGCGGCCCGCATGGCATCCTCACCCGTCACGTGGCGGACCTGTGCCAGGGCGCGAGTCGTACTCCAGCGCCACAGCGGACCGGTTTCAGCCATCGCCTTTCCGGTTTCACGCACCGTGGCGCGTGCCAGATTTTTCCGGTCAGATTCGGACAGTTCCGGCATGCAACTGCGCAGGTTGATCTCGGTCACGCGCCGCAATTCCGATCCCGAATGCCAAAGCAGAGCACCCAGCAAGGATCCGATGGCATGCACTACTCGCAACGGAAACAAGGCCAGCAGGCGCAGGATTGAATTTGCGAGCCAGCCTCGCATGGAGTGAGTGGATTCCCGTCGGTCGTTGTCGATGAGGCGCAAGTATAGTGGGTGTGCCGGAGCCACCGCACTCGTATAGATCATTTTCGCCTATCATCGGGCCCTCTGGGTCTTTGCAGCGCCACGGCTCGCACACTATCTTAGGCGTTCTGACGGCACACGGAGGCAGCGCAGATGAGTAACAAGCATGTGAAAGAACTTTCCCCTACGGAGACTTTTGAGCTGTTGAAGTCGAATCCGCGCGCCGTGCTGATCGACGTGCGATCTTCGATGGAATTCCTGTTTGTCGGCCATCCTCAGGGTGCCATCCATGTGCCGTGGATCGACGAGCCCGATTGGAAGATCAACGCCCATTTCGCGGCCCAGGTCCGGCAGGTAATGTTGGGTGGAATCGCCGCCCACGAGGGAACCAGTGGCGCGCCGGTGGTATTGATCTGCCGTAGCGGCAAACGCTCAGCGGAAGCCGGCGAACTCTTGTTGAAAGAAGGCTTCACGGACGTCTACAACGTCAGTGAGGGATTTGAAGGCGAACTCGACGAGAACCATCATCGCAGCACCAAAGGCGGCTGGCGGTTCCATGGCCTGCCCTGGGAGCAATGCTGACCCCACATTGGGTTGCCTCCTGCCCCATGCTAAGCTTCCCGGCTTGAATTAACGCACCGGGCGAAGTGACACATGGACCGCAGTACACGCATCGCGAGATTTAAGGAAGACCTGCAACGCCGCATCCTGATTCTGGACGGTGCCATGGGCACCATGATCCAGGGCTACAAGCTGCAGGAGGCGGACTATCGCGGTGCGCGCTTCAAAGACCATCCGCATGACGTGAAGGGCAACAACGATCTGTTGTGCATCACGCAACCGCACATCATTCGCGAGATCCACACGCAGTATCTCGATGCCGGCGCGGACATCGTTGAGACCAACAGTTTCAACGCCACCACGGTGTCGATGGCCGACTACCACATGGAGTCGCTGGCGTATGAGTTGAACGTGGCGGCAGCGCGCGTCGCGCGCGAGGCGGCCGATGCGGTGACGGCGAGAACGCCGGACAAGCCGCGCTACGTTGCCGGCGTGCTTGGTCCGACCAATCGCACCTGCTCGATTTCGCCGGACGTTAACAATCCCGGTTTTCGCAACATTACGTTTGATGCATTGGTCACGGCCTATGTCGACGCCACGCGCGGCTTGGTCGATGGCGGGGCCGATTTCATTTTGATCGAAACGATTTTTGACACGCTCAACGCCAAGGCGGCGGTGTTTGCGGTCAAGACGTATTTCGAGCAGGCCGGAGTCGAATTGCCGATCATGATTTCTGGCACGATCACCGACACCTCGGGTCGCACGCTGACCGGACAAACGGTCGAGGCGTTCTACAACTCGCTGCACCACGCCGATGCGATTTCGTTCGGTTTGAATTGTGCGCTCGGCGCGAAGGACTTGCGCCAATACGTAGAAGACCTGTCGCGCATCAGCTCGTGTTACATCAGCTCGCATCCAAATGCTGGGCTGCCGAACGCGATGGGCGGTTACGATGAAACGCCGCAAATGCTCGCCGAGCACATCGCCGAGTGGGCGCGCAGCGGCTTTTTGAACATCGTCGGTGGTTGCTGTGGCACGCAACCGCCGCACATCAAGGCAATTGCCGACGCAGTGAAAAACATCGCGCCGCGCAGGTTGCCGCAGATTCCTCAGCACTGTCGCTTGTCGGGACTGGAACCCTGCAACATCGGGCCGGACTCATTGTTCGTCAACGTCGGCGAGCGCACCAATGTCACCGGCTCAGCCGTGTTCAAAAAGCTCATTCTGAACGGCGACTACGACAAGGCCATGGACGTGGCGCGCCAGCAGGTAGACAGCGGCGCGCAAGTCATCGACGTGAACATGGACGAAGCCATGCTCGACGGCGAGAAGGCCATGGTGACGTTTCTGAACCTCATCGCTTCCGAGCCGGACATCGCGCGCGTACCGGTGATGATCGACTCGTCCAAGTGGTCGATCATTGAGGCGGGCCTCAAATGCATTCAAGGCAAGGGCGTTGTCAATTCGATCTCGCTCAAGGAAGGCGAAGAGCAGTTCCTGCATCACGCCAAATTGATTCGCAGATATGGCGCGGCATCAGTGGTGATGGCGTTTGACGAAAAAGGTCAGGCTGACACGCAAGAACGCAAGAAGGAAATCTGCGCCCGCAGCTACAAGCTGCTTACTGAGAAGGCGGGCTTTGCGCCGGAAGACATCGTGTTCGACCCGAACATCTTCGCGNNCTACGCGGTGGACTTCATCGAGGCCACGCGTTGGATCAAACAGAACCTGAAACACGCGCACATTAGCGGCGGTGTCAGCAATGTGTCGTTCTCTTTTCGCGGCAACAACCCGGTGCGAGAAGCAATCCACTCCGTATTTCTGTATCACGCCATTAAGGCGGGCATGACGATGGGGATCGTCAATGCCGGTCAGCTTGCGCTGTACGACGATCTGCCTTTGGAACTACGCGAGCGTGTCGAGGACGTGATCCTGAATCGCCGCACCGACGCGACCGAGCGCTTGCTCGCGATCGCGGACAGATACAAAGGCGATGGCACCACCGCTGAGAAGAAAGAAGATCTCGCGTGGCGCACCTGGCCGGTGAACAAGCGTCTCGAACACGCGCTGGTGCACGGGATCGATGCCTATGTCGTGGAAGACACCGAGCTCGCGCGCCAGCAGGCGGCGCGGCCGCTGCACGTGATCGAAGGTCCACTGATGGATGGCATGAACGTGGTCGGCGATCTGTTTGGTGAGGGAAAAATGTTCCTGCCGCAGGTGGTGAAGTCTGCCCGCGTGATGAAGAAGGCGGTTGCGCATCTGATTCCGTTTATCGAGGCGGAGAAGGATGCCAACTCGCGCGCAGCGGGCAAGATCCTGCTCGCCACGGTGAAGGGCGACGTGCACGACATCGGNNTCGGCCTGTCCGGCCTGATCACGCCATCGCTGGAAGAAATGGCGCACGTCGCAAAAGAAATGCAGCGCCAGCAGTTCAAGATTCCGCTGCTGATTGGCGGCGCAACAACGTCGCGCGCACACACCGCGGTTAAGATTGTACCGAATTACGATGAGCCGGTGGTGTATGTGAAAGACGCATCGCGCGCGGTCGGCGTGGCGCAAAATCTCATTGGTAGTCAGCGTGTCGATTTTGCTGCGCGAATGAAAGCCGAATACACCGAAGTGCGCGAGCAGTATCTAAACCGAGAACGCCAGACAGAATGGTTGACGTTGGCTCAGGCGCGTGCAAACAAATTGAAGCTGGATTGGGCAAACTACACGCCACCCATACCGAAAAAACTTGGCGTACAGGTGTTCGACGACTATCCGCTCGCCGAACTTGTGAATTACATCGATTGGACGCCTTTCTTCCAGGCGTGGGAATTGCGCGGCAGCTTTCCAAAAATTCTCGATGACGCCGAGCAGGGCGCCGAAGCGCGCAAGCTGTTTGACGACGCGCAGAAGATGCTCAATAAAATCATTGATGAAAAGTGGCTCAGCGCGCGCGCCGTGATTGGGCTTTATCCGGCCAATGCGTTTGGGGACGACGACGTTGTTGTGTATACCGACGAGTCACGAAAACAGATTACGACAACGTTCCATTTTCTTCGTCAGCAGCTGCTGAAGCCCGATAACAAGCCAAATCTGTGTTTAGCTGACTATGTTGCGCCTACAGGCAAGCCGGATTACCTGGGTGTTTTCGCCGTCACGGCTGGTATAGGAATCGATAAGCACGTCGCGCGTTTCGAAAAGGATCACGATGATTATCACGCGATTTTGCTGAAGGCATTGGCCGACCGTCTTGCTGAGGCCTTCGCCGAGCGATTGCACGAGCGCGTGCGCAAGGAGTTCTGGGGCTACACCTCCAGCGAGCAATTTAACAATAACGCGCTTATCAACGAGGACTACCAGGGGATTCGCCCTGCGCCGGGGTATCCGGCGTGCCCGGAGCATACCGAGAAGGGACTGCTGTGGGCATTGGCCAAAGTCCAGGAAAACACCGGTATTTGGCTCACTGACGCGTTTGCGATGGTGCCGACCGCCGCGGTCAGTGGTTTTTATTTTTCCCATCCTGATTCCAAGTATTTCGCGGTCGGTAAGGTAAATCACGACCAACTGACTGATTATGCGAAGCGAAAAAGTATGTCGGAAGCTGACGCAGAACGCTGGTTGGCGCCGAACCTTGGCTACAGCGCTCGTTCATGAGTTGTTCATAATTTGCTCTTTAACCTGTCAACACATGGCATGAGCCGGAACGTGGAATGAGCGACAGCATCCAACAAATTCAATCGGTGGATAAATCGACAATCGAGTACACGACCGGTTTTCTTTGCCATTCAAGCTCGATGGAGTATATTCCTTGTCCACTGGGTATTTACTTTGCAATTTCAGGTTGAAACTACGTCTAGACATTTCAGTTAACTTCACGCGGCTATTTATTTCAGGAGGGGTTTTATGAAAGAGCTGTTTCGGAAGATTGCAGTGGTGTTGGCGTCATTTGGACTTATGGCAGGTTTGGCCGGTAACGCGGGCGCTGCCGATGCACCGAAACACCACAACGTTGTAATTCAGGTCAGTGACAACAACGAAGAGATGTACGCAATTGCGTTGAATAACCTTGTCAATTTGCGCAAAGCAATGGGAATCGACAACGTCACGGTGGAACTCGTTGCCTATGGTCCAGGGTTGAAAATTTTGACGCCGCAAGCCGGTGGTGACATTCCAACGCGTGTGAAGAGTCTTGCCGCCGAAGGCGTTACGTTCAGCGCGTGCGGAAATACGATGGCAGGCATTGAAAAGAAGACGGGCAAAAAGCCTGAACTGACCGACGGCGTCCGCGTTGTTCCTGGTGGAATCATCCGCATCATGGAACTTCAGGATCAGGGTTGGAATTACATTCGTCCGTAAGGTTCTCGGCGTGCGGTCTTTCAGGCCGCACGCCCTTTCAATTCAAAAAATGACAAAAAATATTGCCGCCAAGATTCTTGGCAACTGATTGTTCCCTTGCCTTAGCCTGAGCAGTTGTTACGGATAACAAAAAGCAAAAGCGATTGGATCGCCGTAGTGATTAATTCGCCCTGAATGCATTTCGCGACAGGGTGTTCGTATTCAACGATTGGAGGAGGAGCGGGTTATGAGAGTGTCCAAGCGCGTGCTGACGACGATGTTCGCCATGTCTATTGCTCCGGCGGTGATGGTCAAGCCGGTTATGGCGGCAGATGACGAAGCAAGCAATCACGACTACAGAACTTTTTATTCCGACGGAAAGGTCGAAATCGGCAAGATCGGCGATTCATACAAGGCGGATCTGGTGATGTACCTGGCCGGCAATCAGTTCATGGTAATGGAAGAACTGATGAAGGATTTTCTGAAGAAGAATCCCAACGTCAAGACGGCATTTGTTGAAACCATTCCGCCCGGACAAATCCTGAAACAGCAACTGCTGGCCCAGGGTGAAATCAACGGCGAAAAGATTGCGATGAATCCGGACATCTACGCGAGCGTAGACCTGGGGCACCTCAAAAAGCTCAAGGGCGCCGGCAAGATGGATCAATACATGACCTACACACACAACCAGCTTGCGCTGATGGTGGCTGCGGGCAATCCGAAGGGCATCAAAGGTCCGGAAGATCTGAAGCGTGACGATCTGGTGCAATCGCATCCAAATCCACTCACCGAAGGCATCTTCACGTTCTACGGTTCGGAGATGCTGAAAGATCTCGGAGCGTATGAAAAGGTGACCGGCAACAAGGAGTGCAAAGGCTGCTGGGCTGTGGAGAACAAGACCTGGTTTACTGAACGTCACCATCGCGAAACGCCAGATCGTATTGAGAAAGGCCAGGCGGACGTGGGTATTGTTTGGCAAACCGAAGTCGACTACTCCAAGGCCACGGGCCGCAAGGTCGATGGTGTGAAAATTCCGGCGCCGCTAAACAAGTC
>DKAR01000188.1 GCA_002450895.1 Proteobacteria bacterium UBA6921
AAGTCACTGTCCCCTATTTCTGTCAACAGGAGCGTCAATGCGCTCCACCTTCAGGCGGGGCTTTCGGATTCATTACGGCAAAACACTAAAAGTGTCCGCGCAGAATGCCCCTTACTCAACCCCGGCTTTGTAGGCGAGACGGGCCAGTTCGGACACCGACCGGACGCCGAGCTTGTTCATCAACGCCGTTCGATGTCGCTTGACCGAACGTTCGTTGATGCCGAGATCCGCGGCGATCTGCTTGTTGAGCCTGCCGCGCAAAACGTGACTCAGGACCTCGCGTTCGCGTGGCGTAAGATCTGCAAATCGTTGCCGAAGCTCATTTTGTTGCTTTCTACTGTCGCTTTCTTCGGCGTCACGTTGAATGGCACGTTCGATAGCGTTGATCAGATGGCTGCTGGGCGCGGACTTGGTTATGAAATCTTCNNATGATCGGCAAGGGATTCTCTGACTGCAATAAGCCCTGCTGCAGAGACATGCCGTCAATATCAGGCATGTCCAGGTCGGCAACGACGCACCCCCTTGCTTCAGCGGGGCGCTCAGCCAGGAATTGTCGTGCGGATACGAACAGCCTGGTGCGATATCCCCGCGCTTTGAGCAACCGGTCGACAGCGCGAAGATACGACTCGTCATCGTCGACAAGAAAGATCAGGGGCGAGGAATTCTGCACGATTCGCCTCAGGCTGCGGATTGTCGCAACGTAAACCGTATCGTTGCGCCGCCGTCGTTGTTGTTGGACGCGAGGATGCGGCCCCCGTGCTGTTCCACGATAACCTTCGAAATTGCAAGTCCCATCCCAAGGCCCTCCGGTTTTGTTGTCTGGAAAGGTTCGAAGATCCGGCGAAGTTCTGAGTCAGGAATCCCTTCTCCACAATCGGCGACTGCCAGTTCGATAAATCCGTCATCCAGTGCACGAGCGCTTATGGAAATGAGTTTCCTGGAATCGGTGCTGTCAACGGACGCGTCTATGCTGTTCTGAACCAGGTTCAGGATGACTTGTTGCAGTTGTACACGATCACCCAGCACTGGTGGAAGATTCGCAGGTATCCGTGTTTCTATGCTGATGTGTTCTCGCTGTGATTCTGATCGTAACAATGCCACAATATCCGCAACGCCTTTTGCGACATCGACCGACTCGAAGGTGCGATCGCGACGTTTGAGCAGTCCACGCAGGTGGTCGATTACACCAATTGCACGTTGTTGATCATATCGAATGTCCGAAAAGATTGCCTCGAGTTCGTCCAGGTCCGGCGGGCTCTGTTTCAGAATGAGGTCTCCCGCTTCGGCGTTGCGTAGTATTGCGCCCAGCGGCTGATTGAGTTCGTGAGCCAGCGCGGACGACATGTTCCCCACAGTGTAAGCTCGCTGCAGGTGAGCGATTTCGCTGCTCAGTGACCGTGCATCGTCCGCAGCTCTTTTTTGCTCGGTAATATCCAGCNNACCTTCAATTGCATTGCGCACAGCGTCCTTCAATACAGCCCGATCCTCCTCGATTAGCGTCGCGACGGAATCTTCGAAACTGAGAGTATCATTGGGATTGATGCCCAGACGTCTTTGTCCGACATCGCTGATCCAAATCCTGTCTCGGACCAGATCCCATTCCCAAAGAACGGCGCCTGTGGCGGTCGTTGCGAGTTTCATGCTTTGCTCCGACGCAGTGAGTCTTTCAGCTAACTGTCCCGCCCTGACTATTTCATCGCTGAGCAGGTAGAAGATCGCAATAATCACTATTCCGAAGTTGATGCCGACAACATATGGCGCGTCAAGGAGGCCCCAGGCCACCAGTCGTGCCTGGGCGAAAGTAATGATTACCGCTGCAACGTACGCGCCGGCAATCACGAAGACGTTGCGTCTGTCTTTGCGATTCCATGTGTCGACCACGGCACTTGCAAGGAAGGCAAGAAGCACAAGTCCGGCAATACCCGTAAGCAGTTCCCAGTTGCTCCTCACTCCCAGCGGCGAAAATACCGTTTCACCGAGAAAATGAACTTCCCGTGGCGGCAACATCTCGACAAACACGAAGTTGGGGCGCTGCGGCAGGAAATTAATGGTCATGGCCACCACGCGAAGACCAGTTTCCAGCCAGGCAAGCCAGAGCTTGCCAGCCTGCAGGTAGAAGCGAACGAACCAGACCATCCCGACGACCGCGCATACGACAGCCAGCTGCACCCACCGGAACGCTTCCCCCGATTCGGCTGGCGTGCCAGCGCGCATCAAGGCCAGCTCGAAAAGCATGAGGACGGCCCCGCTGGCAGCGCTCAATGCAAAAATGCCCATGTAAGCCGTTCGGGTTCTCAGCCAGACGACGAAGAACTGGGCGGCAACGCCCAGGTAGACGCCGCCAATTAGCAACCACGTAATCGAAATGACGCTCATGTCGGGCTACTGCTCCAATTCAGTTGTGGCCGAGATAACGGCTCTTCAGCACGTTTGTGGTCGACAGACAAACGATTTCCGCCGCACTTGTAGGCCCGAGTCCTTGGCTGCACGTCCCGAAAGGGACGCTGTCGATTCCCTTCGACCCGAACTATTGTATGACGCGTGATAGCGGAGTCGACAGCAAAAGTCTATGTCGGTGTGGTTGACGACGACGAGAGCATGCGGCGCTCGCTCTTAAGGCTGCTTAGCGCGGCAGGATTCTGCGCAATCGGGTATGGCTCGGCAGAGGACTTTCTCGGTGACCTGAAACGCCCGGTTTTCGACTGCCTTGTTCTGGACGTGCAGCTAGACAATCTCTCGGGTACCGAGCTTGCAGAAAAGCTCGCCGAGTCCGGTTCGAAAGTGCCCGTCATATTTCTCTCGGCCGTCAGGCCAGAGGACGTGGCCGCGACGATTCCATTGGATAGCCGCTTCCGTGTTTTGCACAAAGGACAACCAGGCGGTTATCTGCTCGACGCCATAAATACATCAATCCGTCGGAGTGCTAGCGAAGCAACGACGGAGATTTCCTGAACCACATTTGCGATCGTGGGAGCCCAAATATGCAGAGTAGGGGATTCATTAGCTGCGTCTGGCCCCATCCGGGATTTGCTGCGGAAGTGCTGGCCCTGCTGAGCGTGACGACGGCGGACCTTGCGGCATGAATTTACGGATCCTCTTCGTTGCGGTCGCCATTGTCGGCTTCGACGCTGAAGCGCAGCAATTCAACGGCGACAATCAGTGGACGGCGCCGTATGGGGTCGCAACGCTGGTCGGCACTGTCGGCGAAGAGTACTCGGCAATTATCGCTGTGGCAGCGCTTATGCCGGACTGGGAATTCAACGTTGTCGGCGTCCATTTTTACGACGATCCAAAGGACAATTCAGAGTCGTATACGTCGCCTAGTTTCTACGTCAAGCACCGCCTGAGCGAGAACGAAGCTCAGACGGCAGGTTACGCGCTGATGTTCGGTACGGGGTTGACGCCGGAGCATCTCGAGCAAGGCGAGGTCAGCAACGCCGGTGAATCCTGGTGGGCCAACGGGGTTGCAACGTACAACTTCAACAACGATCGCGTACTGCTCGATATTCTCCCCGGAGTCGTATTGAACCAGAATAAAGGGCCGAGCGAAGACACTGCCTGGGGTTTCACCTACACGTCGCGTCTCGCCGTCTACGACGTGGTGCCGAAATCGACCATAGTTGCCGAAGTCTTCGGCGTAACCGGCGAGGCCTATGCGCCACCCAGCTACCGAATTGGATTGCGCTGGGAAGGAAAGAAGCTGATTACCGCACTGACCTTTTCGGATGCATTCAATGGTTCAGGCGGAGCCGGTCTTGAGTTCGGGTTCATGTACCTGACCGAGCCGAGACTCTGCTGGGGTGGCTGCCGTCGAAACAACTGATGCGGTCGAATCCGGCAACCCGATATTCATTTTGATCGAGAAAAACCAAAGAGCGAACAAACAAGCAAGACAAACCTCCAAGGAGAAAATAATGGGCGAGAACTACCAGGTATATCGAGCCGCGGCCAATGCGGCAAAAGGCATCCGCCAGTTCCAGAAAGCGGACAAAGAGATCGATCGGGACAA
>DKAR01000060.1 GCA_002450895.1 Proteobacteria bacterium UBA6921
GAGCTGGAGGACAGCTTGGCCCGGCTCTTGCCGAACGACAGCGCCTTGTTGCCTCCCGTCTGCATCTGGCGCATGAAGAACACCCAGACGGCGATCAGTAGCAGCATCGGGAACCAGGAAATAAAGATCTGCATCAGCACGCTCTGCTGTTCTGGCGGCTTGGCTTCGATGATGACGTGGTTGTCCAGCAGTTCACCGACCAGCGATCGGTTGTCCGTCTCGGGGCTGTAGGTCACGAAACGGTCACCACCCTGGGAAATCCCCTGGATGCTGCGGCCTTCCATCAGAACCTTCTGGACTTTGCCCTCGCGGACATCGAGCATGAATTGAGAGTATTCGACCGGTTTTGCGCTGCTCGGGCGTGGGCCAAAGCTGTTGAACACCGATACGAGAACGATTGCTATGACGATCCAAAGAATTAGATTTTTCGCCAGGTCGCTCAAAGGACTTGCCTCTATCTTGATTGATTTCTTCGCGTCGAAAATTTCGCGCGAACCCACCTTACTACAGCTTGTAATCTCTCGCTACTACATAGACTTCCGGCGATCTTGCGCGCGACGCTTTGGGCTTGCGGTACGTCAACTTCGCAAAGCGGGGTCGCATCAGCTTGACCAAATCCTCCATCCCGCTCCCCTGAAACAGCTTAATAACTATGTCGCCTCCGGGCCGCAAAACCTGATGTGCAAAATCGACTGCCAACTCAGCCAGATACATGGCGCGCGGCTGGTCGATGATGTCGGTCCCACTCATATTGGGGGCCATATCCGACAGAATCAAGTCAACTTTCCGCTCACCGACGAGATCGCGCAGCGCGCCTAACACGGCGTCTTCGCGAAAATCGCCCTGGAGAAACTGGACTCCGGCAATTGAATCCATGGGAAGAATGTCCATGGCAATCACTGTCCCCGAATCCCCAACGCGCTTGGCTGCATACTGCGACCATCCCCCCGGCGCCGCACCCAAATCAACGATGGTCATGCCGGGCTTCAGAATCTTGTCGCGTTCCTGAATCTCCTGCAATTTGTAGACCGCACGCGAACGGTAGCCTTCTTTTTGCGCCAGTTTTACGTACGGGTCGTCAAAATGCTCTTTTAACCAACGCTTACTGCTTTTGCTTCGTGCCATGGTTCGATTCGACTCAGGATGTTCCGTCACGCAATTTTGACGCTTCGTGACGGCTGACCTTCGCCGTCCTGCGCACCAGCCAGACCATCGCCCCAATTCCATACAACGCGAGCAGCGCCATTTGGACCATCACGGACGGTACCCAGGTCGTAACGACGGCAGCCCACAATAAGGCGACCACCAAAATTATTCCAAGTTCCAGTTTGACGGGATTAAACGGACTCGCGGCGACCGCGAATTTCGCGGATTTTCCGGGTACACTACGCGACTTTTCAGGCATACCACCAACATCTCATGAACTTGAACGACGAACAACGCCGCGCCCTGCGCGGTAAAGCCCATAAACTGAAACCTGTCGTCCTGCTCGGAAAGGCCGGCCTCACGGAACCCGTGCTGGCCGAAGTCAATTCCGCGCTGGATTTCCACGAATTGATCAAGGTCAAGGTGCGTGACGATGACCGTGAGCAACGGCGCGAAACGATCACGGCCTTGGTGTCGCGCTGTGGCGCGGAGTTGATACAGGTCATTGGACAGATTGCCGTCCTGTATCGCCCTTCGCCTGAAAAAAAGGCGCCGTCCAAACCTGCGTCGCGTAATCGGGGCCGGGATACCGCACCGTCGTCTCGCCGCACCACGGAAAAGTCTCGAAAGGACACGCGCTCAAGATCAAACCGGTCCGACGAGTCGCGCAACGCGTTTCCAAAAACTAATTCCCGGCGCCCCGGCGCGGACCGAAGGCCACCAAGGCCAAGCCGCAAACGCTCGTAATCAGGTAAAGGATCGACGAGATTCCGTGCAGCATGCCAAACCGCCGCATGGAATCCGTTCCTTCCACCAGCCCCTGCGCCTTCACTTCCTGAATCATGGGCTGAACGACGAAGAGTCCCACGGCAACCAGCACGATCATTGTGAGCAGGGCGATTCCACGCCATTGCCGCAACCAGCCACTACCGGCCTGAAGTATCGCGGTCACCGCGAGCACGATGCCGCACACCAGCCCGACGATCGCGATGATTTTGAACATATGCCCCGCCAATTCGCCGGCCATGCGCCGATCGTCGAGCACCTTGAATAGCACCGGCGCAGCGAGATAGCCGATCGACCACAATCCACCGACCCATGCGGTCAGCACGACACGTTCAAACGCTTCAATTTTCTTCATTGGAATTTCTAGGGAGGTGTTTGCAGTGCCCGCTCGCGCTCACGCTGCGTGTCTTGCAGGCCATCGTTGGCGCGTGTGATTGCGTCACGCGGACAGTTCAAGCTTCCGTCGGTCACACGCTGCCACTCGAGAATGGCCTGATCGAAGGAATTTACCGCCAATTGCGCCCGATTCGCATTCACGAGTTCAACTGCGGCGTTGTGAAGACGGATTGCTTCACGAATCGAGGCACGGCACGCATCGCTTCCGTTGGTCGTTTCTTTTGCGGACGAATCGTGCTTTGTTTCTCCGGGCGAACCGGCGCAGGCGCCGAGCGCCAACACGAATACTCCGATGGCAACGCGAAACAACGACATTTGGGATTTAAATGTACTTAACCGCGAGAATTTCATAGCGTCGCACTCCGCCTGGTGCCTGTACTTCAGCCACATCCCCTTCCTGCTTTCCGATCAGCGCGCGCGCAATCGGAGAAGTCACCGAGATCATATTGGCTTTGATGTCGGCTTCGTCC
>DKAR01000102.1 GCA_002450895.1 Proteobacteria bacterium UBA6921
CAAACCGGCCGTGGCTGCGCCTGCGACCAAACCGAAGCCGGCACCGACGCAGACGGCACAACCCCCGAAGCCTGCCGCACCGGCTCCGGCACCTGTCGCCGCGCCCACGCCTGCTCCGGTCGCTCCCGCGCCTGTGGCCGAAACTCCAGCCGCCGCACCGGCCGCGACTCGCACGTTGGTGCAGGGCGGAATGCCGTACGCGGATTTCGATACGCTCGAACCGCCGTCACCGCTGAAGAATCGCTGGACGATTGTCGACGCGCTCGGTTATCCGGTGCGGTACTGGGACTCGTACAACACGAACAACAAGTTCAAGGGCGACGAACCGCTGTTCGGCGAAGACTGGTTTGTCAGCTTCCAGATTTCATCGGACACGATTTACGAACCGCGCTACATTCCGGTGCCGGTCGGTTTGATCACCACGGCGCGTAGCGACACCGTGGATACCATCGGCGACGGCAAGAGCACGTTCTTCAGCCAGAGCTTTATCCTCGAGCACGTGTTGTACAAGGGCGACACGACGTTCATGCCGCCGGATCTCGAGTTCCGCTTCACGCCGGTGATCAACTACAACCGGGTCAGCTTCGAAGAACGCGGATTGGTGAACATCGACCCGACTGAGGAAGACAGCAAAGGCACGGAGCGAACGGATTCGTTCGTCGGCATCCAGCAGCTGTTCGGAGACATCCACCTGCGCGATGTGTCGGCCCGCTACGACTTCGACACCATTCGTTTCGGCATTCAGAACTTCACCGCCGATTTCCGATCGTTCCTGTTCAACGACTCCGCGCTCGGCGTGCGCCTGTTCGGAACGCGTGCGAACAACGTCTTCCAGTACAACATTGCGTACTTCCGGCGTTACGAGAAAGACACCAACAGCGGCCTGAACGACGTCAGTCTTGGATTGCGCAAAGACGATGTCGCCGTATTCAACCTGTTCTGGCAAGACACGTTCGTGAAGGGCTACACCTCCGAGTTCGTGTTGCTCTACAACAAGAACGAGGAAGGCGAAGAGTTCTACTACGACGACAACGGCTTCCTGGTCCGACCCGCATCGATCTTCAGCGAGCGCGGCCGCGACTACAAAGTCACCTACCTCGGCTACAACGGCGATGGTCATGTCGGTTGGTTGAATGTGAGCGCGTCGTTGTACGGCGTGTTTGGAAAAGAAGACAGCCCGACGCGCGAAGGCAAGGAAAACGATGTGCGTGCGTACTTTGCGGCAGCGGAACTTTCCAAGGACTTCGACTGGGCGCGCATCCGCGTTTCAGGGCTCTATGCCAGCGCGGACAAGGACCCTTACGACGACAAGTCGGAAGGTTTCGACGCCGTGCTTGAAAATCCGCTGTTCGCGGGTGCTGATACCAGCTACTGGATTCGCCAGGCGCTGCCGCTCATCGGTGGTGGCGGTGTCGCGATCTCCGGCCGCAATGGCGTGTTGAATTCGCTGCGCTCGTCGAAGGAAGAAGGTCAGTCGAACTTCACGAATCCTGGAACCGCCTTGTTTGGAATCGGCGGGGACTTCGACATCCTGCCGGCGTTCCGGTTGTCGTTCAACGTGAACTGGATTCGCTTCGTCGATACCACAGTGATCGAGACGCTGCGTCAACAGGCGGAAATCGATCCGTCCATCGGCACCGACGTTTCCATCGCGGCCATCTGGCGTCCGTTCCTGACGCAGAACATGATCGTGCGTTTTTCCACGGCATGGCTGATTCCGGGTGATGGTTACAAGGATCTGTACGGCGATGACAAAACGCCGTACTCCGTCCTGGCCAATCTGATATTGAACTACTGACGCGACGGAACGAGGGAACAATGAACCGAGAATCGAACGAACTGAATCGCGCAGGTCAACTTATGAAAAACTCGCTCAACAATGTAACTTCCATGCTGCAGACGGCCCGTCGCGGACTGTCCGTCGCCGGATGTTCTGTCGCAGCGGTGATGCTGTTCGCGGGCGCTGGCGAAGCGCAAGCCGCGGATGCCAACACCAAGACGGCGCCCCCGGCGCCAAAGTCGCAGACTCAGGAAGCGGTCGACGCGAAGACGAAAGGCTGCGTGTCCTGTCACAGCAAGACGGATCAGGTGAACATGCACGACAACCCGGCGGTGAAGCTGGGCTGTACCGACTGCCACGGCGGTGATGCCAACGTGATGAAGCCGGGTGGTGCGGTCGACACCAAGGGTCCGCTGTATCGTTCCGCGGTTGAAAAAGCACACGTGCCGTCGCGCTTTCCCAAGGAGTGGCCGAGCAGCGCCAATCCGCCGCGCACGTATACGTTGCTAAACCGCGAAAGTCCGGAATACGTTCGCTTTGTGAATCCATCCGACTATCGCATTGCACGTGAAGCGTGTGGCGCCTGCCACATGAAGGAAATTCAGGCGTCCGAGCGCAGCATGATGGCGACCGGTGCCATGTTGTGGGGCGGTGCGGCGTACGCCAACGGTATTCTGCCGTTCAAGAACTATCTTGTCGGCGAAAGCTACACGCGCGATGGTTTGCCGGGCGTGCTGAAAGGCCCGAAGGTCGACAACCCGGACGAAGCGCTGGCCAAGTACGGCATCCTGCCGATCCTGTATCCGCTCCCCGCGTGGGAAACCGTGAAGCCGGGCGATATCTTCCGCGTGTTTGAGCGCGGCGGCCGCAACATTTCGCACTTGTTCCCGGAAATCGGGCAACCCAATGCGCTACCGAATATCCAGCGCCTCGAAGAACCGGGCCGACCGGACATCCGTCAGTCGAATCGTGGTCCGGGTACCGGTCTGCGCATCTCGGTGCCGCTAATCAACATTCACAAGACGCGCCTGAACGATCCGTTCCTGTGGTTCATGGGAACGAATGACCAGCCGGGCGACTATCGCTCATCCGGATGTTCTGCATGTCACGTCGTCTACGCGAACAGCCGCGACAAGTTCGATTCGGGTCCGTATGCGAAATTCGGCCACCAGGGCAAATCGCAAACGGCCGATCCGACCATTAACAAGGATGAGAAGGGTCATCCGCTGCAGCATGCGTTCACGCGTTCGATTCCGACCGCGCAGTGCATGAACTGTCACATGCATCAGCCCAACGTGTTCGTGAACTCGTACCTGGGTTACACGATGTGGGACTACGAGTCTGATGCGCCATTCATGTGGCCGGAAAAACAGAAGTATCCGACCGCCGAAGAAATCCGCGAAGTGAACGAGCGCAATCCGGAAGGCGCCGCGCCACGCGGCAAGTGGGCCGACATTAATTTTCTGGAAAGCGTCAGCGAATTGAATCCGAAGCTCAAGGATACCCAGTTCGCCGACTATCACGGCCACGGTTGGAATTTCCGCGCCATCTTCAAGCGCGATCGTGACGGCAACTTGCTCGACGCCAAAGGCACGATTGTTTCCGACACGGACCCGGACAAGTTCAAAAAAGCCGTACACCTGAAGGACATTCACTTCGAAAAGGGCATGCACTGCGTCGACTGCCACTTTGCGCAGGACAGCCACGGCACCGGCCACATCCACGGCGAAGTTGAAGCCGCGATCGAAATCGAGTGCAAGGATTGTCACGGCAACGCGGACAACTATCCGACGCTGAAAACCTCGGGCCCGGCGTCACCGCCCGGTGGTACCAACCTGGCTTCGTTGCGAAACCCTGACGGCCGCAAGCGTTTCGAATGGCGCGACGGCAAACTGATTCAGCGCTCTCTGGTGGACATGTCTCTGGAGTGGGAAGTGTCGCTGGTCAAGGACACCGTCACGAAGGGCAATGCACGTTACAACGAGAAGGCGGCGCGCGCGAAGCTGATGGGCAAGGGTACGGACATGAAGTGGGGTTCGCAGGTTGCAGCCAATGATCGCGCCCATCAGGACAGCGAATTGGAATGCCATACCTGCCACAGCTCGTGGCTCACCAGCTGCGGCGGATGCCATCTGCCGATCGAGGCGAACTGGAAGACCGAGCGCCATCACTATGAAGGCAAGGCGACGCGTAACTATGCGACGTATAACCCGCAAGTCGCGCGCGACGAGATCTTCATGATTGGTCGCCGTGGTGGATTGAGTGGCAACAAGATTTCGCCGGTGCGGTCGTCGTCCGACCTTGTGTTGTCGTCGACAAACTCCAATCGCGAACGCATCTACATGCAGCAGCCGCCCATCGCGGCGAGCGGCTACAGTTCGCAAGCCAAGAATGCGCATTTTTCACACACAGTGCGTACCACGGAGACTCGCGTGTGTAGCGACTGTCATGTTTCGAAAGATGGTGACAACAACGCGATCATGACGCAGACGCTGGGTTACGGAACCAACTTCATCAACTTCGTGGGCCGCTACGCGTGGGTCGGCACGCAGTCGTCCGTCACGGCAGTGAAGGTGACCGAGTGGGAAGAACCCCAGGCGGTCATTGGCAGCTACCTGCACAAGTACGCGTATCCGGACTGGTTCAAGCAGCACCAGGATCGCAACAAGGTGCTCGAAGATGCCTATAGCCACAGCTCGGGTCCCACCGGCTGTTTGCAGATGCGCGGCGAATATTTGTACGCGGCCAACGGCAAGGATGGCATGCAGATCTACGACATCGCGAGCATCGACAACAAGGGCGTCAGCCAGCGCATCATTACGGGTCCCGCCAGCCGTCTGGGTCAGGACACGCGCATCAAGAGCAAGAACGCGACCTGCGTAACGCTCGCGACAACGATGCCGGTGCAGCCTTCGCGCAGCGTCAGCGACCTGATGCAAAAGGTGAATCAGGAAAAACCGATGCACCCGATTTACAAATACGCGTTTATCACCGACTCGGAAGAGGGCCTGATTCTGACGGATATCGACACCGAACTGGATCTGGAACCGCGCAACAACTTCAACAAGCGCGCGGTAACCTGGAATGAGAACGGCGTATTGAATGGTGCGCGCCATATCACGATCGGCGGCAACTACGCCTATATCACGACGGACAAGGCGTTGGTGATTGTCGATCTCGACGAGCCGCTGAAACCGAAGCTGGCAGGCAGTGTGCCATTGAACGGAGGGCGCGGATCGGCGTTGCAGTTCCGCTATGTATTCGTGACCGATGCAGATGGCTTGAAGGTCGTTGATGTAACCGACAAGACCAAGCCGCGTCTGGTTGAAAACAACACGGTGAGCCTGAAGGCAGCTAACCGCGTCTACGTTGCGCGCACTTACGCGTACGTCGCCGACGGCGCGGACGGTATCGCGATCGTCGACATCAAGCGGCCGGAAGCGATGAAACTGTTCAAGATGTTCAACGCGAACGGACAGATCAAGGACGCACGTGATGTGGTGGTGGCGTCAACCAATGCATCGCTGTTCGCCTACGTCGCCGATGGCAAAGCCGGATTCAAGGTGCTGCAACTGACGTCGCCGGATCTGCAGCCGAAGTTCTACGGCTTCAGCCCGTCGCCCAATCCGGAGTTGATCGCCACGTACGCGACATCGGCACCGGCCTTGTCACTGTCGAAGGGGCTGGATCGCGACCGTGCCGTCGATGAGTCCGGAAACCAGGTTGCCATCTTTGGTCGCCGTGGTTCGGGTCCGTTGAGCGAAACGGATATGGAACACCTGTATCTGGACAAGAACCGCAAACCGTACTTTGTTGTGGATAACGAGTAAGGGGAATACCGATGAACGTCCTCCGTCGTCATGCCCGCAAGAGCGGGCATCCAGGACACTCTTTCAGACACTGGATTCCTGTGTGCAAGGGAATGACCGGAATCATACTCGGCGCTGCAATGTTGTTGCCGGGAACGGCGAGCGCGGCGGATCCACTGCCGCGTGATGCCGCGCCACAGCATCTCGGTGCGGCAACCTGTGCCTCGAACCAATGCCACGGCAATCCACGTCCGGATCCGAAGAAGAGCAATATCCTGCTGGATGAGTCCTTGCGCTTCGACGGCACGCTGGAAGTGAAGGGCAATTTCCTTGTTCAGCATTACAAGGCGTACGAGGTATTGCGCAGTCCGGAGTCCAAGGAAATGGCGTTGCGGCTCGGGTTGCCGAATGCTTACGAAGCGAAGATCTGCCTGGATTGTCACGCGGACAATGTTCCGCAGGACAAGCGCGGCAAGAAATTTATTCTCAGCGAAGGCGTAAGCTGCGAGGCCTGCCACGGCGGCGCGGAAAACTGGATCAAGAGTCACGCTGAACAAAACGCAACGCACGAGGACAACATCAAGCGCGGTTTGTACCCGACGGAAGATCCCGTTGCGCGTGCGCAGATGTGTTTGACTTGCCACTACGGAACCGAGAAACAGTTTGTGCCACATCGCGCCATGGCGGCGGGCCATCCGCGCCTGGCATTTGACGTCGCGCAATTCTCCGATTACATCAATCACTGGGTCGTCGACGACGACTATAAGAAACGCAAAGGCGAATTCATCAAATCGAAGTTGTGGGCGATTGGTGTACTGGAAAATGCCCGCCTGATCCTGCGCGTCAATACCAGCCCTGTGGCGCGCCCGAAGGATGAATTTGCGGAGTGGTCCCTGTTTGACTGCCACGGTTGCCATCGCACGATCGACGACAAGGTGGGCGCGTCGCTCGCGCCGCGCGTCAATACCGCATCTGGTGCCATGCGGTTGTACGACACGCCGCTGCTGCTGACGTTCGCAATGGTGGCTGTGCTCGAGCCGGAAAAGGCTTCTGACGTTCTGGCGGCACTGGAAGCGTTGCATGNNCCGCCACGAAGCAACGCGTCGACGCGGTGGAAAAAGTCATTGATGAAGTGCAGGGAAAGCTGCGCACCGTGAAGTTTGACGATGCGTTTGCCAAGAAAATGGTCGTGTCCATTCTCAGCCTGCGGGGTTCGAATAACTTCCGCGATTTTTCCGACGCCCAGCAGTCGTACCAGGCATTGCTTGCGCTGACCACGGGATCCACGGTGCGAGGACAAATTCGCGACGAACTGAAGCAAATGCAACCGTACGTGACGAAGAGTGCCAAATTTGATTTGCCGCGGTTCAAGGAATTGATGCGGGCGGCAGGCGCAAAACTGGGTAACGGATAGTCATCGTGAATTGACAGCGTGAGTGCGAGCCGTTGAAAACTGAAACGCTGACGTCAGCTGCGCGAACAGATCCTGGAAGTCGGAGCAACAATCAGGATTCCTATCTGGTCGCTCCGGATCTGGGACTGTGGCTTGTGGCCGACGGCATGGGCGGCGCTTCGGCCGGCGATGTGGCCAGTCGCATTGCCTCCGAATCGGTGCGCGAATCGTGTTCGCAGGGCGAAAGCCTGGTTGCGGCGATCGAGAAGGCCCACGAAAACATCCGTGGCAGCCATGTCCGTGGAATCGGCTCGCGGACGATGGGCTCAACGATTGTCGCAGCCCAACTGGACGGAAGCGATTATGAGATTGCCTGGGTGGGAGACAGTCGGGCCTATCTCTGGGACGGCAAGATCAAGCAGCTGACACGCGATCATTCGTGGGTACAGCGCCAGCTCGATGAGGGCGTGATCACGCCGGAGCAGGCGCGCGTCAGTCCGGACCGGAATGTGATCACGCAGTGTCTCGGCGGCAGCTTCGAGAATAAACTTGTCGTCGACACCGTACGCGGCCACCTGCATGAAGGCGAACGTCTCATTTTGTGCAGTGACGGGCTGTTGCGTGATTTGAGCGACGAACAGTTCGCGAACGTGCTTGAGCGCAATGCGGGCGGGTCTGACGATGAGCTCGCCGCGAACCTGATTGAAGCCGCAGGCGGTTCAAGAGCATCGGATAACGTGACCGTGGTGGTTATTTCCCAGCGCGGCTACGCCCGTTCCACGGGAAAACGCGTTGCGTTCCTGTTGGGAATGCTGGTAACACTTGGAATCCTGGTCTCGCTCGCGTATTTCGGCTCGGAAAAGGGCACGTGGCACGAGCAAATCCAGAAATGGTTAAACGCGGAGTAGCGGAACGACTATGAGCGAAATGTCAGCAGGTATGGGCGGTGGATTAAACGATACCGCAGCACGTTGGTCACTTCGATCCAGCGATCGTGATTATGTGATCACCAAGCGATCCACCATCGGTCGCGCCGACGGGACGGAAATTCAGCTGACCGGGACCGGCGTTTCACGCCAACACGCGACCGTTGAGCCGGCGCCGGAGGGAATTGCGGTCGTCGACCTGCAGTCGAAGAACGGCACCTATATCAATGACAAGAGAATCGAGCGGGGTGTTGCACGCGCAGGCGACAAGATCCGCGTTGGAAACGTCACGATTTCTGTCATCGCATTGAGCCCGTCAGAAAACGAAACCGTAATCATGCAGCCGGGAGCTACATCCAAGGTCAATTTGGCCGCGCCGCCTGCCGAAAAAGAGCCCGCCGAGCGCACGGCGTCTCCAGCGAACGAGAAGCGTCCGGAAGCGCCAGTTGCCGCGGAAAAGAAAGCGGCATTGGCAGAGCCACCCCGTGCTGAGGTGGAAAAGTCTGACCTCGCCGCCACGCAAATTCGGTCGCCGGCAGAAAAGGCGCCGGTGCAGGCGCAGGACGCTCCAAAAACAGAACCACCGAAAGTGGAAGCTCAAAAGGCTGAAGCTCCGAAAACAGAGCCACCGCCTGCCGAGTCACCCAAGGCGGCGGAAAAGACTGCGGAAAAACCTGCTGACAAGCCCGCAGAGAAACCAGCCGAAAAGGCTGCGGAAAAAGCCGCTGACAAGCCTGCGGAGAAACCCGTGGCGGCGGATGGCGGCGCAAAAAAGAATCCGCCGCGAAACTGGTGGGAGAACACCCAGGAAAACGCGGCCATCGATGGCACGATCGTGGGTGGGCCACCGGTCAATTTTGCCGAATACGACGATCAAATGATTGCGCGTATCGAGGTTTCGCAAACGTCGCTTGTGGGACTAAGTCCGAACCTGCGTTCGCGCCGCGTCGAGCTTGATCGGGACAAGTACATGATGGGCCGTGCGTCCGACTGTGACATCGTCGTCGACGATCCACGGGCTTCTGCGCAGCACGCCCAGTTTGTTCTGGAAAACGGCTCCTGGTTCGTCAGCAATGTTTTTTCCACCAACAGCGTGTTTGTGAATGGGCAGAAGGCGCAACGTTCATTGATCAATAATGGGGATCGCATCCGCATTGGCGATTCGGAGTGGGTGTTTAAGGTCCCGAGTGGAAAAAAAGCGGCCAGCGCCAGCAAGCCCGCCGGTGAGCGCAAGGTGGTCAAGATCGATCTTGCCAACGCGATGTATTTTGTCGGCGGGATCCTGCTGACGGCCGGCCTGTTTTTCCTGATTCTTTACCTCATGCGTAAATAGCGGCCTCCTTCACTGGCGGCATTGTCTACCGCAGCGTCTGTAGGCTGCGAGTGAAGGAGAGTTGATTGCGACGTTGCAGGACGGAAGTCCCGGGCCTGTAGCTTGAGCGAAGGCTTTTTCGACCGAAGGGATTCGAGCGCGTATCCGTGATCCAGATTCCGGGTTACCAGATTGTCAGAGAAATCAGCTCCGGCGGAATGGGCACGGTGCTCGATGCGTTTCAGGTCAATGCCGGGAATCGGCGCGTCGCAATAAAAATGATTCGCGCGGATCATGGCGCGGATCCGGCATTTCGAAAACGATTTATCTCAGAAGCGAACTGCGCGATTTTGGAGCATCCGAACATTGTGCGGATCCTCGATGTTCGCGACGAAGCCGGGCAATTGTTTATTGTCATGGAATACCTTTCCGGAGGAGACCTTGCGGCGCGCATTCGCGCCGGCATGAGTCCCCGCGATGCGCTTGCCGTGGTGCGCCAGCTTGCCGGTGCCCTGGGCCACGCGCATTCGCGTGGGCTGATCCATCGCGACGTCAAGGCGGCAAACGTCCTGTTTCGTGCCGACGGTGCGGCGGTCCTTACGGATTTTGGCATTGCCAAGTTTCGCGCGCGCGACGAGACGATCACCGAATCCGGTGCCGTGGTTGGCAGCCCTTTTTACATGAGTCCGGAACAGGCGCAGGCGAAGAGCGTCGATGCACGCTCTGACCTCTACAGTGTGGGCGTTCTTTTTTATGAAATGCTGGTGGGTTCGCGACCCTTCGCCGCGGATCGCGCGCTCGCGGTGCTGCATATGCATATTTACGATCCGGTCCCGCCGCTGCCGGAAAACCTGAAGGCCTACCAGCCCTTGATCAATCGATTGATGGCCAAGGATCCGAGCGATCGATTTGAGTCGGCAGAAGTGCTGGTCGCCGCCGTTGATCGGCTATTGGCGACTAGCTCAACTCCGGAAGTCGATTTGAGCCAGCCGGCCGTAGACACTCCGCCGGCAGCCACACTGACCCAAGACGTAAGACGACAGCGTCAGTTCCGACGCGCACTGTTTGCGGCGGGATCGATCGGTGCGGCCGTGGTGTTGGCGCTTCTGTCACAGGTCATTCCCGTCCCGTTCAGTGTTGGTGGCAAGGGCGACGACCCGGGAAATTCGGAAGGGAAGGTCATCAGTGATGTCGTGGATATTGAAAATGGTTCGTCCGGCAAGAACGGCCGCAGTCTGGACACTGAATCACCGCCAAGTCTGTCGCAGGGTGACAAAAACGATCCGAAACCCAGAAAAAAAGAAAATTTCAGTTTTTGATGTGCGGGTTGTTCTCAAGTTTGTCCTTACGATTCCGATTTTTGAGGAGCATTCCTAATGGCTCACGGTGAACATGCGCGCACTCCTCCTGACTTTGGCTGTCCTGGAATTGTGTTGCGACATCGCCTGCGCGGGTGAGATTCACAAATGGACCGACGCCGAAGGTAATGTCCACTACGGTGATATTGCGCCACGCGACCAGTCGTCCACCGCAATCAATCCCGTTGACTCGACGTCATCGGATGGACCGTCCCGGAGCGCGCAAGATCGTATGGAGAATCAATACAGGGTCATTCAAGAGTTGAGTGAAGATCGTATCCGCCGTCAGGAAGAAAAAGAAAAGGCGGAGAAGAAAGAGAAAAAACGACAGGGTGCGTGTGCGATGCTCAAGGATCGGGCCGTGACCCTTCGCGATGGCGGACGCCTTTATGACATCAAACCGGACGGATCTAGGGAATATCTTTCAGACGACATTCGTCGCAAGCGAACGGAAGAGACGGACACGCAGCTGAAAAAATACTGCCGCTAGTTTGATGGTCTTGAAGTCGATCTTTTCCCTGAGGATCGCGGTGTTACCTTCGATATTCCAGTACGGTCGCCGATTCAAACGTTTTTTGAAACCCAAGGCGTTGCACATCAGCGAGTACATCGTCTTCGAGATGATGCGTCCAGATTGATTTCGCGAAGACCACGGTATCGATTCGCCCGCCGAGCAGAGGTCCGAAAATCTCTTGGTATTGCATCTTGCCTTGGTCGATCAGCAGTTCAGTCAGGAACCAGTCGTAAGGCAGTTGTCGATTGAGTTGAACGGCCAGCTTTTCGTGCAGCACCAGGGTTTGTGAGGTGTCACTGTAACGTTCAACGTAAGGATGCAAGTCCTCGCTGAGGGTGTCGTGAATTCGCGGAACGCGATGCTCGAAGTCCAGTGCGGTTACGGCAATAACATGTATGGCGAGCACGACGGTACCAGCGACGACGAGCCTGTTGTGTTGTTGCCGCAATGTATTCAATAGGGCTGCTATCGAAACAAGCACGCTGGCAAAAGCAAATTCCGCGTAGTAACTGAAATTCGAACCGACTTTCATCGAACTGATGACGTTCCAGCAGAGACTGGTAAGCCAAAATAATACCAGTACGCGGTGTTCAACGTTGCGGCGGATCGAAAAGATGGCTGCAATGGACAGTGCCAAAAGGCCCATTCCCTTGACGATGACTCCCCAGCCGTAGTGCTGTACGGCCTCGGCCACGAGCCAGGGGTTGGATGCCATCGTCGTGTAAACGTTTTCAAGATACGCACGACCCCAAATCGACATGCAGATAAGGATGGCAGCAGCGAGCCCTCCACCATACATCGCAGAAAATCGTACAAAAGCGCCCTTTTCTTTTTGCAGCACGCCATGCAGCGCAATGGCGATGGGTGCGGCGATAAACGATTGTTTGAATGCGAAGGCCACAACACACAGCGTCGCGACAATTTCGGGCAGGGCGCGCCAGGCGGGTCGTTGATGCCATAGCAATATGGCGCCAATGCTGAAAAGGAGCGCGGGTGTTTCTGGTCGCAGGCGGAAAAAGTCGGACAGCGCGAGCTCATGAAAAAACAAGGGCAGGCTCGCCGCCAGTGTCGACAGGGTGGCGTTGCGACTGATTCGAAACGTCCAGACGGCGACGGCGGCGATGGCGATGAGTGTGGCGAGCAGTGAAATACTCCGACCGGCGAGAAGAAGGCGAGCGGGCGACGCCGCGTGACTGGCGCCCAGTGCCGGCACGACATAAGTGAGCGGGTTGTACACGTGCATCGTTGTGCTGGGTGCCGGAGCGTAAAGGACTGAACCGGCAGCGACCCGTTCCACGCCATCCAGCACAAACGCTTCTGCGCGTGTCGTGGAATAGGGCACACCGATCGCATCCACCCCCGTGGCGATGACCCGCAGCGCGGCCCATACCAACACGATGGTCACGATGACGTGTAGTGCCTTTTTCAGGTTTACGTGGGTCGATCCCGCGCTCGAGGTGGATTCAATGTTTGTCACGAAACGTTTGGACCAGATTCCAGGCTCATCTTTTTCTGCAATGCAGACCTCTAATTATGTATCCGACGCCGCGAATTTGGCGCGCCTCCTGTCTCTAAAGACCGTGTTCGATCAACTGTGTTATGCCCAGGCCACGGGAACATCCGAGGCAGTGTAAAGCGAAGAGGCACCGGGGAGAGAAAAATTGGGCTGGAGAATGCGGAAATCTGGCTAACTTTGTGCGACGAACTCCCCCGGGGCCGGAAGGGGTGGGAGTTGCATTATTTCAGGGATCTTGGTCCACTGTTTCGCCCAGCCCGCGAGCGCTAGCTTCTGGTGAGCCAAAGCGGGTTTGGCCGCGTCAGTTATTCTACGAATCGACGCTGATCGCCCGCAGCCTACTATTACAGTAGCAGTCGGGCGCCGAACTACGTCAGGTGAGTCTCGGATGGCGAATGCGGGGATGTGTTCGCAAAGAAGAACGAAACAAGAATCGAATCGAGGTCGCGCACCGGAATCTGTCGCAAAGGTGCCCACCACAGGAGACGTAAATGGCAGAGAAGATCAGTATTGTCGTTGTCTCGGGGAAACGGGAACCTTTGCAGATGGCGGCGATGATCGCATCCGTCGGCGCCGTCAGCGGTCATGAAGTTTCAGTCTTTCTCTCCATGAACGCATTAACGTACTTTGCAAAGGGCGCGTCGGACGATGCGCCTTCGGAGGGTCCGGTCGGCGACCTGCTCGTTTCCAGGAAGGCCCCGTCGTTCAAAACGCTGTTCCAGCAAGCCGTCGAACTGGGCGATGCGAAAATCTTCCCATGTTCCATGGCGGTGGATCTACTGAGCCTGAAGCCCGACTCCCTTGAGTCCTACATACTCGAGCCGCTTGGACTGACCAAGTTTCTGAGCGATGTGGAGGGCGGGCAAATCTGGTCATTCTGATATTCGCAAATTGTCTGTGGCACGAGGAGGAAAGGAAATGGCAGAAAAGAAAGTCATCGACGCGCGCGGAAGCTTTTGTCCCGGTCCGTTGATGGAACTGATCGCGGCAATCAAATCGGCGCAAGTCGGCGATGAACTTGAAGTGCTCTCAACCGACCAGGGATCGGCGAAGGATATTCCGGAGTGGCTTAACAAGGTTGGACATGAGCATCTCGGAACGACGGAAACGGGTGGCGTCTGGCACGTCAACGTGCGCAAGAAGAAATAAGGCAAACGACAAACCAAGAACGAAGAACTGCGGAGGCGGAGATGAACATTTTGATCGTCGGTGGAGGTATGGGCGGGACGATTCTGGCCAACAACCTGGCAAGACGTCTCAATCCGGAACTGAAATCCGGCAAGGTGCGCATCATCATGCTCTCGGCATCCGAGCGACACATGTACCAGCCCGGCTTGCTCTACGTTGCGGTCGGCAAGATGATGCCGGACGAGATGTATCGGGATCAGCGCAGCCTGCTCGAACCCACGATTGAATTCAGCGTCGATCCGGTCGAGCAGTTCAACCTGGATCAGAACTCGGTCAAGACGAAAAGCGGCGCAACAATCAAATACGACATCATGGCGATCGCGACGGGATCGCGCATGGCACCCGAAACCATTCCGGGTCTGGCCGAAGGCGCGGAGACGTTCTATACCGAAGACACCGCTGTGAAGATGTTCAAGACACTGCAGGGATTCCAGGGCGGCAAGGTGGTCATTACGGTCGGTGTTCCGCACAAGTGCCCGATGGCGCCGTTGGAAATCACGTTCATGCTCAACGACTACTTCAAGGAGCGCGGCATTCGTGACAAGGTGCAATTGCATTACACCTACCCGATCGGTCGCGTTCACAGCCTCGAAAACGTTGCGAAGTGGGCGGCCCCGGAATTCGACCGCCTTGGAATTACCTACGAAACCCTGTTCAACATGAAAGAAGTCGACGTTGCCAACAAGGTCCTGCGCAGCGAAGAAGGTACAGACACGAAATATGATCTATTGATCGCCATCCCGGCGCATCGAGGCATGGAAGTCATCGAGAAAGGCGGCCTCGGGCAAAACGGATGGATTCCGACCAAT
The DNA here is from genome assembly GCA_002450895.1 of Proteobacteria bacterium UBA6921. Lineage (GTDB taxonomy): Bacteria > Pseudomonadota > Gammaproteobacteria > SG8-11 > SG8-11 > UBA6921. The sequence goes on from DKAR01000102.1 coordinate 14,606, forward strand.
CGCACTCGCCTCAACATGGAAGGTCGCAACAATGTGTACGTGCTCGGTGACACCACCAACATTCCCATCAGCAAGGCAGGATCAACCGCGCACTTTGAAGCAGAGGCGCTCGGCGAAAACATCGCAGCCATCGTGAAGGTGGGCACGCCGGTGCGTGACTACGACGGAAAGGTGTTCTGCTTCATTCAGGCGGGAAAAGACAAGGCAACCTACGCATCCTTCAATTACTCAAATCCGCCCGATCCCAAAGCGCCCTCGCGGGCGATACACTGGTTCAAGCTTGCGTACAACAAGCTTTACTGGAGTTCGGCGCGCGGATTGCTGTAAGGGAGGCACGTCATGGCGAACGAAATGAATCAGGATCTGGAGCGCGTTGTTCAGGCCGCGCAAGACGCGGTGACGGATGACATGGTGTCGAGACTGTCGCAGACGGCGACCGATGCGATGGACTTGATGGATCGCGTCACGCGCAGCGGCGTGGACAAAGCCATTCCCGCCATCGCGGAAATGGTGAATAACGGCGATCTGGAGCGGCTTGTACAAATGGCGCGGGTGGTCGGTTCAGCGCAGGATGCTGTAACGGACGACATGGTGAGCCGACTCGCAGACACAGCCAGCGGAACCATGGATTTGCTCGATCGCGTGAATCGGTCGGGCATTGAGCGCGCGCTGCCGATACTTGCACGCCTTGAATCGGATGGCGATCTCGAACGTGTTGCGCAACTGGTTCGAATGATCGGTGCGGCACAGGATGCAATGACCGATGACATGGTCGTGCGGCTCGCCGACACCGTAAGTAATGGCATGTCACTGGTAGACCGTTTGCATCGTGGCGGCATCGAACGGCTGGTTTCGCTGCTCGAACGCATGGAGTCCAAGGGCGAACTTGAGCGCATGGTGCAGGGGCTCGCGAATCTGGCGGATCGAATGGAACTGCTGGAGCAAATGCTGGGCTGCGTCGATCGCGCCGGCGCGGAATTCAAGAAGGGTGCGCCCGCACGCGGCGGTATTGGATCCTTGCTCAGCATGATGACGAACGCGGAGAACCAGGAAACCCTGCGGTTCGTGTTCGCTCTAGGAATGAAAATGCGCACAACGTGTGTAACAAAGGAAAAATAGTTGGATCGCGTTACGCCGCGGGGTGCTATTGGTATTTGTCAAAGTTTGTGGTCTTCTGGTGCTCGCGTGTTCGAAAACAAATCGTCGACGAACCCTGCGGTGCCGAGAGGGGCGTAAGGAGGTCTCTTTTGCAGCGTGCTGAGCGTCCGCGAACGTTCTAAATGGCAATTTCTCAGTGAACCATGCGGTTTTGCCGTTTTGCTTTAAGGCTACTGAAGAAGCTAATAATCAAATTCTTCCAAGCCTTAAAGCTCGTCGGCTGGACTTTTATGCTTTCGATGAATGTGCCGCGTGCAATATATGGATCGCCATTTAAGAGGTGTAAGTAACCAAAATTAAACAAGTGTTTAAACAGAACTTGCCGGACAACCCGTGCGGGCGTCACGGTTCCGTCCGGACCGACTGGGCCCCACTTCGACAATGACCTTGTAATTACTTCGTAGGGGTAATTTATGGCGTGCGCCTTATGCGTAATGCTTTCCGGATGGAGACGGTAAAGCGAAAGAATCGCTTTCAGCTTTACGATCGGTGCAAGTCTGGATAGGCGAAACCAGTATTCGTAGTCTTGGCCACGCTTCAATTTTTCATCGAAAAAGCCAACTTCATCGATCAAATTTCTGCGCACCAAGATCGCGGACGTGTGCACGATGCAATCTAGTATGAGTTTGTTGTATAGCCAGCCTGAATTTACCTCGTCAATCCCAGGAAGGTCTGAATCCTCTTTCTTCAATACGGGTAATTTGAAGACTCCAGACGCGTCTGGCAGCCACTCGCGCCAAGTGCAGTAGACAGCGCCGACTTCAGGATTCTGCTGCAAAAATTCCATTTGCCTTGAAAGTTTTTTGGGGAACCAATAGTCGTCTGCATCGAGAAAAGCGACAAAATCTCCACGAGCGTTCTTGATTCCTTTGTTACGAGCTGCTGCGCCGCCAGAGTTAGTCTGCTGAAGTAGAATGATGCGATTTTGAAAACGCTTCAGTACTTCAAGGGTCTTGTCGGTAGATCCGTCGTCGACGACAATAATTTCCTTGTTCGGGTAATCCTGATCCAGCGCGCTTCTGATTGACTCTTCAATGTAGGATGCGCAATTGAATGCGGGCACTATGATTGAGACTAGTGGAGTTTCCATCTATTTTTTTGATAGGGTGGACAAAAGTTCATCACGCCTATTTTTTGACTAATTTGGGAAATATCCCAATCAGGCAAAATCTTCCTGATTGAATGGCGCGCCCGGAGAGATNNTCGAACTCCCGACCACCTGGTTCGAAGCCAGGTACTCTATCCAGCTGAGCTACGGGCGCGTAGGCTAACTGACCGGCGCGATTATCCGCGTCTGGGCGGGGCAGGTCAATTTCGCGGACAAATTCATGTGGAGTTATCGGGAGTGGCGGCGGCGCCGCACACTGAAGCGAACGCAGCTGGATGGAGGGCAGTGGCAGCGTGCGGTGATGAACACGCCCGCGGCACGGCACCTGGGCCAGGAGGATCTCACGCGGCTGCGCGAACTGGTCGTCCTTTTCCTCGATGAAAAGGCCATTGAGGCGGCAGAAGGCGTCGACCTGGACGACGATATGCGCCTCCGCATTGCGATCCAGGCCTGTCTTCCCATCCTGAATCTGGGTCTTGATTACTATTCCGGCTGGCATGCCGTCATTGTCTACCCGGGCCAGTTTCGCCCGCGACATGAGTACGTCGATGAGGCCGAAGTCGTTCACGTAGATGACGATTGGAAGGCAGGCGAATCCTGGGAGCATGGGCCGGTCATTATTTCCTGGGATGATGTGAAATCCGCCAGCGGCCAGGATGGTTTCAACGTCATCATTCACGAGTTCGCACACAAGCTGGATATGCTGGACGGCGCCGCAAACGGCGCACCGCCATTGCACGCCGGAATGGATCGCGCGCGATGGGCCAATGTATTTTCCCGTGCGTATGACAACATGTGTCATCGGGCGGACGCCGGCGAGGAGACGGAACTGGATCCTTACGCCAGCGAAAGTCCCGAAGAATTCTTTGCCGTCATGAGTGAGGCGTTTTTCGAAATCCCGCACGTCCTGTTGCGGGAATATCCTGAGGTTTACGAACAGCTGCGGCTGTACTACCGACAGGATCCGGGCCGTCCGGCGACAGAACGTGAAAATGTCACATCCTGAAGCCGTATTGCAGCATCTTCTGAATGTGCATTGCTTGCTATCGTGGGCTCCCGTGGGGGCTGCTTCATCGCGCAGCGGGCGGGGCCGCGCTGCGCCCCCCACATCCTTTCGCTAGTTTAATCAATGCGCGTTGGTATTCTGGGCTTTCTCTTGGGCGTCGTTGTGTTGCAACAACTGCCTGAACTCCCGTCGCTGGCCTGGGCCATTTCTGTTTTTATTGTTGTTCCCGTTGCCATTCACTGGCATTCATTGCGCGTTCCCGCCTGGATGTGCGGCGGGTTTGTCTGGGCCTTGCTCCGGGCGCATATGCTTCTTGATGTGGGCGGCGTTGTACCGGAAACAGAAGGCGTCGATGTTGTGCTCACCGGTGTCGTGGCGTCGATGCCGATCCGGAAGGAATTCGATATTCGATTCCAGATGGATGTCGAGCGCATCGAAGCCGGAGGGCAGGAGCGTCCCTCGCCAGGTCGAATTCGACTTTCGTGGCGAAATCCTCCGCCGGATATCGCGGTCGGTGATCGATGGCAACTTCAGGTCCGCCTGAAGGCGCCGCACGGATTCATGAACCCGGGGGGATTCGACTATGAAAGCTGGCTCTATCGCCAGGGAATTCGTGCGACGGGTTACGTACGCTCTCCCCAAAAGCGCGGAGGCGAGAATTCCGGCGATGATGTCGATATCTCGCCGAAACGATTGGAGCGCTTGCCGACATCGCATCCGTTCGAAAGCCTCCGGCAGTCGCTTGCAGCTCGAATTGGTAGCGCGCTGCAAGACGCCCCGCATGGCGCCATCGTAGCGGCGCTTGCCATCGGAACCACCCATGATTTCAGCCAAGCCCAGTGGGATGTGTTCAATCGAACGGGCACAACGCATCTGGTTTCAATTTCCGGGCTGCACATTGGAATCGTCGCGTCGCTGGCTTTCTTTCTCGGACGGTTTTTATGGTCGCGAGGGAGTCAGACCCCCTTGTGGTGGCCGGCGCCTAAGGCCGGGGCCGTCGCAGCGATTCTGGCCGCCGTCATTTATGCAGGACTCGCCGGGTTTTCCGTGCCGACGCAGCGCGCCCTGGTCATGGTCGCCGTCGCTATGGCAGCACTTTTGCTCCAGCGCAACGTACGCGCGAGCGACGTGCTGGCGTTGTCACTCCTGGCAGTGTTGTTCGTTGATCCGCTGTCAGTGTTGCAAGCGGGATTTTGGCTTTCATTCGGAGCCGTCGCCGTGATTCTGCTGGCCGCAACTTCACGCATTGGCGCGCCATCCTGGTGGGCGCGTTTCGGTGCGCTGCAGTGGGTCGTGGCGGTCGGCCTGATGCCCTTGGTGATTGTTATTTTCGCGCGCGCCAGCCTGGTGGCTCCGGTGGCGAATCTGATTGCTGTTCCGTGGTTCAGCTTCATTACCGTGCCCCTCAGCCTGGCGGGAGCAGCAACAATCACTGCGGTTGAACCTGTGGGGGCCGGTTTGCTGCACCTTGCGGAATGGTCTGTGGTACCGGTGTGGACGTTTCTTGACGCTTTGGCCCAACTTCCCGCCGCGCAATGGGCGCAGCACGCGCCGAAGACGTGGACCATTGCCTTAGCGATGATCGGGGCGGCGTGGCTCATTTCGCCGCGAGGTTTTCCCGCGCGCGGTGTCGGTGCGGTCATGTTGCTTCCCATGATGTTTGTGCCACCCGCGTCACCACAGCGTGGCGAATTCTGGCTGACGTTGCTGGATGTGGGGCAAGGCCTGTCGGCCGTTGTTAAAACTGAAGCTCATGTTTTGGTTTATGACACCGGCCCGCGGCTGTCGCCTTCGTTCGATACCGGCGATGCCGTCGTGGCTCCGTTCTTGCGCTATGAAGGAATCCACCGCATCAATCGCTTGATCCTGAGTCATTCAGACGGCGACCACGTGGGTGGCACGCAATCGGTTCTGGAGAATTTTCCCGTCGATGACATCGTCTCAAGTGTTCCAATTTTTTCAGCGCCCGGCGCGATTCCGTGTGTAAGCCCAACACGATGGACGTGGGATGACGTTGACTTCGAATTGATTCACCCGATTGCGGAGGAGCGCACGCAACGCCACCGCGACAATGATGTATCGTGCGTCCTCAAAATTCATTCCAGGGGAGGAGCGGTACTCCTGACGGGTGACATTGAGGCCAGGTCCGAACATGAACTCCTCGGGCGAAACATCGACGCGCTTGCCGCCGACGTTCTGGTTGTCCCGCATCATGGCAGTGCGACGTCGTCCACCGAGGAGTTCGTAAAAGCGGTAAACCCGCGCTTTGCGCTTTTTCCGGCGGGGTATCGCAACCGCTTCGGCTTTCCAAAACCGGTGGTCACGGCGCGTTACCAACGCCTTGGTGCCAGGCAATATGACACCGGGTCGTGCGGAGCCATCACGGTACCTGTGTTGGCCACTGGAATCGGGTTTCCGGAATGCTACCGGCGGTCAGCCGGGCGTTATTGGACACATCGTCCGGATGAAATGCAGGAACTGAAAGATTAGCAATTTGTGCCGATATGGTGGCATGTCCCTGCGGCTATGCGCGCCGGGGCGAGTTTGCTACATTGTCGATTCTTCGACGAAACCTGACTTTCGATTTCAAAAGGACTCGCACCGTGTTTGAGATCATCAAAGCTGGTGGCTGGTTGATGTGGCCACTTATTCTGGCCTCAATCATTTCCATCGCAATCATCGCCGAGCCC
>DKAR01000028.1 GCA_002450895.1 Proteobacteria bacterium UBA6921
TGCATCGCCGCGTTGTCGACGTACATGTGGCTAAGCTCGACGTCGGAATACTCTTTGGCCACGCGAATGACCACTTCGCGCCACAAGCCCGAGGTTTCCAGCACGTTCGCTTTTTCCACCGAACACAGCTTCTTGTTGCGCTTGCGCGCAGCATCGAATGCGACGCGCGCAACGCGCTCCACTTCATGCTCGGCGTATTTCATCGTGTTGTAGCCTTCGCGCTCGCCGTTCGCCAACGTACGCACACCGCGCGGTTCGCCGAAGTAGATATCGCCGGTCAGTTCGCGAACGATCAGCAAATCGAGGCCCGCAACAATCTCCGGACGCAACGAGGAGGCCGACGCCAGTTGCGGGTACAAAATCGCCGGACGCAGGTTCGCGAACAGTTGCAGCTCCGAACGCAAGGCCAGCAGCGCTTTTTCTGGCCGAACTTCGCGCGGCAGGTTGTCATACTGGTAACCGCCGACCGCGCCGAGCAAGACCGCATCGGCCTGTTTGGCCAACTTCAGCGTGGACTCCGGCAGCGGATGTTTGTGCAAATCGTACGCGGCACCACCCACCGGCGCAGATTCCATTTCGATCTTTAAACCGAAATCGCGGCGCAGGCGTTCGAGCACCTTCATAGTCTCGCGCACCACTTCGTGGCCGATGCCGTCGCCGGGAAGTACTGCAATTTTCTTTGTCATCGCAAAATATCCAGACTTTCGTTTTCATTACCAAGCGAAAAACTACTGCGAACGCAACCACAGATGAACACGGATGAACNNTGAACACGGATGAACACGGATGAAAGAAAAACAATTTTGATCTGTGTTTATCAGTGTTCATCCGTGGCGAATCTTTCGCTACCTGTCTCATTAAATTCAAGCAAACAGCCAAGGCGCTTCCTGCTTGCGCCGTACTTCATATGCCTTGATCGCATCGACATGCTGCAAGGTCAACCCGATGTCGTCGAGGCCGTTTAGCAAGCAATGCTTGCGGAATGCATCGACGTCAAACGTGTAACTCTTGCCGCCCGGCGTCGTTACCGTTTGCGCGGACAAGTCCACCGTCAACTGGTAACCCGGCGTTGCGTCCACCTCGTTGAACAAGGCATTCACCGTTGCCGCGTCGAGCACGATGGGCAGCACGCCATTCTTGAAGCAGTTGTTGAAAAAGATGTCCGCGAAACTGGGCGCAATGATAACGCGAAACCCGTAGTCGAGCAGCGCCCACGGCGCATGTTCGCGACTGGAGCCGCAGCCGAAATTCTCGCGCGCCAACAGGATGCGGGCACCCTTGTAGCGCGGCTGGTTCAACACAAAGTCCGGATTCAACGGGCGTTTGCTGTTGTCCTGGTCCGGCTCACCGCGATCGAGGTAGCGCCATTCATCGAACAGGTTGGGTCCGAATCCGCTGCGCTTGATGGACTTTAAAAATTGTTTCGGAATGATCGCGTCCGTGTCGACGTTGGGACGGTCGAGCGGTGCGACGATGGCCTGCAATGCATCGAACTTTTCCATGGCCCTCTCCTTAGGCGAATTCGCGAACGTCAACGAAGTGACCGGCAATCGCTGCCGCTGCGGCCATCGCTGGACTGACCAGGTGCGTACGTCCGCCGCGCCCTTGCCGCCCCTCGAAGTTGCGATTCGACGTCGAGGCGCATCGCTCGCCGGGTTCCAGCCGGTCGGCGTTCATGGCCAGGCACATCGAACAGCCCGGCTCACGCCACTCGAATCCCGCGTCGCGAAAAATCTTGTCCAATCCTTCCTGTTCCGCCTGACGTTTTACTAGACCAGAACCCGGCACAACCATGGCAAGCTTCACGTTTTTGGCAACGCGTTGACCCTTTGCGACCTGGGCGGCCTCGCGCAGGTCTTCAATTCGTGAATTGGTGCACGAGCCGATGAACACTTTGTCGATCGCGATCTGCGCGATCGGTGTGTTGGCTTCAAGCCCCATATATTTCAGCGCGGCCTTCATGCCATCGCGCTTGACCGGGTCAGAAATCTTTTCGGGATCCGGAACAGCGGCGTCCACCGGCACGACCATTTCCGGCGAGGTTCCCCACGTCACCTGCGGCTTGATGTCCGCCGCCTTCAGCTCCACGACGCGATCGAACGCCGCGTCCGGATCGCTGTGCAATGTGCGCCAATTGGCCACGGCCTTGTCCCATGCATCCGGCTTCGGCGAATAGGGGCGCCCGCGCACGTAGTCGATGGTCTTGTCGTCGACTGCCACCATGCCTGCACGTGCGCCGGCTTCGATTGCCATATTGCAGATCGTCATGCGCCCTTCGACCGACAACGAACGAATCGCATCGCCGCCGAATTCGATCGCGTACCCTGTACCACCGGCGGTGCCGATCTTGCCGATNNGGACCGATGACGTGCACGATGCCCTGACGCTCGTCGCTCATGTCGAATTCGGTGATGCCGAAATCGCGGCAGTTCTGGTCGAGCGTCTCCACCTGCACGCGCGACACCGCATCGGCGATACCTTTGCTGCGATCTGTCGTCGGAACGTTATGATCTGCAGTCGCGAGATTGGCATTGATGCGCCACAGCTTGCGCCCCGCAATGCGCAGGCCTTCAAATGCCTGCGGCGACGTCACTTCATGCACGAGGTGCCGGTCGATATACAACAACGCTGTTCCGTCCGCGTCCACGCGGACCACATGCGCATCCCAGAGTTTGTCGTAGAGTGTCTTGCCCGCCATTGTCGTAACCCGAATTATGAATCCACAGGTGAAATGCTACGGCGACCCACAGGATTACCGCAATTCATGTTTTTCATTTAATACATTCCTATTTGGAATAACTTAAGGCTTGGGCCGGCCACGATCCCGAGTGTTTCCGCCGAAGCCATAGGCTGATTCTCCACGTCGCTCTGAAGGCGAAAATGGCGATACCATGTGGCCCCACGATTTGACGACCATGAGACTGAAACATCGATGGATGACGACAAACTATCCGGCGACGAATTGCGCGCCAAACTCAACCTCGAGACAGGCCAACTGAGCTGGCCTGAACTGCAGCGTCACTTCGCTCGCGGCGTCGTAATTGTCGTGGCTGGAGATATGGACCTGATCGAAGTCGCCGCAACGTTTGCCGAAGACAATGCAGATAAAACTGAGCAATGGATTACCGCCGGCAAGATTCGCCGCGCCAGCGACGATGATGCGCGCGACTGGGATATTCGAAAGGCACTACTCTGGGCCGTCGTTGCCCGCCCCTGGGTCCTAGTGCAAGAACGCGCCTTGCAGTGATCACGCTGAAAACCGCATCGGCGCCGCCCGGCGCCAACGCGGTTATCGTGGATGTGTGTGCAGACGTTTGAAAAAAGACGCGGCACATCAAACCGCTCGCTTAATTACTTCGCTTACTTCGCCGTCACGGTAATTTCAACGCGACGATTCTGCGCACGCCCCGCCTTCGTATCGTTGCTGGCCACCGGTTTTTCTTCACCATGTGCCTCAACGACGATGCGCTTCGAAACGACGCCCTCTTTGAGCAAGAATTTGCGTACGCTTTCGGCGCGGCGCTTCGAGAGATCCTGATTGTAGCCTTCGGGTCCCGTGGCATCCGCGTGGCCGGAAATCACGATCTCATCAACGTCAGATTGAGATTTCAATTTTCCAGCTAATGCTGCGAGCCTGCTTTTCGCTTGTGGTCTGATTTCTGCCCGGTCGAATTCAAACAGCGCGCCGCCTTCGATTGAAATTTCTTCTTTGACTACCGCGGGTGGCACGGCAACATCGGGCGTCATGTCTGCCGGCGCCGGTGTCGGCGCGGGCTGCACCGCGACAGGCTCTGCAACCATCGCCGGCTTGGGCGGCGGCGGCGGGGCAACCGCAGCGCGGGCTCCGCAGTCTTCGGCGATGGTGCGTTTGGTGCTCAACGCCTGGACACAATCGCCCCGTCCGTCCTTTACCACTTTACCTGCCCCGTCACGAACGGCGGAGTAAGGCTCTTTTTCCGCCGCGGTAGCGGCGATGCTGAAAATTGTGAATGCAAATACCACCGCGCGGGTGCCAAAAACGTTCCTCATCTTCGTGCTCTCCTGTTGTTGCGTGGTGTGAAGAAAGTACGCGCGATCCAATCAGCGCGCCAAAGCGAGAGTGAAGATTGTAACGAGCTATGGCCATTGAATACACCGTTTGATCGAAATGCTTTTTGCCCGCGCTCTGGCTGGGCATGAACCTTCACCATGAACCGAAATCGCGCACCCGTATTCTGAGGACTGGCGTCCTTGCCTTGGAAAAAGTCGCGTGCAACTGTTCAGCGTTCGCATCCACAAGATTCCTCGCCGTGTTTGCGGCTCATTGTCGATTTCGCATGGCTTCTTGGGGCACTTCGATAGACGGACAAGCGAGGCCTATCAGCAACCCTGATCGATTAGATCGATTTGTTTTTATGAGCTAATAACATCGCGGTGACGGGACGATATCCTGCGCAGATCGGGTCTTCACAAAAAACCATAGGAGGCGCGCCATGCCTCGATATCGAATTCTGATTTCATCTTTTATTTTTGCTTTCATGTATGCCGCGAGCGCTTCGGCAGCCGATGACATCGTCATCGGCATGGTTAACGCGTTGAGCGGACCGGCCGCCGGGCTGGGTACCGGCGTGACGACGGGCAGCTCGGTTTACTTTGATCGAATCAATGCGGAAGGCGGCATCCACGGCGCCAAGATACGTGTCGTCAGCTACGACGACGGGTACGAGCCCGACAATACGGTCGCCATGACGAAGAAGTTACTCGCCGACGACAAACCGCTGGTGCTGTTTGGCTTCGTCGGCACCCCCACTTCAAAAGTGGCCGTTCCTCTCGCGGAAAAAGCCAAAACTCCTTTTGTCGCTCCGATGACCGGGGCGGATTTTCTTCGCGACCCAGTCAAACCCTGGGTATTCAACGTGCGCGGTTCGTATGTAGACGAAACCGACGGGCTCGTAGAGCACTTCAAGGCCGATCTGGGCCTCACCAAGATCGGCGTATTCATCCAGGACGATGCGTACGGGGAAGCGGGAAAAGCAGCCGTCGTTAAAGCATTGGAAAAGCGCGGTCTTCAGCTCGCCGGCGAAGGCCGTTTCACGCGCAACACAGTGGATGTCGATGCAGGATTGGAGGCGCTCAGAAAATCGGAGCCGGAAATAATCATCATGGTCGGCGCGTATAACGCATGCGCAGAATTCGTGAAGAAAGCTCGCTCCGTCGGCTTCACTCCAAAACTTGCCAGCCTTTCCTTTGTAGGAACTGCAAATTTCATGGCGGAGTCCGGCATGGCCGGCGATGGCGTTTACATTTCACAGGTGATGCCGCCGCCGAAAGACGGCTCCATCGCGATCGTCAAACAGTACCAGACGGACATGCGCGCCGCGGGCAAAAAGCCCGATTACACATCACTGGAAGGTTACGTCAGCGCGGCGGTTCTCGTGGAAGCACTTCGCAAGGCCGGGCCCAACCCAAGCCGCAAAGCGCTGAGAAAAGCGCTGGAGCAACTGGACTTCGATGTCGGCGGGCTCCACGTGAAATTCTCCAAGTCCGACCATCAGGGCCTGGAGGAAATCTACTTCACGCAAGTCCGGGGCGGCGTGGCGGATCCTGTTTCGAAGTTCTAGGGCGCCGCAAGCTCTTCGCGTTTCGGCAACTCACGCTGTCGAGACGCGATTTCATCTACCGCGGCATTCCGTGACAATCCGCGCATCCAACCTTCGCGCCCTTCGCGTACGTCACCGTTCTTCCATTCGGCAACGAGAACGTGCGAACGCTTGCGGCGCGTGACAGATAGCCGCCCGTCAGATTCAACCCGTGACACGTCTGGCATGCCGACGTCGTATTGGCGAGATAGAAACGTGCGTGGTCGGTGATCCACCCCGCATCCGCAATATTGTGCAAGCCGTGCGGGCCGTCCAGGTTCGGCGCAATACCACCGGAATGGCAGGCAACGCATTCGATGATCGCGCCACCGTGTCCCTGCAATTGACTTGGAATCGTGTCGTCCGGCATGCCGGTTTGTACTGGCCAGATGGCGTGCGGACTGCCATGGCAACTGATGCAACCGACGCCGCCGTGTCCCACGCTGGTTCGATAGATTCGCGTCGGCTCTTCCGCAAAGCGACGGTTCGTGGCGGTCCTTGGCGTTGCAAAAACGTCGATCTCCTCAAACGCCTTGCGCAACACCAGCGTACTTCCGAGATGAGACACTTCGTCTCCGGTGTGGCAAGACTCACAACGGGGTTCGTCGATGAACGGCGTGCGGGTGGTTGTCGATCCAACCATCGGCGATTTGGCCACCGCGATCATGCCACCGTGACAGTCCTGACAGAGCAGCCCTGCGCTCGCCATCGAGTCGCGGAAGTACGGCAGATTGCCGCCGTGGCAAACCGTGCAGGTGGAATTACCGTTTTCCGGGATGTTCGGCGGAACGGTTGTGCTCGGCGTCGCGCCGTCGCGCCCCAACCCGTGCGCCGCGTGAATAGAAATAGAAAAACGTTGCCGCCGTTCCTGGTAGAAACCATAGGGACCGCGACCGTCAGGATCCGCAACCGGGGAGTAATGACACTCGACGCACATTAGCGGCGCCTCGAAACCCTTATAAACACCATGTAGTGCGTCATGCAATCGCATGACATTTTCCTTTCCCTGGTTCGCTCGGTCCGCAGTCGCGCTCCAGATCACTCCGGAGCGACTGGCCCCGACCAAACCGGTCGCGTGACAGCTGGCGCAATTCATCGGCTCTGCAATCGGTACAACAATCGTTGTTGACGCGACGATCGTCCCCGTCACTTTATCCACCGCGTCGACTTTCATGCGCGGAAAGTGATTTGTCTTTCCCGCGTCGTCGACCGGTGTGATCGGAACCCAGGGCGCAGTAAATGTTTTGGTTTCGTCAAACAGCGTAAATGCCTGCGGCGCATTCGAAGATCCCGGCATCGACTGACTCCGCGCCACCATGCCGTGCACACCCTCATCAGGATTGATCCGACCTGATGCCGGCAGCAGAAACTGATAGAGATCCTTCGCATGGGTCCAAAAATTTGTCTTCGTCACGCTGGTCCGATTGATCGAACCGGTGGCGTCCGCAACAGCACTGTAACGAAGCTCAATTTGAGAATTGTCGATCAGGCGCGGCAACTCGCCGGGAAACTCGCCCAGCTGAACGACTTGTGCGCGAAAGAAATTCGCCGGCGGAAAAATCGCAAACACGGAAAAATCCCGATCCGGAAAACTCATGCCGCGGCGATTCGCCGCAAAAACTTTATACGTCGGAGAAATCAGCTCCGGAATTTCCTGAGGGGGAGAATTCGAATTCGTGCTCGAAGATCCCCGCGGCTGACGGACGAGATCCGTCGACTGTTCCGTGTTGGCCGCATCACACGACGCCAACAAACACGCCACCGCAAGGGCAGCGCAAGCGCGCCGACCCGCAGACCACTGACTCATGAACTTTTCTCCACGCGACGACTTAAACGCGCGAAAACGAGGGAACAAATTTTACCGATCGCCCAACGCGAGTTAAAGGGGCGAAGGACAGCAAAATAACTGCATTCGTCGGAATTCTTGACGATTAAGCCAATGGAGACACCCGGCCGCCGAAACATCGATTCGCGCCCTCCATGGTGATCTGCGTAATTCACTTCCCGGCAGCTCGCGCTGATTTCGATAAGCAAGAGCGCCGACCGAGATACCGCGACACAAACGAGTGCCATTGTCGTGGCCATGCCAAGGACAAACGCGGAAGAACTTCACAGGAAGTTGCTAGAGATTGTGAAAATTCGTGATCGCAACGCGCTATGGGAAAGTGAGCCCAATATTTACGATGAAATCACGCACCCATCCCTAACAACGATCGCTTTTTCAACCGTGGTGTGTCATCAAGTACACCAGTGAGAGGATCGCGACAAAGAAGATCCCGATGTGCGCCCAGGCCCAACGCTCATACCTGCGCGCAAGCTGGGTCGGTGACAGATTCGACAGCAGAAACAAGCGCCCGTCGCCGGGGCGGCGCACGATATGTACACCGTCCTGAAGTCTCAACTCATTGTGATTGGCGCGCACGACACGATGCGCTTCCTTGCGTGCGGCTTCCCACTCCTGCAGATCGATCTCGCCGTCTCGATTGGTATCGAAGCGCGAGAGCAATCCGGCACGATCGCGCTTCCATTCATTTAGCATCGCACCGACATCGGCTTTTTCGTCGAGCGCTGCACTGGCGCCCCCTTCGGTCCGGAATTCGCCAATCACGTACAACGGCTCGCCGGGGCGCAGCGCCCATTCGGTTTGGCGATAGCCGTTTTCCTTCCACACCCGCTTGTGCGTGGTAATGACCTCCGCACCGTCCGGATTGATCACGCACTCGCCACTTCCGTCCGCCAGCAGGAACGTCGTTTCACTGACTTCGTCAGCGACGCGTTGCCATTGCCCATCGTTCTCGCGTTCGGTGATGCAGCGAAACCAGACGCAGGGAAATCCGGATCGCTTGCCGAGTGGCTTTTCGTTTGGAAATACCGATGCGCGACCGTACAGCTCGGTGTATCCCTGCGACGCCGACGCCACGCGCGATGTCGCAACGCCACTCACGACCTTGAACCGTGCGAGATTGACGAACCAGGAAATAAAACTGGCGGCGACGCTGAAGCCGAGCATCCCGATCAACACCATCGGATTCCGGATCTGCGAACCCACAAGAAGAAAAATCAGGCTCCCCGCCGAGCTCGTCATGTTCACAACATCATGACGCAGCGTGTTCCCAATCAGCCGCACGACTGGAAAACTCGATCGAGAGTTAAGAGAAGAGCTTCTTCATGTCCACATCGCGCGTTTCCGCGGGCTGGAAACGCAGCAATTTGAAGGACTCGAAATCAAACAGCCCCGCGATCACCAGGTCCGGAAACTGTTCTATGCGCACGTTGTTCACATTGACACTGTCGTTGTAGAACTCGCGACGATCTGCAATCGAATTCTCAAGATTGCTAATGCGACCTTGCAGATGCTTGAAATTCTCGTTGGCTTTCAGGTCAGGATAGTTTTCCGCAACCGCAAACAGCTTGCCGAGCCCGGCGCGCAATTCGCCTTCTGCCACACCGAGGGCGCCGATGTTTTGCGATTCACGCGCCTGAAACACCTGCGAACGGGCCGACATCACCTTTTCGAGCGTCTCTTGTTCGAATTTCATGTACTGCTTGCAGGTCTCGACCAGCTTGGGCAGCTCGTCATGGCGCTGTTTCAGGAGCACGTCGATATTCGACCACGCCTTTGAAACGTTGTGCTTGATCATCACCAGGTTGTTATAGGTCACTACCGTGTACACAACAGTGATCACAGCCAGCGTCAAAAGGATGTACCAGAACATTGCTCCTCCTCGCCCGGCGGATTGCGTGCGCCCAGGCCTGTATTTCGAGCTATTCGACGGGAGGCCCTGATCCTTGAGCTTGCGAAGTGAGAACTGTGACACCTACACTCGTTTCCGCCATATGAGCGACACCGCACCCGAACGACGCGGGGCGCGGGGCGGGAAATTTCCAGGCGGGGACCCTATGGACACCAGCGCACTGCGCGCCTTTCTGGCTGTGGCCAAGACCCAGTCTTTTTCGATCGCGGCGGAGCAACTTCATCTGACGCAGCCCGCCGTCAGCAAACGCATCGCGGCGCTGGAAAGCGAACTGAGCGCCAAGCTGTTCGACCGCGTCGGCAAGCGCGTATCGCTGACCGAAGCCGGTCGCGCCCTGTTGCCCCGCGCGCAGCACATCCTCGATGAAGTCGCCGACAGCCGCCGCATGCTGTCGAACCTGGCCGGCCGCGTGACGGGCAAGCTCAGTATTGGCACAAGCCACCACATCGGGCTGCATCGTTTGCCGCCGGTGTTGCGCGCGTATCACACCACCTATCCCGACGTGGAGCTCGATCTGCGCTTCATGGATTCGGAGGCAGCTTGCGCAGCGGTGGCGAAAGGCGAACTGGAACTGGGCATCGTGACGCTGCCGCTGGAACCGGATGAGAAGTTGATCGCGACGCCGGTGTGGGACGATCCGCTCGGCATCGTCGTCGCGCCGCACCATCCGCTGGCGAAGCAAGCTTCCGTGCGCCCCGCACAACTCGCCGACTACCCCGCCATCCTGCCCGGCAAAGGCACCTACACGCGCGAAATCCTCGAACGCGCGTTCGCACCGCTCGGCGTGCCGGTGCCCGCCAAGATGTCTACGAACTACCTCGAAACGATCAAGATGCTCGTGCTGATCGGCTTGGGCTGGAGCGTGTTGCCCTTGAGCATGCTTCAGGGAAAGGAGTTGCGCGTGTTGAAACTTCCGGGCGTAAAACTCAAACGCACGCTTGGCCTCGTGCAACACCGCGCGCGCACGCCGTCAAATGCGGCGCGGGCGATGGTGGAGTTGTTGGTGAAGTGACGGATGGGGTTCGCGTCGTCGCTCACCCCGATCCATTTCATCCAACTCGTTCGACTTTGGTCATGTCAGGTGCCGTCTTGCGGCCGAATGTTGTAGACCGCCCGGTCTGCGTCTGACTTTTGCTGCCACTTCGCCCAATTGGACGCGTGGGATTCATCCGCGTGTCCCTGCCGCTCTTTCGCGAAATCGAATGAGCTGGGAACCATGCCAATCAACTTGGTACTTCGCTTCCAACCGTTGAACTCGTCCGATCCAAGCTTGTACTCGCCGCTGCCATCGGGACGAAACGGATGGAATGAAAAGTTTACGATCGGCCAACCGCGCGGAGTGACCATCACGAAATACGTCTTGCCCGCCGCCAAATCGGCGACTGAATAATCCGAACCCACGCTCTGCGCCATGAAAGTGTGCGCACCGGGGTCGACATCGAGAAAAAACTTGGTGTTGTTTTTCAACGCACCGAAAAACACCGGCTTGTCGCTGACGATTTCGTACAGGAGCACATCGTTCAGGTTGGCATGCAGCGACGAACGCATGAACACCACGCGACTCTTGTCCGCACTGAGCGTCGGCAGTTCCTGAGTCTCAGATTCCTTGATATCGATGAACGCGGCACAACCAGCGACCTGAACGATCAACAACAGCAACACCGCTTTTAACATTTTCATCTGACACTCCCCCGCAATTTGAATACGAAAAGAATAGGCAATTCTGGAGAATAGCCAAATTCACAGTGTGGTTTCTTAGGAAAAGGTTTAACGCGCTGAAGATTGAAAATTGTCGAGAGCGACTCTCGCGTTCGACAAAGAGAACTCGCGCAACATTTTCAAGCCATCACATCAACTTTGATACACGGGAAACGAACTTCGGCGTTCCATGGCGCAAGGTAAGCACTTAGGCTGGGGTGCGCCTGCGAACCCCAACAAGTAACTCCAATCCATCGCTGCTCAAACGATACGCCAACCATAGGGTGAACCCTTCACCAAATCATATGTTGGGGTTCACTTCGCTCACCCCAATCTACATACTGCGTTGCGTGATGCCCGCGGGTTCAACGACGTATTTCCACGTGATAACCAACGCTATGGCACTGAAAAACGCACTGCTCGCAAACGTCGCCGCGCCACCCCAGCTTTCCCACGTATAGCCGGCGTACAAAGTTCCGATCGCCCCACCGAGGCCAAAACTCAGGCTGCTGTACAAGGCCTGACCCCTGCCTTGGTTACGGCCGGTAAAGAACAGATGGATGAGCTGGATCGCGACGGCGTGGTAGATCGCGAAGCTGGCGGCGTGCAGGGTTTGGGCGGCGACGATCATCGGCAGGTTGTCGACGAACAAACCGATCATCACCCAGCGTACGCTGGTCAGCGCGGCGCTCGTGATCAGCAGATTGCGCAGGCCGTAGCGCGCGATCAGTTTGTGCATGAACACGAACAGCACAACTTCCGCGATCACACCGAACGCCCACAGTTGTCCGATCAGCGTGCGCGAGTAGTGGTGTTCTTCGAGAAAGATCGAATAGAACGCGTAGTACGGCCCGTGGCTGGCCTGCATCAGAAAGCACACCACGAGCAAGCCGAGCACGGCGGGCCGCTGCAACAGTGTGCGCATCGGTTCATGCGCGAGAGGCAGATGCCCGGCGGCACGCTCGGGCACCCACAGGCTGGAGAGAAAAATCGTTGCAACCAGGACCACGAGAATGTCGGGCAGGATCGACGCGCCGCGACTCTCGAGCACCATGCCGAGCACGGCGACGGCGAGAATGAACCCGATCGATCCCCACAATCGGATGCCGCTGTACCCGTGCGCGGAGTCCCCGAGGTGCGTCAGCGTGGTCGCTTCAAATTGCGGCAGCGCGGCATTCCAGAAGAAGCCGTACACGATCATCACCGCCAGCAAAGACCAGTAGCCGGGCGCGATAAATACGCCGAGAAACGCCAGCAGCGCGAGCACACAGCCGATGCGCACGATCAGCATGCGCCTGCCGGTGTGATCCGCGATCCAGCCCCACAGGTTCGGCGAGATGACTTTCGTGAGCCCAATTGTCGCCATCAATTCGCCGATTTCGCGTGCAGTGAATCCACGCGCCTGCAGGTAGAGACTCCAATACGGCAGAAATGCGCCGAGCGTGGCGAAGTAGCAGAAGTAGAAATTGGAAAGGCGCCAGTAAGGCATCGGCCACGCGCGGTTCGATTGTTTGGTGGCCGGTATTTTGCGCTGAATCACCCGTGCGCGTCGCGCGGGTTGGAAAAAATTATGCGTGTGGCGGGACGACCGGAGTTGATGATTTTACGTCCATGTTCTGCGCGCGATGACGCAACGCGTGATCCATCAACACGATGGCCAGCATCGCTTCGGCAATCGGCGTCGCGCGAATTCCCACGCAGGGATCGTGGCGACCCGTGGTCACCACCTCAACCGGATTGCCGTTTACGTCAATCGATTTTCCGGGAATCAAAATGCTCGAGGTTGGCTTGAGCGCCATGCTCACCACGACGTCTTGCCCGGATGAAATTCCGCCCAGTACTCCGCCCGCGTGGTTCGAGAGAAACCCTTTGGGCGTCATTTCGTCGCGATGCTGCGAGCCGCGCTGCTCGACGCTCGCAAAGCCCGCACCGACCTCCACGCCCTTGACCGCGTTGATGCACATCATCGCGTAGGCGATGTCGGCATCGAGACGATCAAACACCGGCTCACCCCAGCCCGGCGGCACGCCGGTGGCGACGACATTGATGCGCGCGCCGATCGAATCGCCGTCCTTGCGCAGCTTGTTGATGTAGTCCTCAAGCTCGCCGACCTTTGCGGCATCCGGGAAGAAGAATGAATTCTTCTCAACCTCATCCCAATCAAATTTCTCGGCCTTGATCGGCCCCATCTGCGCCATGTAGCCGCGAATCACGACGCCGTAACGCTCGCGCAGATATTTCTTGGCGATGGCGCCTGCGGCGACGCGTATTGCGGTTTCACGCGCGGATGAACGACCACCGCCGCGATAGTCACGCACGCCGAATTTCTGCTGATACGTGTAATCGGCGTGACCGGGGCGAAAGCGGTCTGCAATCTTGGAATAATCCTTGGAACGCTGGTCTTCGTTCTGGATCAGCAAGCCGATGGGCGTGCCGGTGGTCTTGCCTTC
>DKAR01000048.1 GCA_002450895.1 Proteobacteria bacterium UBA6921
CCGTCCCACGGCTCCATGTGCATCGAGTTGTATTCGTAGTAGGCGCGCAGATCCGGGTCGAGGCTTTCGACGTTCTGCCATGCGGGCGGAATCAGTAAACGCATTGCCTGGAAAATATCTTTGCCGCCGGCGAGCAGCGCTTCGAGCATGTTGTCCATGCTGTACGAATCGGAACCAGTCATCGACACCAGCGGACGAATCTCGTCCATGTTCGGTATCAATGGCGTTTCAAATTTGTGACCGCGTGCGACCGACCAGTTGCGATTGCCCTGAATTGTGTTGATCTCGCCGTTGTGTGCCAGATAACGAAATGGCTGCGCTAAACGCCACTGCGGCCAGGTGTTGGTCGAGAAGCGTTGGTGAAAGACGCATAGCGCGGATTCCAGCGCGGGGTTGCTCAGGTCTTTGTAAAACACCGGCAGATTCGCCGGCATGACCAGGCCTTTATAAGACACGACGCGCGATGACAGGCTCGCGATGTAGAACATCGGATCATTCGGGTCGATGGCTTTTTCAGTGCGACGGCGCGCGATATACAAATTGCGCTCGAACGCAGCCTCGTCCATGCCAGATGCCGCATTCACAAAAACCTGTTCGATCTCGGGAAGGGTGCGCAGCGCTTCTTCGCCGCACGCGCCGGGATCCGTTGGAACCTTGCGCCAGCCGAGCACGGCGAGACCTTGTTTGGTCAGCTCCTGGGCCAGGCGGTCACGCGCCGCGCTTGCAAGCTTCGCGTCGCGATTGAGGAACACCATGCCCGCCGCGTAATTTGCCGCAAGCTTGAAGCCGAGATTCTTGGCGATGCCCTGAAAGAACGAATCCGGTTTGCGCATCAACAAGCCGCAACCGTCGCCGCTCTTGCCGTCCGCCGCAACCGCACCGCGATGGGTGAGGCGGGCGAGGGCCCCGATGGCGGTTCCGACCAGCCAATGGCTGGGTTTCCCGTCCATGTGGGCAATCAGTCCAAAACCGCAGCTGTCCTTTTCAAACTCCGGACGATACAGGCCGTCCGTCCTTACGCCGTTGTGCATCGTTTTCAAAACGCTCGCTTTTGTAGGTTTATCAGAGGTTACCCAGGAACCCCAGCCTCCCCCTTGGCCCCCGAACTGGTTTTCGCGGACGCAAAAGGGAACAAAGTATAAAGCGGTCCACTAGGGCATTCAATTTTGCAGCACGGGGGTGCACCCCAGGGCCGCTGCGCACCTTTTTGACCCCGTCTTACCCCTACGAAATGTGCGATGGGGTTCCCGGAACTGAATGACAGTTCCTTCGGTCCACTAGCGCGGAGTCCGATACGGATTTAGGGTCGCGTGGGTGCCGGAAAACGCTGTAACCCCGGCAACGATCCAGGAAACCGCAAGTTCGTACCGCGTACGGGGGATTCATGCTAGTACCGTTGATTTTGAGTGCCGCCATGGCTGCCGGAGATGACGGGCTGTGGGGCGATCTGGGATTTGGCTTTTATCCGACCAACAGTGAGAAGGTGGCGCCTAACGGAACGGTCTATAAGCCGATGTTCCGAATACTGTTTGATCTGAATGTGGGCGACGAAGAGTCGTATCTGTTCGCGAACTCGGCCTACTACGCCGAGAAGCCCAATCCGGGCGTGACTACCAATAAGAGCCAGGGTGAGTTCGACTTCACCAAACGCCAGTACGACTTCAATATCGGTTACGCATTCGCAGTCACCCGTCGTCTGGAATCCCGCTTCTGGCTCTATTCCATGAGCAACATCAATCGTGGCGACAGCAAGGTCGAACCGAGCGGTTTCAAGGATGGCTTTATTGGCGCTCTTAGATACAGCGCTGAAGAATTTAGCCCCGTACAAGGCTACGCCTCGGTCGGCTACTACTTCACGAAGGATGTCGCCGACACCAACGGCGATGCCTATTCACCCGGGTTGTTCGCCGAGTTCAATGCCAATACATTCTTGGGCTATGGCACGCGAGGGTTTACCCAGCTGGTGGCGACGACAGAAAAAGATGGGGCGCTCCACGAATTCGACGTGCAGTTCGGCCTGGAGTATCGGCTCGGTTTGAAGAAGAAGACGCGCGCGCTGCTCTTTTTGGAAAACAACTACGGACTGAACGATCGGGCGGAGCGGCGACAATTGTTGCTTGAGTTCCGGCGCGATTTTTCGGGCAGCTAACTCCCGCAAACACCGAACGCGAAGCGATTTACCGGGCCGAAGCGGCTTCTGTCGATTCCGCTGCGTTCGGTTGCGTTGAACCGATTTCGGCTTGCAGTGTTCCCACGCGGCGAATCCATGACTTGTCTGCCACATCTGCGGGCAAACCGGACAGCGCTTTGTTGGCGGCCGAAAAATCCGGATACAAACCGTACACCAGGCCATACCAGGGGTGATCATCCTTGGTCGTTTCAAACTTTGCGGTGAGTTCCTGGAAGCGATTCTTTTTCAGCGTGCGGCGCACGTCGCCCTGATCCGGTGAGCCGACGAGTTGAATGGTGTAGGTGGCCGGGCTCTGCGCGAGCAACCAACGCTGTTCGCGGACCTCGACGTCGACGACATCCAATTCATTTAGCGTGGACGCCGCAGCGTCAGATTTTTTTTTCGGCGGCGATGGTGCCTTTTTCTTCGGTGTTTCCGTGGGCGCTTCGGGTGCCTTGGCAACCTGTGCCGGTTGGACTTCGTCGACCGTATCGGCGACCGGCGCAGCTCGCCGGGTTGGCGCCAGCGCGAACATATCGAGCGCTATATCGGAAATTGGATTCGTGGCCGGAACACCGTCTGGCAACTCGGCAGCGAGCTCTGCTTGCGATTCTTTTAACGCCGGGGTCGCGGTCGCCGCAACTTCGGTCGGAGGCACATTGGTGTGGGGAGTCAGTTCCCAGTTTGCTATCAGAGCGGACACTTCGGACTGGAAGACAAAACCTGTGATCAAGGCGACGCCCAATACCGACGCGACGGCGATCTGTAGCCGTTCCTGTCGGGGTGCGCCGGCCGGGGTCGATGCCGGGTCCGTTTTCGAAACGTATTTCAGGAGCCGTTGCTGGGCCAGCGCGTTGATCGCGCCAGGCCACCCTTTGCCTTCGCGTTCAATCCGGGCGATATCGCGCGCGTGGAAAATCTCCTCGCAAGTATTCGCACCGCCCACTTGATCGAACCGGTGCTTCAAATAGCGCAGCGTTTCATCTGCGGTAAGGGCCGCGATGGGGGTGAGCTTCAGGCGGTGTCGCAATGTCGGTCCGCCCAGATACAGGCTGTCGAGGCGCGGTGCGAACAGGACCAGCTTGATGACCGTTTTTCCCGATTCGTTGCGCATGCTGGCCAGGCTTTCCAGCAGCACGACACTTTCGTTGGGTAGCTGGTTGGCATCATCGACCAGCAGGAGAAAGTGATAGCTTTTGCGTTGCAGGAGCTCGATCTGCTCCTTGATGTGCCGGAGTTGTTCTTCGAACGTCGGAAACTTTTCGACGAGGCTGAATGTTTCAAGAATGCGCGAACACAAAATCGTCGGCGTCATTGAAGAATCGCCGGAGATGCGCACCACGTGAACGTTGGGGCCGGCACTTCGCGCGATTTCGCGGCACAGTGCCGTCTTGCCGCTGCCGCTCGGGCCGTGAATGAGTGTAATCAGGTCGCTGTAGCGGGCCAGGTACAACGCGGCTTCCACGGTGCGTTTTTGCGCGTCCGTATAAAAGTACGTCGCGGTATCTGCGCCAGTGGGAAATGGCGAGCCACTCAGTCCGAGACTGGATAGAAAGCGCGCGTCAATTTGATTTTCGATTCTGTCCATGACACATCAAGTTAACGATACGTACCCTCGATAAACATCACTTGATAGCCGCGCTTCACTTGCGCCTCGCGGGCTTCTTCAAGTGCCTGTTCAGCCGCTTCGCGCGTTGCGAAGTGTTCACGCTTGACGCGCCCACCGCTGCCTTGATTACCCCATTCGCGCACCAAAATCCACCCTTCGATCAAATCTTGCTGAATTAGTACCTGATAAAACTTGGGCGGACTGGGACCTTCGGCGGATTTCTGCAAATAAATTCGCATATCTCAAACGCCTCGGACTGCGCGCAAGTGTATATGACGATTCCATGGCGGAACCGCTGATCGGGTCACAACGTGTCCTCGCATTATGTCGACTTCATCGGGCTGAACAGTCGCTCGTGTTCCGTGATGGCGTAGCGATCCNNCCCGCCATTCCGAGCGTCGCTTCAAGCCGCTGTGCGCGGATCTGGGGTTCTGAAGGAAGCAGGCGCACGTCGTCGAAAAACGCCGTGAACAGCTCCTTGATTACGAGCTTTGCCTTTGTCGTCATTCGTTGCACGCGATAATGGCTGTAGAGGTTGATGCGAAGAAATCGCTTCATCTCCAGATTCTTTTCCCGCATTTCGTCGCCGAATGTCACCAGTGGCTGACGCTGCTTGCGCACCGAGCCGATGTCGGAAAGATCCGCGGCGGAAATCGCGGCGCGCGTTGTTTCGACCAGGTCCGAGACTTGTTGATTGATCATGCGCCGTACGATTTCATGGACGGTCCGACGCGCGGCAAGATTCGGGTACAGCCGGACAACGACTTCATGCTGCTCGCGAAACAGGCGGACCTCGTTCAGCTGTTCGAGCGTTAGCAGTCCTGCGCGCAGGCCGTCGTCGACATCGTGNNTGATTGTTATAGGCGATTTCGTCGGCAACGTTGGCGAGCTGAGCCTCGAGCGACGGTTGTTCGTTTTTCAAAAAGCGTTCGCCGACGTCGCCGAGTTCTTCTGCGTTCTTGCGCGAGCAATGTTTGAGAATTCCTTCGCGCGATTCAAACGTAAGATTCAGGCCTTCGAAATCGGCGTATTTTTCTTCCAGCTCGTCGACGACGCGCAAGGATTGCAGGTTGTGCTCGAACCCGCCGTGGTCGTGCATGCATTCATTGAGGATGTCCTGTCCGGCGTGGCCGAAGGGCGTATGGCCCAGGTCGTGGGCGAGGGCGATGGACTCCACAAGATCTTCATTGATGTTCAGAACCCGGGCGATGGATCGGCCAATCTGCGCGACTTCGATGGAGTGCGTGAGGCGCGTACGAAACATGTCGCCTTCGTGATTCACGAACACCTGTGTTTTGTATTCGAGCCGGCGAAAGGCGGCACTGTGAACGATGCGGTCGCGATCGCGCTGGTATTCGTTGCGGGTATTGGGTGGGGGCTCCGCGTGGCGACGCCCGCGGGATCGCTCGGGATGCGCCGCGTAGGGCGCGAGCGTTGCGCTCACAAACCGAGACCTTTTTGCGGTTTCACCGCGTGATGTTCATCGATGGTCGTTTGCAGCAGCGCGGCAGGATAGTCTGCAGTGACCACTGCTTCACCGATGGACTTCAACAACACGAGATGAATTTTCCCGTCCTTGACCTTTTTGTCCACACTCATCAGCTCAATAAAACGTGCCGTCGCCAGATCAGCCGGGGCGCGCGTCGGAAGTTGCGCGCGATCGATCATGCTGTCGATGCGATGCACATCATCTTCGTTCAGCCACCCGAGCCGCATCGACATGTCGGCGGCCATTAGCATGCCGACACCAATCGCTTCGCCGTGCAGCCAGCTGTGATAACCGGTGGCGGTTTCGATGGCATGCCCGAAGGTATGGCCAAAATTCAGCGTCGCACGCACGCCGCTTTCGCGTTCGTCTGCGGCGACGACTTCAGCTTTGTTTTGGCAGGACCGCTCGATGGCCTCAATCAGCGCCGCCGGATCGCGCCGGGTGAGGCTGAGCATGTTTTCTTCGAGCCACGCGAAAAATTTGGCGTCGCGAATCAGCCCGTACTTGATGACTTCGGCCAGTCCCGCGCTTAACTCGCGATCATCCAGTGTATTCAGCGTATCGATATCAGCGATAACGCAGCGCGGCTGATGAAACGCACCAATCATGTTTTTTCCGAGCGCGTGATTGACGCCGGTCTTTCCGCCGACGGACGAATCCACCTGTGCCAGAAGTGTCGTCGGGATCTGAATGAAATCCACGCCACGCTGGTAGGTGGCCGCGGCAAATCCGGTCAGGTCGCCGATGACGCCGCCGCCGAGGGCGACGAGCGTTGTTTGACGGCTGTGTTTCTTGGTCAGCAGGGCATCGAAGATGCGGTCGAGGGTTTCGAGCGTTTTGAAGCGCTCGCCGTCGGGCAACACCAAGGTATCGAGCTTGATGTCAGGAAACAGCGCCCGCGCCCGTTCAAGATAGAGAGGGGCTACGGTTTCATTGGTGACGATCATCGCCTGTTTGCCGCGCAGGCACGGCAGGACAAGATCCGCGCGATTCAACAAACCCGATCCGATGTGGATCGGGTAACTGCGGTCACCAAGATCGACATGCATGGTCTTCATATCTGTGACGCCGTTCCGCTGGAAGCGCTTGAGTGGCGAAGTATACAAGATAGCCGTAAGCCACCGTTAAGCAATCGATAAGTCGACGGTAATGCTCGGACGTTACATTGAACCTAACGTTAATCAGCAGTTCAACTGGCAGCTTACTGGAGACCCTCAATGAGCACTTCTCGATTTACACCTGTTGCGGGCACGCTTTCCGATTCCCAGCGCGTCGGGCGAGTCCTGTTCGGTGCCGCGCTGCTGGCTACGACGATGTTTGCGCCGGTCACCCCTCTTGGACTATATGCAATTGGCGCACTCATCGCGATTATCCCTCTGGTTACTGCGGCCGTTGGCGTATGTCCGGTTCAGGCACTGGTTTCGAAGAAACCGGCATTGGGCAATGACGCGGAACTGAGTATCGCTGCGCAAGTCGAGCTTGGATTGATCGGCGCGGTGCTGGTTGGAACGGTCTATGTGGTTCCATACGAACATCTCGGCGCATTTTCTGTTTTCGCGCTCATGGGCGTGTTTCCTTTGACCGTGGCTCTGATGGGCGTTGACCCGATTGCCTCGGCCCGCGCGAAACAGCCCGCCGGAACGCACGGAACCTATCTGGATTTGGATTCGAAGAGCGCCGAGTCTGCAGCCGTTCACGATCTTGGGAAGTCGGATCGTGCGGCGACCGACGCAGCGAGCGAGTCGAAGAAAACATCCAAGACACGCGCTGCGTAGTTCCTGACGAAACAACCGAACCCCCCCTTAGGGGTGCGCTTCAGAAGTGCGCACCCCTTTTTTTATTTCGAAGTTTCGCCAGGGAGTAATTTGCGAATTCGCGACGCCAGGGTTTTCGGAGAAAGGTTATCGGTGTTCATCGTGATGTCGGCGATTTCCTCGTAAAGGGCGCCGCGTTGTTCAGTCAGTTCCCGCAGTCGTTCCTTGGGATCTGCGGTTCGCAGCAGGGGACGGTGCGGATCCTTTCGGGTTCGTTTGTGAAGCTGCTCGACGCTGGCCCGCAAATAGACGACGCAGCCTCGGGAAGACAGGTGGGTTCGATTCGTGGCATCAAGGACCGCGCCGCCGCCCGTCGCAAGCACGATATCCTGGCGCTGGGTCAAATCATCGATGACCTGCCTTTCGCGGTTGCGAAACCCGGATTCACCTTCAAGTTCGAAAATCAGCGGGATATTGGCCCCGGTGCGACGCTCAATTTCCTGGTCGCTATCGATGAACTCCTTTCCGAGGGCGCGCGCAAGTTCCTTTCCGATGGTTGTTTTTCCCGATCCCATTAGTCCGACGAGGAAGATATTGCTGCTTTTCATCATCGGGACCGGTGCGCCAGTAGGGGTGTGCGGCGATTTTCTCCACTGATCCGGGGCGAAATCAAGATTGTTTGTGGATGAAAAACAAAAAGGGCGGCGCGATATCGCGCCGCCCTGAATTGTATTGTTCTGAAGCGGGTTAGTTGATCTTCAGGTTGTCCTTCAGGATCTTCGGTGTCACAAAGATCAGCAGTTCCGTGTTCTGGTCGACGGTCGAGGTCTTGCGGAACAGAACGCCAATGAAGGGCAGGTCACCAAGGAACGGGATCTTGGCGATGTTGGTTCGTTTTTCCTGCTCGTGGATGCCGCCGAGCACCACGGTTTCGCCGGATTGCACGAGAACCTGGGTGGAAATTTCTCGCTTGTCGACCGACGGATTTGAGCCGCCGTTCGCCGTCGGCACCACTTCACCGATGTTGTCCTTGGTGACTTTCAGGTCCATGCGGATGCGGTCATCCGGCGTAATATGCGGAGTCACCGTCAGGCTCAGCACCGCTTCCTTGAAGCTGACGCTGGTGGCGCCGCTCGAAGAGGCTTCCTGATACGGGATTTCCGTACCCTGTTTGATCAGGGCTTCCTTCTGGTTCGACGTAATCACGCGCGGGCTGGAGATCACTTCGCCGCGACCTTCCTGTTGCAGGGCGGTAAGTTCGAGATCCAGCAGCGAATTCTTGCCGAGGATGGCAAATGCGATGCTGCCCGGGGTGCCGCTGACGGGAAGATTCCAGTTCAGGCGGCCGTCGCGATCCGGAAGAGAAATCGGGTACGGGCTGCCGTTTGCATTCGACTGTTGGTTGCTCAGCGCAGACCCCACCATTGTGTCGGTGCCGCCACTGGTGCCGCTGGTGACGAGCAGCGAATCGCTGGATTCGCGAACGCCGGTTACGCCCAATCGCGTACCGAGGTCGCGTGCGAAGTCGTTGTTGGCGACGACGATGCGGGATTCAATCAAGACCTGCTTCACCGGCACGTCAAGTTTGGTGACGAGTTTTCGGATTCCGACCAGGCGTTCGGCCGTTTCCAGGACGAGCAGGGTGTTCGTGCGCTCATCAACGGAAACCTTGCCGCGTTCGGACAGCAGCGTCTTGTCCTGGTTCTGCAGCAGGGCCACAAGATCCGAAGCTTTGGCGTAGTTGACCTGAATCAATTCAGACTGCAGAGGCGCCAGTTCTTCGACCTGTTTCTTCGATTCGAGCTCGAGCTTTTCGCGGGTGGCAATTTCTTCCGTTGGCGCAATCATGATGACGTTGCCGTTGCGGCGCATGCCAAGACCCTTCGTTTTCAGAATCAGGTCGAGCGCCTGGTCCCACGGAACATTTTGCAGGCGCAGTGTGAGGTTGCCTTGCACCGTGTCACTGGTCACGATGTTGAGGCTGGTGAAGTCGGCCAGCAGCTGAAGCACGGCGCGAACTTCAATATCCTGGAAGTTCAGCGAGAGGCGTTCGCCGGTGAATTGTTCTTCCGTCGGCTTCTGCGCTTCTTTCTGTTCCTTGGTGATCGGCTTTACTTCCACCGTGTAGGTATTTTCGGACTGGAAGGCAAGGAACTCGTAGAGTCCCTTCGGCACGATGGTCATGTGCACGGCGTTGTCGCGTGACGTCACATCGATGGTTTGTACCGGCGTCGCGAAATCGGTGACGTCGAGACGTTGGTGCAATTCATTCGGCAGCGTCGTATTCGCAAATTCCAGGAAGATCTGGCCTGCGGATTCGCGAGTATCGACAACGATGTTCGGATCGGAAAGCGTGACGATCACACGGCCCGCGCCGTTATCGCCGCGGCGGAAATCGATGTTGCTGATCGCGGTGGCATTGCTGTCAACCGTCGATGGACCGGCAAGCGGGGCCTTGGTGGCCTGTGCGAGGTCCGACTTGACCGTCAGCACGACGGTGTTCCCCTCGACCTTGGCTTCGTAGGGCACCAATTTCAGCAGGTGCAGCACGACACGTGTGCGACCGGCCACTTCAACTACGGAAATATTGTTCGCCAAGCCCACATTCACGTTCTTGTTCTTCCAGGGCAGCTTGCTGGTGGTGCCGGGAAAATCCAGCGCGATACGTGCCGGGTCATCGATCGTGAATGCAGCCGGCTTGGGCGGTGCCTTGGTAAAGCGCAGCGTCATCTGTGGACGGTCGCCGGGAAGCGCAATTACGTTGATGTCTTCGAGTTCGATATTGCCGGTCGCCGCTTTCACTGCAGGGGCTGGAGCTGCGGGCGCTGGAGCCGGTGCAGCGGGTGCCGCAGCCGCAGGCGCGGGAGCGGCAGGTTTTGCGGCAGGGGCCGGTGCCGGTGCCGGAGCCGGTGTCGCAGCGGGCGCGGGCGGAGGAACCGCGGCTGGAGACGGCGCTTGACCGCGTTCGGCTTCAACGGCGGCCACCGTGGAGTCCGGGGTCACTTCGGATTGTGGGCCGCCGGTTTCGAGGGTGAGGTAGACGCTATTGCCTTGCGAACGCGTTGAGAACTGCACCATCTTGCGGAGATTGACGATCACGCGCGTGCGGCCGTCTTGTTCTGTTGCGCTCACGGTTTCCGCTTCACCCTTTTCAATGGGCAGCGGCAGGCTCCACGGCAGGTTGTTGCGCGCATCAGTGAAATCGAGAACGATCTGCGGCGGATTACCTTGCGTTGAACTGATGGGCGCGGGGGGTTCGCCCTTGAAGCTCATGTGAATCTCGACTGCGTCGTCTGATTGCGACGTGAAGTTAATGAACTCAAGCGTGACCGGTTCCGCCGCAAACGCGCCGGTGTAGGCCAGACATAGCATCAGCATCGACCAGAATGTAACTCGAGCGACGGACTTGCCGCGCATCGACCGTTGAGGGTGAATCATATTTTTCCTGTCAGACATTGCTTACCCCTATGGGATCAATTGCTGATTTTCAAAGTTGCTTTTCGTTCCACCCATCCGCCCAAGCCGTCGGAGACAACTTCCGTGATGTCGACGCTCTTGTCGGTGATGCGAGTGATTTCTCCAAAGTTCTTCCCGATGTGATTGCCCACCTTGACGCGATAGATCAATCCATCGCTCGTCTTGACGATGGCCCACTTTTCCTTGTCCTTGTTGAGGCTGCCGACCAGCTTCAGCGTGTCGAGCGCGTACTGTTCCAGTGCCTCGCGATTTCTTTCCACGTTGGGTCGAAGCTTGCTCTTCGATTTTCCTTTCGCGGCAACGGGGGCTTCCGGCTTTGCCGCCGGCTTGAACGGGTCCCGCATGCTCTCGCCGTTGTAGGTGTATCGCTCGTATACTTTCAGTTCCGGCAGCGGGGCGATCGGTGAGCCCGGTCGTGCCTGGACTTCGGCGACGTATTTGTTGAGATCGGCGAACTTGTCACCACCGCAAGCAGAGAGCAGCGCAAAGGCAACGGCGACAAGCGCCCGTTGCGCGTAGCGGTTAAGTGAAGTCGGTTTTGTATAGGCATTGATCATGGTCATGACTCGTCGGGCCGCGGGTTATTTCTTTTTCTTCTTTTTCGCGTCCTTCTCCAATTCCTTCTTCCTGGACACTTCTTTGGCGATTTCGTCTTCGTCCAAATAGCGGTATGTTTTTGCCGTTGCTTCCATGACTAAAGGACCCTTGCGCTTGTCTTTCGTTTTCGCATCCTTGGCCTGAGTTATTACAAAGTCGTGAAGCGTCACGATTCGCGGCAGCGCTGCAACGCCGCTCACGAAGTTTCCGAACTGGTGATAGTTTCCGTTGACGCGGATCTTAATCGGCAGCTCGGCATAAAACTCCACTGGTATCTCGGGTTCGGGTTTGAAGAGTTCGAAATCGAGCCCGGCAGATACACCGACCTGCGAGATGTCGACAAGCAAGGCGGCGACTTCGGTCTTGGAAGGCAATTGGCGCAGCATTTCGCCGAACACTTTCTGCATCTCTTCCATTTGTTTCTTGTACGCATTCAAATTAACGGCTCGTGACTGTTTTTCCTCAAATGTCTTTTTCAGGGATACTTCTTTGTCTTCTTCCTTGTGCAGCGATTTCAACTGGTCCAACGTGTCGAAATAGATGCCGCCACCCAGTACCGCCGCCACGATCAAACCGACGGCAATGGCTTTGAACACCACCGGCCAATTGCCGATGTTGTTCGGGTCAAGGCGCTTGAGATCATCGGCGAAGCTCATTTTTTCGCCTCCTTCGCCGGGGCTGCAGGCGCAGCTTTGGCATTCGCGGGCGCTTTACCCGCCGGTTTTCCTGCCGCGGGCTTTTCTTCCACGGGCGCTTCCGGTTCGGGCTCGCTGCCAGGATGGTTCGGGGTCACCCGCATCGCGAACCAGCTCATGCCCGGGTAATCGCTTTTGCTCGAATCGATGACGTCGAGCAACGGCAGGGTCATGCGGGTCGTACTGTCAATGTTGCGCATCAATGCGGAGACGTTGGCATTGGATTCCGCGACGCCTTCAACCTTGATGAGCTTGCTGGTGACGTTTAATTGAGTCAGGTAGACGCCTTCCGGCATGGTCTGCGCCACTTCCTGGAACAGGTGCACGATTTCCGGGCGGCTCGACTGCAGCGTTTGAATGATCTTCATGCGCGCGAGCAGGTTTTGCTTGTCGGCTTCCAGAGACTGGATTTCCTTGATCTGGCGATCCACTTCCTCGATCTTTGTATCGAGAAACTTGTTTCGGCCAATCTGGTCGGAAATCCGCTGGCTGATATTGATGTGTACGAACGCCAGCGCCGACACCGCGAGCACGACGCTCAAGCCTGCGATCATCAGGAACTGGCGCTTCTTTTCCTTGGCAAGGACTTCACGCCAGGGGAGTAGATTTATGCGTGCCATTAGTCGAAGCTCCTTAGCGCAAGTCCACACGCGATCATCAGCGCTGGCGCGTCGTTGGCAAGAGCCTGCGCTTTTACGCGGCTGGCCATCGACATATTGGCAAATGGATTTGCGATCGAAGTTGCCGTCCCGACTTTTTCGTAAATCATTTCGTCGACGCCGGGAATGGAAGCACTTCCGCCGGCGAGGATGATGTGATCGACCGAGTTGTAGTCGCTGGACGAAAAGAACAGTTGCAG
This sequence comes from Proteobacteria bacterium UBA6921, assembly GCA_002450895.1. Taxonomy (GTDB): domain Bacteria; phylum Pseudomonadota; class Gammaproteobacteria; order SG8-11; family SG8-11; genus UBA6921. Next base: position 12,651 of record DKAR01000048.1, read on the forward strand.
TGAACGGCTGACTTGCTGTGCCATGGCTTCCTTGAATGGATCGAGCACTTCGGGCACATAGTTGTCGGGGAGTCCGCCCTGACGCTTTGCCATTCCGGCTTCTTCGAATGACAGGCCATAGCGGCGCTGAATTTCTTCCGTCAGCTGCTTGCCGCCAAAGACCTGGTCACGCGTATAGATAATCTTGCGGTTGTGCAGGATGTTCAGCGTGGTCATCGTCGCGCCGACGTCGACGATGGCGATCGTTCGATTGACGCCTTCGTCGGGTGTTTGATGGGCGACCAGCGAATACGCGTTTTCCAGGGAGTATGATTCGACGTCGATGATGCGCGGCGTCAATCCGCCCGCCTGAATGGCAGCGACGCGCACGTCGACGTTTTCGCTTCGCGACGCGGCAATAAGGACGTCGACCGTATCCGGGTTGTCTTCGGTCGGGCCGAGAACCTCGTAGTCCAGATTGACTTCCTCGAGCGCATACGGAATATGTTGGCCGGCTTCCGCTTCGATCTGTTCGCCGATGTCGTCGTTGGAAAGATTGGCGGGCAGGGCGATGACCTTGGTAATGACGGCCGAGCTGGGAACGGCGGCCGCTGCAAACTTGGAGCGTGCCCCGGCCCGCTTCACTACGCGTCGTATGCATTCACCGACGGCATCAACGTCGGTAATCGTCTTTTCGACGACCGCATTGGGCGGTAATGGCTCAACGCCGTAGCACTCCACACGGTAGTTGACGCCAGATTGACTGAGCTCGAGAAGCTTAACTGCGCTGGAACTAATGTCTAACCCGAGAGTCGGTGTCTTGTTTGACTTGAACAGTTGCGGTAATCGCACTCGAAAAGTCCTTCCGTTGTCTATGTACGGCGTCGCTCTAATGACGCGGCGCACATAATCATCGGCATGCTTGCGATAAACTTGATAAGTCTTAGACTCAGGTAACTATAGATCAAAAAAGACTCCAAGATGGGCCAGCGTCGAGTATCATTCGGCGGGCTCGCCCGCCAATCCCAACTCGCAAATTGCGACGCACTTCGCACCCTCTGAGCGCACATGCAAAACATGCTCGAAAAAATTAAAAAACTGAAATCGCTTGGTTGGAAGAAAATAACGGCCATTGTTGTCCTGTCTGGAGTTTTGGTCGGATTCGTCGGTCTTGGGATTCTATATTTGCTGATTGCGCCGGATTTGCCGTCGACAGACAGTCTGCGTGACGTCCGCTTCCAGGTGCCGCTCCGCGTTTTTTCCAGTGATGGACGGCTGGTGGCGGAATTCGGTGAAAAAAAACGGCTGCCTATACATATCGAGAATGTTCCCGACTTGATGGTTAAAGCCGTTCTTGCGGCTGAAGACGACCGGTTCTACGAGCACCCGGGCGTCGATTACCAAGGACTATTGCGGGCTGCCTATGTTGTGGTGAGCACCGGCGAGAAAGCGCAGGGCGGAAGTACGATCACGATGCAGGTTGCGCGCAATTTCTTCTTGTCCAGCGAGCGCACGTATGGGCGAAAAATAAGCGAAATTCTTCTCTCGCTAAAAATTGAACGTGAACTGACCAAGAACGAAATACTAGAGCTTTATTTAAACAAAATTTACCTGGGCAACCGAGCCTACGGTGTTGCCGCGGCCGCACGTGTCTACTACGGCGTTGAGCTCAGCGAACTGACCCTGGATCAGATCGCGATGATCGCGGGCTTACCGAAGGCGCCGTCAACCTTCAATCCGATCGTAAACCCGGAGCGTGCTGTCACCCGGCGAAACTATGTTCTCCGCCGGCTTCGCGAACTCGAATATATCGACGAGAAGACATTCCAGGAGGCGGTCAAGGTTCCGAATACCGCGAAGCTCCATCAAATAACGCAGGAAATTGACGCACCCTATGCGGCGGAAATGGCGCGCGCTTTTGCGGTCGAAAAGTTTGGAAACGACGCGTACACCGAGGGGTACAACGTCTATACGACGATCGACAGCCGGCTCCAGCCTGTCGCGACAGAAGTGATGCGCAACGGAATCATCGAATACGATGAGCGCCACGGTTATCGCGGCGCGGAGGCGCACGTAAATCTCCCGCCGACCGCAGCAATGGCGGATTGGGAGGGGGCCCTAAAGGATTATTCGACAGTCGGCGGCCTGTTTCCGGCTCTCGTTCTGGCTGCCAAGGATCAAGTTGCGACGGTATATCTCGGAGAAAACCGCAAAGTCGACATTCCTTGGACCGGGTTGTCATGGGCGCGCCCATTCGTGTCAGAAAATGCGTTAGGTCCGGCGCCGGTAACGGCAGGGGAGATCGTACGGGCCGGCGATATTATTCGTGTTCGGCAAACTGCTCCAGGGGTGTGGCGTATGGAGCAGTTGCCCGCCATCGAAGGCGCAATCATCTCGGTTTCGCCGCAAAATGGGGCGATCCAGTCGGTCGTGGGCGGTTTTGACTTTTTCCGCAGCAAATTCAATCGGGCTGTTCAGGCGGAGCGCCAGCCAGGATCCAGTTTCAAGCCGTTTATTTATTCAGCGGCCCTGGATAACGGTTTTACGACGGCCACCTTGGTAAATGATGCGCCCGTGGTCTTCGATGATCCGGGACTCGAGTCCACGTGGCGCCCGGAAAACTATTCCGGAAAGTTTTACGGCCCGACACGTCTTCGGGAAGGGTTGGTTAATTCGCGCAATCTGATTTCGATTCGTGTTCTGCAGGCGATCGGCGTCGATACGGCGCTGCGACATGTCGCCAAGTTCGGTTTTACCGGAGATCATTTGCCGCGAAATCTGTCGCTGGCCCTCGGAAGCGGAACGGTAACCCCAATGGAGCTTGTTGCCGGTTATTCCGTGTTGGCGAATGGTGGATTCAAGGTTCGTCCCTATCTGGTTCAGAAGATTACAGATGACACTGGCAATACGGTTTACGAGGCCGAGCCGGACGTTGTTTGTGCAGAGTGCGAAGTTCCCGAAAATGCCGAAGGAACTGCTATGGGAACCGTTTCCGGTGGAGCGCCGATGTCGATTCAGGCGGCCCGTCCAAACAAGCTCGCGCCCCGTTCTGTTTCAGCTCAAAACATTTTTCTCACTGTCTCCATGATGAAAGATGTGATTCGCCGTGGAACAGGGCGGCGCGCGATGCAACTTGGTCGAAATGATTTGGCCGGTAAGACGGGTACGACAAATGATCAGCGCGATACCTGGTTCGCTGGCTTTAATGCCGATGTTGTGACGGTCGCGTGGTTGGGTTTTGACAATTCACAGCCGCTGGGTGATGGCGAATCCGGCGCGCGGGCGGCCCTTCCCGTGTGGATTGGCTATATGCAAAAAGCACTGGAAAATCGACCGGAACATGAGATGGATCAGCCGCCCGGAATTGTGTCTGTTCGAATCGATCCGCAAACCGGCCGACTGGCGAGCGCAGATAATCGAAATGCCATTTTCGAATTGTTCCGATCCGACAGCCTTCCAAAGACGACCGCAGACGGTTCCACGTCTGACGATGTGGGAGATTCTGCGACAGGCTCCGGCGGAAGCGGCGAAGGCGACCAGCTTTTCTAGCCATGTCTGTAACCGTAAAGATTACTGACCAGGCTTTTGACCCTTTCGCGGTGCTGGCCGACGCCCATGCAGTCGTAAATCGAAAATCGTTCGGCGCATGCGCCAGTTTCATCGGCATGGTGCGTGACCACGAAACATCACCCCCGATCACATCGCTCGCATTGGAGCATTACCCCGGAATGGCAGAGCGGGAGATAACGAAGGTTTGCCAGAACGCCGCGCAACGATGGTCCGTCGGACATATTGAGGTTTGGCATCGCGTAGGCCGGTTGCAGCTCATGGATTCGATCGTCGTCGTGGGGGTATGGGCCGCACACCGTGCCGAGGCGTTTGATGCGTGCCGGGCGGTCATCTCCTATCTAAAAGACAATGCACCCATCTGGAAACACGAAGAATCCGACCATGAATCCCGTTGGGTCGATAAAAATACGCGAGATCCGTACGTAACCTGAACTTCCATTTCCTGAATTGTCTTAAGTAGTTACACCTCTTTAGATTCACTTTCATTGGAGATATGTCTCCGACTGGCCGACTAGGATATTGACCATCGATTTGTAAATCCTTACATTAGAAAATAATGATATTTATGCATGACAGGAGGTAGATTATGAGCAGCTTGATCAATGGTTTTCCTCACGATGGTGTAGTAACGATAAATCGCGTGCTACTGAAGCCTGAATATACGGTCGAGGATTTGGAAGAACGCGTTGCCCTGCTGTGCGAGAACGTGAAGACGTACCACTCGGATACGGGATTTGTTGGGGGTTTCGTCTGCATGAATTCCGGGCAGGTGTCCAACGAAGGGAGCACCGTGGGCCAGGTCGTGCAGAATCCGCTCAAAGGGAAAGAGGCGTTGATTGTGACCTTCTGGAAGTCCTTCGGCGAGCACGAAGAATCACATCGCAGCGATACCTTTCAGCCCTTGTTCGCTCGAGTGTTGGAAGTTTGCGAAAACGGTAACGAGGAAATTGCCTATCAAATGTTGTGGTCCGGCAAGGCATACAGCTCTGATGAAGCTGCCGCCGCAAAAGAGGCCAAGCGCGCCTACCAGGCCGCTTGATATCAAAAAGTCCTTGTATCTCGGAATTTGCGCCCGGTAGTTACCGGGCGCGTTCCCAACAAATCAGTGGTACCTGAGCTAAACGCCGCTATTTTTCAGCCATTCGCAGGCCTCTTTATAACCACCCACGCATGACTTTCGCGCGAAGTCTACGCTCTTGGCGAAATCCGAGGTTACGAATTCGCCTTCGAAGTAGAGCAGAGCCACCATGTAGCAATGCTTGAGGTTGCCTTGCTGGCAAGATGCTGTGCCCGTTTGGAGAGCCCGGTCGCCAAATTGCCGAGCCAGTGCCGAATTCTTATCGATCTTCCTTCCGTTATGCGTACCGCGAAGATAGGCAAGGGCTAAGGCCAGGCAGTCCGGCATCTGATTTTTGGCGCAGCCGGATTCCAAGTCTGCGGCCCACCGTGGAACCTTGTCGGCGGTCGCAGCGAATACACTGGTTGCAAGAAGTAATGCCAGCGACAAAATAATCTGTAGCAATTGTTTCAAGGGTTGGGTCTCCGATCGTAAAGCGTCAAGGTCACTTTGCTATTGTCGGTGAGGCCGCGCATTGCGGTTGGACAGCAACTGCCAAATCTCATTCCTTCAGAATCTAGCATGTTCTATTGTGCGCACAAAACGTGGCTCGGCATGTTTCGATCCGCTTTTCCGGTGAGCGTAGACTGGATGACGCACGATGAATTGGTTCCGGATGGCGAGTCCGGCGGACAAGTTGGTTATATATTCAGCGGCGGCCGAGATCACTGTTGGAGTGAGATCAGTGTGTGGTACGCGCCACTGCAACTGTGCCGGGTTGTCACAGAGATCGAAAAATGAGCAGGGATTAACTGCTTTGGGGTTTAAAAATAAGTGCCTCTTATCGGAACGCAAGTAATTAGCAGTTGCTTTTGATTCAGAACAAGCTAAGTTAATCCCTGCGCGGCAAGCCTGCCGGGCTCTTCGCCCGGCGCGCCGGGCATCACCCATCGACGCAAATAAGAGGCGGCTCACCATGCCCAATTTGGTTCGTCCTCATGGCGGCGGAAGCCTGAAGCCGCTACTACTCACCGGAGAAGCGGCCCGCCAGGAGCGGAAGCGCGCGGAAACGTTGACCAAGGTACCGGTCTCGTCGCGCGAAGTAGGCGACTTGGTCATGATGGGCATTGGCGGTTTTACTCCACTCGATGGCTTCATGTCGCGCGCCGACTGGAAAGGCGTGTGCGACGACATGAAGACGAGCGGCGGCCTTTTTTGGCCAATACCGATAACGCTCTCCACTGACGCGGACACCGCGGGCAAAATAAAGGAAGGGCAAGAGATTACGTTGACCGATCCGGAACGTGGTGGCGAATCCATCGCCACAATGAAGGTGACGGAAAAATATTCGATCGACAAGAAGCACGAGTGTAAGACGGTTTTTAAAACAGATGATCCTCAGCATCCGGGCGTTGCCATGGTCATGGCTCAAGGCGCGGTGAATCTCGCTGGGCCCGTGAAGGTGCTTTCAGAGGGTGGATTTCCCGAAAAGTATTCTGATGTTTATCTGACTCCGGCCCAAACTCGTTCGCTTTTTGAGTCAAAAGGATGGAGCACGATTGCTGCGTTTCAAACCCGAAATCCGATGCATCGATCGCACGAGTATCTGGCCAAAATTGCGATCGAGATTTGCGATGGCGTTCTTGTTCATTCGCTGTTAGGTAAATTGAAACCCGGCGATATCCCGGCCGAAGTCCGTGTTAAGGCGATTGATGCGTTGATGAAACACTACTTTGTCGCCAATACGGTCGTGCAGTCCGGCTATCCGCTCGACATGCGCTATGCGGGACCGCGCGAAGCATTGCTCCACGCATTGTTCCGACAGAACTACGGGTGCTCCCATCTGATCGTGGGTCGCGATCACGCGGGTGTGGGTGACTACTACGGTCCTTTCGACGCCCACCATATCTTCGACCAGATTCCGAAGGGCTCGCTTGAAACACAGCCGCTGAAGATCGACTGGACTTTCCACTGTGCAAAGTGCGAAGGCATGGCCTCGATGAAGACNNACGAAGTTAAAGTTGAAGTAAAAAAATTAGTATGGTCACAAGCGATTCCTTCGCTGAGCTTTCGGTTTTGCCACCACGGGTCATGAAGGTCTCTTTTTGTCTTGATGATTACCGAGAGTGTCTTGGGAACGCTTGTCGGAACGCGGTGTGAGGGCAGTATTTAAAATAATTGTCGACATTTAAAAGAGGAAATTCGAATGTTTACGAGTAATCCCTTCGCCGAACTCTCGGCTTTAATTCCGGTTGCCGTCATGCAAGGGTATATCGTTTTGATGGCGATTCTGGTCGCCGGCGGAACGATTCTCGACATGATGCACAAGAAAAGCGCGAAATACTTTTTCCTGAATGCGGAAAAAGCGAAAAAGAGCGCAAAGCGTGAAGTGGGCGGAGGTGAAAAAGCCGCTATCGCCACGAGAGTGCTGTTGGTCGAAGTGCTGACCTCCGGCGAGTTTCAAAATTCACGGCGCAGAATGTCCCATCTGCTGACGATGTGGGGCTTCGTTATTTTCGTCGCGATGAGCGCCACGCTAATTTTTGCTTACCCGACCCCGGATACGCCGGCGCCGGATATCTTGCCGATGCTTTGGCATGTCGGTGCATTAATGCTCTGTCTGGGTGGGTACTGGTTCTGGTTCTTTATCCGGGTTGATGTTTCCGCAGAAGGCCTGCCCTTCTGGCGCTTCGAGCGCGCCGATTTGTTCATCCTGTCGTTGCTCGCAACGGCCACGTTTGCGCTGATCTGGTCCTATACGCAGCACAGTGGCGTGGCGGGCTGGTCAACGCTGTTCCTGATCCTATTTGTTGGATCGAGTGTCGTTTTGTTCGGTGGTGTGTACTGGTCCAAGTTTGCCCACATGTTTTTCAAGCCGGCTGCCGCATTCCAGAAGCACGTGACGCGTGCCGATGGTTCGCGTGAAAACTTGCCCAATGACTACGATCTGACGGATCCCGCAGTTCAGCAAAAATATCCGGACATCCCGACCTACATGGGAAAGAATCCGCCCTACATGGGCCACGGTATTCGACGTGAGCCCGCGAAACACTACTAGCCCCAAATTCACAATTATCTAAGTCGGAGAGAGATTGCTATGCCAACTTTCGTTTATATGACTCGTTGTGATGGTTGTGGGCAGTGCGTTGATATTTGCCCGTCCGACATCATGCACATCGACAAGTCACTTCGTCGTGCTTACAACATTGAGCCCAGCATGTGCTGGGAGTGCTATTCGTGCGTGAAAGCCTGCCCGCACCACGCCATTGACGTTCGCGGTTATGCCGACTTCGCTCCGCTGGGTCATTCGGTACGTGTGCACCGCGATGAAGAGAAGGGCACGATTGCGTGGCGCATCAAGTTCCGCAATGGCAAGAAAGATATGGATCTGCTGGCGCCGATCACGACCAAGCCGTGGGGAAGCGCAACTCCCAAACTGGCCGATGTCCCCGCGCCGAGCAACGAAATGCGAAATAGCCAGCTCCTGTTCAATGAACCCAAGTACATCCGTATGGATGACGGCGGTTTGCATACGCTGGAGTCCAACGGCTTGGCACTTAAAGAAGGGGTGTACTACTAATGGGCTACAAAACGATTGTCGAAGACAACATCGATATTTTGGTGGCTGGCGCTGGCCTCGGTGGTACCGGTGCGGCGTTCGAAGCCAGATTTTGGGGCAAGGACAAGAAGATCGTCATTGCCGAAAAAGCCAACATCGACCGTTCTGGTGCGG
>DKAR01000203.1 GCA_002450895.1 Proteobacteria bacterium UBA6921
GCCGTCCCGATCGACATCGCGATTACATTTGCGACGGACACGAGCACACCGGAGGCGTCGGTGGCGGAAGCGATCTCGACGTTCTGCGGTCCGCTGGGCGCCTTGTCTTCGCCGACGGCGGATCAACAACGTCTGCTGACGGTGTGCACCGCCATCCTGGGTGCCCCGATCTCCGACACCGCCGATGCCTACTATGCGCTTGGACCTCGTGCCGCCACCGCCGAAACGACCTTGTCCTCGCGCGGCCCCGACACCTTATTCTTCGCCGGCTTCGAAAAGCGCCTGAACGCGCTGCGCAAGATTGCCTCACTGCAAACCAGCGTTGCTCCCGTGGAGTACTACTTCGACGGCCAACGCATCCCGACGCAATGGCTCACCGCCGCCAATGACAGCGGCACCACCAGCGACAGCATCACCACCGACGGCTTACTCAGCAACCGCTGGGGCGGCTTCTTCGACTTCGGCAGCAGCCGCGCCGACCAGGACGAAACCTCCAGACAGGCCGGACTCAAAACCACCTTGAACGGCATCAGCGGCGGAATCGACTACCGCCTGCGCAGCAACGCCTTCCTGGGCGCCGCCGGACGCTACCAACAAGACGACGGCGACATCGGCGGGGGACTGGGCAGCGTCGAAGGCAGCAACATCACCCTGTCCGGATTCGCCACCTACTATCCGACCAGCGCCTTCTACCTTGAAGGCACCTTGCTCTATAACACCGGCAGCTACGACCTCAAACGCCAGATCAACTTCGACATTGGCGGCACCCCGTACAGCTCCACCGCCAAAAGCAGCACCGACACCCAGCGCACCGCGCTCACCCTGGACGGCGGCTACACCCTCAACTTCGGTGCCCACACCGTACTCCTGACCACCAGCCTGCTGTACGGCCGCAGCACCATCGACGGCTTCACCGAAAAGAACGGCCAGGGCTTCGACCTCAAAGTCGGCAAACAAACCATCGACTTCGCCACCTGGACCTTCGGCGGCCAGGTCACCCGCGCGTTCAGCACCACGGCCGCGGTCATCATTCCCGAAGTCAGCCTCATCTACGTGCATGAATTGAAGAACGACGGCCAGAAAGTCACCTCCAACTTCACCGCCGATCCCACCGAAACCAAATTCTCGTTCACCACCGACAACCGCGACGACAGCTACCTGCGCACCAGCCTGGGCTCGACCTTCGTGTTCACGCGCGGCCGCAGCGCGTTCATCCGCTACGAACAAGTGTTGGCGTACGAACATTTAAAACTGAACTCCATTGCACTCGGCGCAAGACTGGAGTTCTAGGAACATTTACTAAGTAAGTAAGGAAAGCAGTCTATGAAAGTGTGTCGCAATTCGTTTTGGTTTTTTGGGATCTTGTTTTCGCTGTTGCTGAGTGCCTGCAGCAATCCCTACGACACCTCCTCGGAAGACACGCCGCGACTGACCGTTGCGATTCCGGCAATGCAAAAAGCCAGTGCGCAACGCGTCGCCCTGGCGGTTGCGCCCGCGTACATCGAATCCATTGCCATTGCAGTATTGGATACCAATGAAGCCGTTCTTGGCGCCGGCATCATCCCGGTGAGCGGCGGCGAGCTGACATTCAAAGTCCCGGTGGGCGTAGCGCTCAAGGTACGTGGCGCGGCCCGTGACAAGAATGGCGAGAACCGCTTTGAAGGCTCAACAGACGTCGCCCCGCTTCGGCCAGGAGGCAAGGCAGCAGTAACTCTGGCACTGGATCCCTTGGCACCGCTGAGCGTCGCCCAAGATAGTGGATTCGATCCCAACAGTATCTTCGTTGATGAAAATACCATTCAAGCGACCGTAATTCCGGTCAACGCGAAGTCGGATCAAACGGTGCACTACCGTATCAGCGGAGGTGCCGACCAAGCGTTGTTCAAAATCGAAACGTTGTCCGGCAAGTTGAGCTTTATCGACCCGCCGAGTTTCTACGCGCCTTTGGATAGCAACGGTGACAACATTTATGAAGTGCAAGTTGAAGTAACCGATGAATTCGAGTCCGCAACCCAGGATCTAAAAATAACCGTGTTGCCGAAAGGCCCGCCGCCCACTTCGAAACTTGGTGGAACGGTTTCCGGCCTGCTCGGCAGCGGTCTGGTACTGCAAAACAATGGCAGTAACGATCTCGCAATTAACAGCAATGGCCCGTTTACATTTGCGAGCGACATCGCGACCGGGTCGGGTTATCTGGTCGCTGTTGCGGCCGCGCCGAGCAGTCCGTCACAAACCTGCAAGGTGACCGACGGAACGGGAACCGGCACCGGAGCAAATGTCACAAACGTTGCGGTGACTTGCTCAACGAACAGCTACACATTGGGCGGCACAATTGCGGGACTCGCGGGCAGCGGTCTGGTGCTGCAAGACAGCAACGGCAACAACCTTCCGATCAGTGGGAATGGTGCTTTCGCGTTCCCGACCCCGGCGCTTAGCGGCAGCCAGTATCAAATCAGCGTCGCAACACAACCAACGAGCAAGTCTCAAACCTGCGCCTTGAACAATGGCAGCGGGACGGTGGGTGGAGACAACGTTACCAACATTGCGGTCAGCTGCGTCACCAACGCGTACAAGATTGGCGGTTCGGTTACGGGGCTGAGCGGTGGAAGTGTGGTGCTGCAAAACAACGGCGGCGACAACATTACGGTCAGCGCCAACGGCGTGTTTACGTTCAGCACTTCCATAAGTAGCGGAGGAGCGTACGGCGTTACTGTGTTTACTCAACCGAGCGGTCCGGCGCAAACATGCGTCGTCACTCAGGGTTCGGGTTTGGTCGGCGGCGTCAATGTCGACACTGTAGCGGTGAACTGCAGCGTCAATTCCTACACTGTCGGAGGAACGATCAGTGGTCTATCGGGAACCGGACTTGTCCTGCGCAACAACGGCGGCGACGACCTGACGATTGGCGCCAACGGCGCATTCAGCTTCAACACGAAAGTGGCCAGCGGAAAGCCGTATGCGGTAACGGTTCTTACCAATCCTGGCAACCCGACTCAAACCTGTAATGTCACGACAGGAGCTTCCGGCACTGTTGTCAATGCAAACATTACTTCCGTTGCAGTCAGCTGCACCACGAACAAATACACCATTGGCGGCACCGTGTCCGGTCTTGTCGGAACCGGTTTCGTTTTGCAGAACAACGCAGGCGATAATCTCAGCGTCGGTGCCGATGGAAGCTTCAAATTCGCGACTGCAGTGGATAGCGGCAAGCCGTACAGCATCACCGTGTTCACACATCCCGCCTCGCCCAGCCAGACCTGCACAATCACGGGAGGCAACGGCATCGTCGCATCGGGGAACGTGACCGATGTTTCCATCAAGTGTTCGACAAATAGCTACAGCGTGAGCGGCACCATTAACGGATTGGAGGGCGCCGGACTTGCGCTGAATAACAATAGCGCGCCGATTGCACTTAGTGGCAACACCTTCTCGGTCATTTTGCCCAGCGGAACCAACTACTCGATTGCTGTTGGTACACAGCCGAGTGGACCTGCACAGACGTGCGCTGTGGTGAACGGCGCCGGCACCGTGGGCGCGGCTGACATTAGCAACGTGGCCGTGAATTGCGTTACCAATAAATACACCGTCAGCGGAACAGTCGTGGGCTTGACCGGCAGCGGTCTTGCCTTGCAGAACAATTCAACGGCGATTGCTCTTACCGGCAATGCGTTTTCGCTGACGCTGGCGAGTGGCAGCAGCTACGCCATCACGGTCGGAGCGCAACCGACCAATCCGCCGCAAACCTGCTCCGTCAGTGCCAATGGAACGGGTACCGTAACCAATGCCAACGTGATGGGCATTACCGTGACGTGTTCGGTCAACTCTTACACGCTGGGTGGAACGGTCACGGGGCTGCTCGGCAGCGGACTGCAATTGCAGACGAACGGACAGACGCTGGCGGTCAGCGCGGATGGCCAATTCACTTTTGCGCAGGCGCTGGCCAGCGGAGCGGGCTACAACGTGACCGTTTCGGCGCAGCCGTCGAGTCCGTCGCAGACCTGCGTGGTGACCTCTGGTTCCGGAACGATTGTCGATGCTCCGGTCAACAGTGTTGTCGTGTCCTGTACGACCGACCAGTTCACCCTTGGTGGAACCGTCAGCGGACTTGCCGCGGGCACCAGCGTCGTCCTGCGAAACAGCTTAAATGGCGACACGCTGACGGTCGGCGCAAATGGTGATTTTGTGTTCGGCAGCAAAGTCGCCAGCAATGCGGCGTACAACGTTAGTGTGCTGACGCAGCCGGCCTCGCCAACGCAGGACTGCATAGTGACGAACGGCAGTGGCACCGTGGCCGGTGCGCATGTCACCAATATCTCGGTCGCGTGCAGCACGGTGTCGTTCAGCGTCGGCGGCACTGTCACCGGGTTGGACGGAAGCGGCCTGGTGCTGAACAACAATGGTGGCAACGCGTTGGCCATCAGTGCTAACGGCTCGTTTACCTTCACTAACAAGATTCCGAGCGGCGGTAACTACTCCGTAACGGTTGCAACCCATCCCACCAACAAAACACAGGTGTGCAACGTTGTGGGCGGAAGTGGCAAGGTCGGGGACGCCAACGTCACGACGGTTCAGATCAACTGTACGACGTCCTCGTTCACGATCAGCGGCAGCGTCAGCGGCCTGTCGGGTACGGGTCTGGTGCTTCAACTCAACGGAGCAAACAATCTCGGTATTTCCACCGGCGCTTCGACCTTCGGATTTTCAACACTGGTTCAGAGCGGATCGAGTTACACCGTGTCTGTGCTGACGCAGCCCACGAGTCCGACGCAGAACTGCGCGGTCGTCAACGGCTCCGGCACCGTGGGCGGTGGAAACGTTACGAACGTGCAGATCAATTGTGTCACCGCGAACTTCGCGGTCAGTGGAACCGTGAGTGGATTACTGGGAACCGGTTTTGTTCTGCGCAATGGTACGACGCCGGTGGCATTGTCCGGCAATACGTTCAGCGTTTCTTTGCCCAGCGGGACGTCGTACAACTTTAATGTTGGAACGCAGCCCACTGGCCCGACGCAGACCTGTGTTGTCACGAACCCCACTGGCACGGTCACATCGGCCGACATTTCAAACGTACTGGTGACCTGCGCGACGAACACATACACCGTCAGCGTCAACGTGACCGGCATGAATCCGCTCAGCGCGGGCGGTGGCGTGGGCAGCAGTCTCGTGCTGCAGAACAACGGCGGCAACAATCTCACAATTAACACGAATGGTGTTGTAGCGTTTAGCGCACAGGTGGCGAGTGGTGCACCCTACAACGTGACGGTGCTCACGCAGCCGACCAATCCGGCTCAAACCTGCAACGTTCAGGCACCCGCCGGCGGCACCATTTCCAATACGGCGGTGACGGTGAATGTCACATGCACAACGAATGTCTACACGGTCAGCGGAAGTGTGAGCGGACTTTCCGGAACCGGGTTTGTCCTGCGGGATGGGGCCACGCAGATCACACTCGACACGGTAAATGCTTTCAGTATCTCCGTGCCGAGTGGTGTGAATTTCAACATCAATGTCGGCACTCAGCCGACGGGTCCTTCGCAGACCTGCGTCGTCAGCGCCAGTGGCAGCGGCACGGTTGGCAATACAAACGTTGGCGGCATCTCCGTGACATGTACCACGGACGTGTTTTCCATCGGCGGTACGGTGACCGGTTTGCAGCCGGGAACGAGTTTCACGCTGACCAAAAACGGCACGCAGAGTTTTGTAATCAACACGAATGGAATCTACCGCTTTTCAAGCGACCAGCTGAGCGGCACAACCTATGATGTCCAGCTGACGAAAAAGGCGCTCGGCCAGACCTGCACAGTCGTCAATGGCAGCGGCACGGTCACAACCGGACCGGTGACAAACGTGAACGTGGATTGCATCGTATCGAACATTCCGCGTTTCTCGTTTGTCGTGAACGCCGGCGATCGAAGTATATTGACCTACGCCTTGTCTGCGACCAATGGGCGATCGCAGCTGATTCACAGGCAGCCCGCAGTACCCGCTGAGTCAATCCCGCTTTCCGTTGCGGTGACACCGGATGGAAAACATGCGTACGTGGCATCCTACGTTTCGAATCCGGTCGCGACGGTCGTGGCGTCCTATAACATCCTCGCCGATGGATCGCTGCAACTGATTACCTCGACATCCACCGCCGATGTCGCTCCCCTTGAAGTCATCGCTGACCCCAGCGGCCGCTTTGTCTATGTCCTGACAAACGACGCAAAAAGCAACGGCAAAGTCTTGTCGTATGCGATCAATACCAAAGGGTATTTGAGCGCTCTCGGCGTAGTTGCAACAGAGGGACTATTGGCGCGTCGCGGCGCGATCGATCCCGACGGTCGTTTCATGTATGTCGTCAATCAGAATAGCGACACGGTGACGCCGTTCCGGATTCTCTCGACGGGTGCGCTTTCGATAATCGCAGCACCGCTAAGTTCGGGGCAGGGTCCAGAGGACATCGCGATCGATGCCTACGGCAGATTTGCCTATGTTTCAAATACGACAGGGCAGAGTATCTCCGCATACGCGATTGGCGCGAAAGGGGATTTAAACAAGATCATCTGCTCGTTGTATTCGGGAGCCGCCGGCCTCATCTGTGCCGCGGATACTTCAAACTTCGCCGCCGGAACGAAACCGGTGGCGTTGGCGGCAGACCCGAACGGTAAATCCCTATACCTGTCTTCAAGCAACACGTCGTGCGGTACCATCGAGGGTTGTACGACGGCAGGGTTTGTCTTGCAGTACTCGATTGGGAAGGAAGGTGAAATTTCGTACGCGAGTGTCGCGAGCGGTCCAATCAGCGCCTTTACTTTCGCAATCGATCCGTCCGGTAAATTCGCGTACGTTGCAGATACGGCGAACTCCGACATCCGGCAGTACACGATCGATGCATCGGGGGCGTTCATCGACAACAGTCCTTCCCTGGTTCGAGGTCGTTCGCAGGCGTTTGCGATTGCGATCACGCCGGGAACGGCGCCCTTGAAGGCCGTCGGCAATTCTGCGTACGTCGTAAACTACGGATCAAACTCGATATCGCAATACAGCATTGCGGGGGCTATCACAAACCTGTCGACACCGTCGGTGCCCGCTTCGCCGTTGGCCACCTTGCCGCGATCGATAGCGATCGAGCCGACCGGAAACGTTGCCTACGTTGCAAACTCGCTCAGTGCGGGTGGATTGGGAATCGTTACCCAGTTCCGGATTGGAGCGGACGGCGGTTTAGCCGCTGAGGTGTCCAATGTCCCGATGGATGGCTTAACTCCGGAGCGCGTGGTCGCAGATCCTTCGGGCCGGTTCGCCTACGTGCTCTTGTCGTCCAATATTGTTTCGCAGTATTTGATTGGTACCGACGGGCTGCTGAGTTCCAACAGTTTCGTCGCCAATGGATTTGAGTTCATTACGTCCAAAGATTTGGCGATCGATCCATCGGGACGGTTCGCATACGTAGTGCATTCCTATCAGGATGGAAAAACTTCAGGGTTCATCACGCAGTATTCGATTGGCAGCGACGGAAAGCTGGTAAAACGGCTCGACGTTGCAGGCGCGCTTGATACCGTTTCTACCGGAGTGGATCCCCAATCGATCACCATTGATCCATCGGGAAGATACGTCTACGTAGCGAATTACAACGGTCAGTCAGTCTCGCAATTCACGATCAACGCGAGCGGAGGGCTTGTGCCGTTGAAGCCCAGCTTGGTGGAAGCGGCCGGTGGGCCGCTGGTCGTTGCCGTTCATCCGTTCAAGAACTTCGTATACGTTCTCGCGCAAGGTGTGGATCGCATTCTCCCGTATAGCTACGTCGAGAGTGATGGCCTTTTGGCACCGAACGGTGGGCCCTATGGAACTCCGCCGACCCCGGGTTACATCGCGGTTGATGCAGCGGGCGCCGGGCTCTATGTCGTCGAAGTCAAGGGCGCATCAATCAGTCAGTATTCCATTGGCGCAAAAGGGGATCTTAAGCTGAACAATTCGGCGCCCACGCAGAGCACCCCCGGGGAAATTGCAACGACTGCCCGCTTCCAATAGCGCGTATAATTCCGCGGCGGGGCGGGTCAGATCCTGCGGTTTCGCAGGCATTGGGGCAGTGCCCTAAGTGTTCTGTGCTTTGGCGCGATTGCTGCCGTTTCGGCTCTTTCAGCCGCTAATTCGTTTTCAGTGGACGGGCGTTTGCAAACTGAAGAAGCCGGGCCGCGGCGATATCCGGGTTTTAATGTTCGTCAGGATGCCAGTAAAAATTGAACCGGCACTTTGGGTCGAGGAGTCTAAAGTATGAATGGAATAGCAGTGTTTGGTCGATGGTTTGCAGTTGTCCTCGCGTTTTTCCTCGCGTCTTGCGACAACCCCTATGACACGTCATCCCCCGACACACCTCAATTGATCGTGGCGATTCCGTCGCTTCAGCCCGCCATTGCAGCACGCGCTGCGCTAGCGGTGGCGCCGACTTATATCGAATCCATCGCGGTTGCTGTGTTGGATGAGAGCGAAAACCTCATTGGTAGCGGGATCATTCCGATTAGCGGCGGGCAAATGAAATTCAAGGTTCCCGTTGGTGTTGCATTGGTCGTGCGCGGCGCAGCGCGTGACAAGAATGGCGACAACCGCTTTGAGGGTGAGACTCAAGTTCCGCCTTTGCGACCGGGCGGCAAGGCCGGAGTAACTCTCGCGCTAGATCCGCTTGAGCCATTGGGCGTGGCAACATCCGGAACGTTCGACCCAAATGCAGTTGCTGTTGCCGAAAACATTTCGTTTGTAGTGACGGTTCCGACCAACGCCAAGTCGGATCAACCTGTCACCTATCGAATCAGCGGTGGCGTCGATCAGGCTTTGTTCACGATCAATACGACGACCGGTGATCTTGCGTTCGTAACACCGCCCAGTTATTTCGATCCGCAGGACAGTGACAAAAACAACATTTACGAGGTCCAGGTCGCGATCACGGACGGTTTTGAAGAAGTAACCCAGGATCTTCACATCAGCGTATTTCAGGTCGGCCCGCCGCCGATCATCAAACACAGTATCGGTGGCACGGTGACTGGCATCGGCACAGGAACGCTGGTGATACAAAACAACGGTTCTGAAAATCTGACGATCAACGCCGACGGATCCTTCAAGTTTCTGACCGACATTGAGGAAGGAAAAACCTACAACGTAGTGACGCTGCAACAACCATCCGCGCCATCTAGGAATTGTACCGTTGCAGGCGGAAGCGGGACCGTTGCGGGAGTCGATGTCACGAACATTACGATCAAGTGCGCGAGCGCGCTTTCGCCAGTCACGCCGAAAGTGGTCACTGGTGATTCGCATACGTGTGCGCTTTCCGCTGCAGGTGAAGTGAGTTGCTGGGGCGACAATTACTACGGACAGCTCGGCGACGGACAAGCATTACCCGGGGCGGATTCTGCGCTGCCCGTCCGAATGAACCTCGCCAATGTCTTAAACCTAGCGGCGGGATATAACCACAATTGCGCTGTTCTACCCAAGGGTACGGTGTATTGCTGGGGTGAAAATACGTTAGGGCAGTTGGGTGACGGAACGTCAACTTCGTCCAGCACGCCTGTCAATGTTGCAGGACTCAGCAACATCACCTCGGTTGCTGCCGGATTCGATCACACCTGCGCCTTGCTGGCATCGGGTACAGTGAAATGCTGGGGTAGCAACGTCTACGGCCAATTGGGTGACAATGGTACGGTTTCCACTTCCGGTACTCCGGTGGATGTTGTGAATCTCACGGGCGGCGTCGCGATTTCCGCCGACGGAAACACTACGTGCGTCGTAAAGAATGACGGAACGATCGCCTGTTGGGGCGAAAACGGGATCGGACAGCTTGGGAATGGCGACAACGTAGACTCCCCGATTCCGGTTGCTGTCAGTAACATTTCTGACGCGATAAAGGTTTCCGTGGGAATCACTCACACCTGCGCATTGTCGAAGTCCGGCGCAGTATCCTGCTGGGGCGACAATTTCTATGGGCAGTTGGGTGATGAAACCGTCAGCGACTCCAATGTTCCAATTCCGGTCAAATCTTTAGCCGAACCTGTTGTGGCACTCAGTGCGGGGGGAGGTTATGACGGCGAGGGAACCGAGTACGGTGCGACCTGTGTGGTGACAAATTCCAACGCAACCTTGTGCTGGGGGAGTAACTCCAACAGTCAGCTAGGCGATGAGACGACCGTAGATTCCGTCAAGCCGGTAACCGTCAAAAACGTCGTCGGCGCCAATGATGTTCAAGTGGGAGGTGGACAGGCGTGCGTGGTCACAAAATCTGGCGCCATCCAGTGCTGGGGTTACAACGGCTCCGGCGCCGTGGGCAATGGTGGTACAGGATTCTTTTCAATTCCAGTTGCGTTACCTAACTCGGCAAATACGGCGCGCGTTACGGCCGGAAACAATTATTCACCCCACGCGTGTTCGATATCGAGCGCCGGATTGGTGAGCTGTTGGGGTTATAACTATTATGGTCAGCTTGGAACTGGCGACAACGTCTCAACGGACAGTCCCGTGGTCGTCAAGGGCATCAGCGGTGTAACGCAAGTTTCAGCGGGCTCTTATCATACCTGTGCACGAACATCGGCCAGCGAGATCTGGTGCTGGGGATACAATGGCAACGGCCAACTTGGAAACGGAACCAATACCAATTCGAACGTTCCGGTAAAAATTTCCAATCCATCGGGTGCCTTGTTCACTGCGGTGGAAGCCGGTAACAATCATACGTGCGCAATATCCACTGGCGGCGTTGTTTCGTGTTGGGGCCTCAATTCGAGTGGCCAACTTGGAAATGGAGGAACGACAAGTAGCAACACTCCCTATTCCCTGACTAGCGTGCCTGCGGTCACTTCACTCAGCTTGAGAGGATCGCATACCTGTGCATTGACAACTGTCGGCGGAGTTTATTGCTGGGGTGACAACTTCTACGGTCAAATCGGCAAAGGCAATTCCGGAGTTGGTACGAACGCCCTTAATCCCACGGCCGTTAAACTTTCAAACATTACCGCGATCGCAACGGGAAGCTACCACAGTTGTGCGCGTGTCAATACGGGTGCGGTGCAATGTTGGGGCTATAACGGATACGGCAGCCTTGGTGATGGAACCAACACTACTGCCAATCTGCCGGTGCCCGTGAGTGGCCTGACCAACGCCGCATCCGTATTCGCCGGTGGATATAGCACGTGCTCTACAACGAACACGGGTACCGTGGTCTGTTGGGGTAACAATGACTACGGCCAACTTGGAAATGGATCGTTGGTCAATGCCAACGTGCCGACCGGCGTCCTTGAACTCACTTCTGTTACCGGTGTGGCTGTTGGTTACAACACCACGTGCGCAACGACCAAAGGCGGCCCGGCATATTGTTGGGGAAATAACTACAGCGGTTCCGTCGGAATTGGCATTGGTGCAGATGTCTCAATTGCGAATTTCGTTCGCGGTGCGCCTGAGCAGGGAATCCTCGATGTTTACTCTCGATCCGCTCCCTCGACTTCTGCCGGACTGGATCACACGTGTGCGACGACTTTGGTCGGTGGCGTCAATTGCTGGGGAGCAAACGCAAGCGGCCAGCTCGGGAACAACACCACAACCAATTCGTCGGTTCCTGTTGCGGTCAGTATTTCTGGCCGAGGCCAGTTCACCATTTTGCAAGTCGCCTCCGGCGACAGCCATTCCTGCGCCTTGACCTCCTACGGCGGCGTGATTTGCTGGGGCGGAAACAAGGATGGTCAGCTTGGTAATGGTAGCAACACAGATTCGCTGATCCCGGTCGCCGTTTCCGGACTCAATTCAAATGTGATCGCAATTACGGCTGGCGGAGATCACACGTGTGCGTTGAATCGCGTTGGAGCCGTGAAGTGCTGGGGCAACAATCAGTACGGGCAACTTGGCAATGGCGGTGTTGCATCGTCCAATGTGCCGGTCAATGTCACGAATCTTGGTTTCGGCATTTCCGCGCTGGCCGGCGGTTATCGCCACACCTGCGCCACGACGTGGCAAGGCGAAATGAAATGTTGGGGCGCCAACTATGACGGGCAACTGGGGAACGGAACGGCCGTGGATTCCACAACGCCGGTCACGGTGTCCGGTCTGACGTTTGGCGTTTCGGAAATGGTCGCCCGCGGATCGCATACGTGTGCGGTAATCACTGACGGTGGAATCCGTTGCTGGGGCTACAACGGAAACGGCCAACTCGGCACGGGTAACACCACATCCTTCACCAGTCCGCAGTCGGTCGTCGGACTGACAGTGCCGGCGATCGCGGTGGCAGCGGGCGGCGATCACACCTGTGCTGCATTGAGCGACGGCAGTGCACGCTGCTGGGGTGCCAATGGCAATGGCCAGCTGGGAACGGGATCCCTTGGATCACTGACGCCGTTGCCAGTTGTAAATCTTGGGCCCGATGTCTTTTCCGTCACCGCGCGTGGATCACATACCTGTGCGTTGAACCGTTCCGGTGCAATTCAATGCTGGGGTGAAAACGCCGAGGGCGAATTGGGCAATGGCAGCACGACAAATGCACCAACGCCGACCTACGTAATCGGATTTGGTGGCTAAAAGTGCGGCCCATCGGTGCGTCGGTCTCGGAAAATAAGCAATCTCGAAAATACGATGCTCGGTCGACGCATCGCGATGCGTAGAGATTGCTCATTCCACCCGTGCTGTGAGTGACTGACTCGCTGAATTCTGGCCAGGGTCGGGCCGTCCAACTGTTGTAGTGGCAAATGTCATCATCCTGACGGACCGGGCATTTTTTCTTGGAGTATGAGCCGATGTTCGGTACGATTCCCGCTTTCTGAGCGGGAAGGGTGACGCGCGTATTCTCATGGACGCAAGTTCTGACGACACAACCGATTTGTTGCCCGGGTCCAGCCCTGGATCCGGTAATCGCGCTGGCGCCGAAGATATAAATTCGGCCCAGACGGTGACCGCGCGCTCACCATCCGAGACGGCGACAGTGACCGCTGCTGCCGCGACCGCGACAATGAATGCCGCGGCTCCGACGGCCACGGTTGGCGTTGCGACCAGCGGATCGAACTCCAGCGGACCGCAAATCAGTCTGGGCGACAGCGCGCAGGCCGGCGTGCTGCGTAGCGGCACCGTCATTCGCGACCGCTTTGAGATTGTCGATCGCCTCGGTTCCGGCGGCATGGGCGTGGTGTACAAGGCGCTCGACCGTAACAAAGAAAAGTTTCGCGACCGCAATCCGTACGTGGCCATCAAAGTGTTGGGCGACAACGTACGCGATCGTTCCACGGCGCTGATGGCACTGCAGCGCGAAGCGACACGCGCGCAAAATCTCGCACACCCGAACATCGTTACCGTCTACGACTTCGATACCTACGCAGACACGCTGTTTGTCTCGATGGAACTGCTCGAGGGGCAATCGCTCGACAAGCTCATCAAATCCATTCGTGGTGAAGGTATGTCGTTGAAGCAAGCGCTTCCGATCATCACCGGAATGGCCGCCGCGTTGGGGCATGCTCACAGCAAGGGCGTCGTGCACTGCGATTTCAAACCCGGGAACGTGTACCTGACCAAAAAGGACGAGATCAAGGTTCTGGACTTTGGCATCGCGCGCCTGGTGGATCGGGAAAAGGACCAGCAGCAAGCCATGGACCAGACCTTCGACGCCGGCATGTTGAACGCGTTGACGCCGGCCTATGCCAGCTGCGAAATGATTGAACGCAAGCCACCGGATCCGCGCGACGACATCTATGCGTTGGCGTGTGTGACGTACGAGCTGCTGGTGGGGAAGCATCCCTATAATAGGTATCCCGCGACGCAGGCGCGTACGCTTCAGATGTACCCGGACCGCGCGCCAGGACTGAGCCGGCGGCAGTGGGATACCCTGCGTTCCGCATTGTCCTTCGACGGCGTGCTCCGCCCGGCGACGACCGACGCATTCATGCGCGGCTTGCGGGATGAACGCACGCCACTGGCGCGTCCATCGTTCTGGTTTGCGCTGGTCGGCGCCATCGTTTTTGCAGTAGGCGCATCGGCCGTGGTGACGGGATACCTGACCCGTCCTGACGCCACGACGGCGGGAATCGCGGACCAGCCTCCAAGAGAGTTGACTCCGGATGACCGTGAGAAAATTTCACGGCTGTTGGGGGTTGTGGATACCGACCTTGAATTGGGATTTATTTCCTCGCCACCCGGTAATAATGCCCTTGAGACGCTGATCCAGGTATTGGAAATTGATCCTTCAAACGCCAAGGCGAAGGAGTTTCGGAAAATCGTGATGGCCAAAGCGGCGGAAGAAGCGCAACTGTTTATGGCCAAGGGCGAGCCGCAAGCCGCGGTGGAAATCGTCAACCTTGGCCTTGCGGCAGAACCGGGAAACTCCCAATTTCGGCAGTTGAAGGACACGCTGTCGGGCAAGTAACAAACGAATAGATTGGCTACATCGTACGTATTTCGTGTTTTTTCGCTGGGAACGAGAAGCACGAGAGGAGGCAAGTCGGATGACTCGAAGAACACTGGACCAACGAATCGCGGGTGCGTGGCATCGCACCGCGGCCACGTTTTCAATTTGCGCGTTGCTTGCGGCGTGCGCGGGTGACGGTTCCGTTTCTCCTGCCGGTGGCGAAGCCTCGAATGTCACGCCGGATGACGTAAACAAACTTTTTGTCGTCGACTGCCTGCTGCCGCCGCAGGTTCGCAAGGTTGGACAAACCATAAATTATCTTGCGGCGCGCCAACCGATCCGAACGACGGCAGCAAACTGCGAAATCCGTGGCGGTGAATACGTCGCATACGATCGCGCGAATTACGCGACATCGCTAAAAGTCTGGTTGCCGAAAGCGCAAGAAGGCGATGCGGAAGCTCAAACTCTGGTCGGAGAAATCTACGAAAAAGGTCTTGGTTTGCAGCCGGATTACCAGGCGGCGGCCGTGTGGTACCAGAAGGCGGCAGATCAAGGAAACGCGCGTGCGCAAATTAATCTCGGCCAACTTTACGAAAAGGGACAAGGCGTCGAACAGGATCTGGTAAAGGCGATGGGTTGGTATCGCCGCGCCTCAGGACTTGATGCGCAAGGTCTGCAATTTATTTCCTCCGTGGAAATTGCGGCACGCGACGCGCAGCAGGCCGAACTTAAAGACTTGCGCGATCTGGTGGAACAGCAGAAAGCCGAACTGGAAAAGCTCAAACAGGAAGCGGCAAAAAACCAGAGCGAGCTCGACAAGGCGCGCCAGCAGTCCACAGAGAAACAGAAACAGATCGCGGACTTGCGGCGCAAAATTCAGGAAGAACGTGGCAAGCAGCAAGCTGCGGGTGGCAACTCGCCGGAGCAGGCCAAGCGCATCAAGGATCTGGAAATGCAGGTTCAGGATCGCGAGAGCGAAGGCGCGGCGCAGCGTGCACTGATCTCGAAACTGGAACAGTCGAGCCTGTTTTTCCAAAACCGACTCAAGACCTTGAGTGCGGATGTTGGCAAGCAGGGTGCGGAGACGGGCGCATTGGTGGAAGCCTTGCGCAAGGAAGTGGATGACAAGAACAAAGAGGTCGAGTCCAAGAATCGCGAAATTGCGATGCTGCAATCCCAGGTCGGCGACGCGCAGACGAAACTCAAGGATGCGCGCAGCAAAGAGCGCCAAATGGTGCTGGAGCTGGAGCAGGAAAAAAAGCGCGCGGCCGACGAACGGGCACGGGCCGAGCAACAGGGCCAAACGGCCGAGAAGCCGACCAGCATGATGAACGAAATCCTGCGTCAGCTGCGTGAGCGTGAAGACGCGCTGGCCAAGCAGCGCGCGTCCATCAAGGACATGGAAACCGAGTTGAATCGTTACAAAGATCAGGCTGACCAGATGAAGACGGTTCTTGCGATGATGAACGAGCCGCCAAGTATCGAAATCGTTGACCCGCCGTTATTGGTCACGCGCAGCATTCCAACCGCGGTTGTGAACGCGCCGGTTGCCGAGCGTGAAATCATCGGACGTATCAAGGCGCCTGCGGGACTGCTCGGTTTCAGTGTGAATACCAATGCCGAGATGGTAGGGGACGACGGAACGTTCAGAGTCAAGATTCCCATCAAAGGTCCGGAAACCCGCGTGTTCATGGTGGCAGCCGACAAGCGCGGCCGTCTCGCGAAACTCGATATCCTGGTCAGTGCGCCGAACGCCGCCCAGCCGAAAGCAGTTGCCTACAACGATCCGGATGTTTGGAATCCGAAGGGCATTGAGTGGGGTAACTACTACGCCCTGATCATCGGAAACGAAATCAACCAGAAATTGCCGCGCCTGACCAGCGCGGCGGAAGACGCACGTAATGTCGACAAGCTGCTCCGCGAACGCTATGGCTTCAAGACGATTCTGCTCGAGAATGCGACGCGCAAGCAGATCATGAAGGCCATGAACGATGTGGAAAAACTGATCACCGAAAACGACAATGTGCTCGTCTATTACGCCGGCCATGGAACATTCAAAGGTGGCGAGGGCTATTGGCAGCCGACCGACGCGGAGCCGGACGACGACGCCGCATGGATCAAAATCAGTGCGGTGACCGATCGACTGGCCGTGCTGAAAGCGCGACATATCATGGTTGTGGTGGACTCCTGTTATTCGGGTGCCATGTCCCGCAGCGCGATCGCGCGGTTCGACCAGACGATGGCGCCGGACATTCGCGAAAAGTGGGCACGGCAGATGTTGCGTGTAAAATCGCGAACCGTTCTGACGTCCGGCGGGTTGCAGCCCGTACTCGACAAGGGTGAGGGCAAGAATTCAATATTCGCCGCTTCGTTCATCGAAGTACTGAAGGACAACAAGGGCGTGCTCGAGGGCTATCGGCTGTTTAACAAGCTATTGCCCGATGTCGTGCAGACTTCGAAGAAGTTGGGGCTACAGCAGGATCCGACGTATGCTCCGA
The DNA here is from genome assembly GCA_002450895.1 of Proteobacteria bacterium UBA6921. GTDB lineage: Bacteria > Pseudomonadota > Gammaproteobacteria > SG8-11 > SG8-11 > UBA6921. Next base: position 16,837 of record DKAR01000203.1, read on the forward strand.
TTCGCAACGCGGGACACGAGTCCGGAACATTTTTCTTTGTTCCAAAAAATAACGGCTCGGTATAGGTTCGGGCGACACCCGCCCGGCCGCGCGGGCGACGCGAGGCCGTGATTGTCCGATTGAACAGGACCGTGCCATCAAAGAATGAGCGGTCGCGCCAGACGTAGTAAAAGAACAAAGGCGAGGGGAAGTAGGGATGCGATTCAAGGTTGCCATTGTGGGCTCCGGCCCCGGAGGTCTGAGCGCCGCCGCACACGCGGCGGAGCTCGGCGTCTCCCACATTCTGCTCGAAGGCGCGGCCGCGCACGCGAATACGATCCAGCGCTATCAAAAAGGCAAGTTCGTCATGGCGGAGCCGGGCTATCTGCCATTGCGCAGCCCGATCGAATTCCGCGAAGGCAAACGTGAAGAGTTGTTGAGCTGGTGGCTCGACGGCCTGAACAAATACAAGGTCAACGTCCGCTACGGTTCGGAAGTTACGCGCATCAAGGGCAAGCAGGGCGAGTTCGCGCTCACGCTCGCCAACGGCGAAACGGTTGAGGCGGAATTCATCGTTCTCGGTATCGGCGTGCAGGGCAATCCGCGTCGCGTCGAAGCACCCGGAGCCGCCGTGCCGTGGATCGAATACACGCTCGACGATCCGGACGCGTTCAAGGACGAAACGATCATCGTCATCGGCGCCGGTGACGCCGCGATCGAAAATGCGCTGGCACTCTCCAAACAGAACCGCGTCATCATCGTCAATCGTCAGGACCAATTCGCCCGTGCAAAAGAAGGAAACTTGCGCGGCATTCTGAAAGCCATTGATGACGGCAATGTTGAATGTCTCTATAGCGCGAATGTCGCGCGCGTCGAGCCCGCAACCGTTGCGGGAAAGAGCGGCAAGGTGGTGTTCAAAACGCCGTCCGGCGAAACCGACGTCGATTGCAATCGCGTCATTGCCCGTTTGGGTGCGGTACCACCGCGGAAGTTTGTCGAATCCTGTGGCGTCACGTTTCCCAGCCCGGAAGCCAATGCACTTCCGGAACTCGATGCCCAATATCAGTCGTCCGTCCCGGGTTTGTACGTCATCGGCGCGCTGGCCGGTTATCCGCTGATCAAGCAGGCGATGAATCAGGGCTACGAAGTGATCGAGTACATGCTCGGTCGCCCGGTCAAGCCCGCGGACAACGATTTGCTGCAGGAGCGCCTGAACGTTCTGCCGGTGAAGCTGGATGTCGAACCGTGCCTGAAGCTCTTGCGTGAACGTGTGCCGATGTTCGGCGAACTCAATCCGTTGCTGTTGCGCGAGCTCGTCCTTGAAAGCGAAATCAAATCGATTCCCGCCGGTACAACGGTTTATCGCGAAGGCGATTATTCGACGTCGTTCTTCACGATCGTTGACGGCGAAGTCAACGTGGCGGCGCAAGCCAGCGGCATTTCATATCCGGTGCGTCGTGGCGGATTTTTCGGCGAGGGCAGTTTGCTGTCCGGGCGACGCCGGACGACGACGGTGACGACGACACAGCCCTCGATCCTTTTCGAAACGCCCGGTCGCACGATGTTCAAGCTGATGTCGTCGATCGCATCGGTGAAGGATGGCATCAACTTCATCTCCGCGACGCGCGCGCTGAAAGAGCGTTTTGTTCCCGGTGTGGCAGAGAAAGATCTGCGCGCCGTAGCCGCGCGAGCCAAACTCAAATCGTTTACCCGCGGTGCCACCATCTATAAGGAAGGGGACAAGGGGGAAGAAATCTTCCTGATCCGCCGCGGCACGGTCGCCATTGCACGCGCGCGCGATGGCAAGGACAGTGTCGTCCGTCTGGTGGCCGCCGGACAGTACGTGGGTGAAAGCGCATTGCTGCGCATTGTTTCGCGCACGGAAACCGCGCGTGCGGCGGTCGATGTCGACGCCATCGTGCTGGATCGCGATGGATTTCTCGAGCTGGTGCGCAAGGATCCGCAGCTGGTGAAGCGCGTGCAGGGTGACCTGCAACAGCGCGCCGCCGTCGAAGCCAGTCTTCAAGCCGATCCGCGCAAGGCGGAAGTACTCGACTTCATGCTGGGCGCCGGTTTGGGCGAAGCCACCAATGCCTTATTGATCGACGAGTCTTTGTGCGTCGGCTGCAACAACTGCGAAATCGCGTGTGCGTCAACGCACAATGGCGTCTCGCGCTTGAATCGCGCCGCGGGACCGTCGTTCTCCACCGTGCACGTCCCTACGGTATGTCGCCACTGCGAAACACCGCATTGCATGAAGGATTGCCCGGCCAACGCCATTTCGCGCAGCAAGGACGGCGCGGTGTTCATCAATCAGGAAACGTGCATTGGTTGCGAGCGATGCAAGAACAATTGTCCCTACGGCGCCATCAAGATGTCCGTTCCGCAAATCAAGCAGACCGGCCTGTGGAGCTGGTTGCTGTTCGGCGCCGGCAATGCGCCGGGTCAGGGTGGCTATCCCAAGGGCGGCGGGGAAATTAAGAAGAAGGCAGTGAAATGCGATTTGTGTGAAGGGCAGTCCGGTGGTCCGGCGTGTGTGCGTTCGTGTCCGACGGGTGCCGCGTTGCGTTTTGGGCCTTCACGTTTTACGGAAATGTTGTAGCGATGCATCGACGCGCTGTGTGTCGTCGCAACGCTGACCAGGAATAACGGAACCCACTGACATGTACCAATCATTTCTGAGTTACGCCCGCGCCCGCTATTTCTGGGTCGCGCTGTTTCTCGTGGTGATCAGCGTCGTGATCTATTCGATGCAGTCGTCGGTCACGCCGCGCAACGGCGGGACGTGGCTGGGCTTCACGCTCGGCACAATCGGTTTGCTCGTCATCGGCTGGCTGACGTATTTTGGCGTGCGCAAGCGTCGTTACCGCGCCAGCAAGACACAAGTCGAAGGATGGCTGTCGGCACATGTGTATCTGGGTTCTTCGCTGTTGATCCTCGCCACGCTGCACACCGGCGGCGAAATCGGCTGGAACATCCACACAGCCGCGTACGTTTTGATGATCTTGGTCATCTTCAGTGGCTTCTACGGCGTCTACGTCTATCGTCGGTACCCGATGGTCATCGCCCAGAACCGTGGCGGTCAGTCGCGCGAAATGTATTTGCAGCAACTCGCCGCCGTAGACACGGATTTGCGTCGCACCGTCGGTGCTGCAGGGCCACGCGTGCGTGACGCGGTGTTGAGTGCGATTGACCGTACGGCGATTGGTGCGGGCAGCATCGATCTGTTGCGCGGGCGCGACTTGTCGCTTGCAGAAATTCCCGACGCGGGCGGCGCCGGCCCCAAGCCGAACCCGGGGCAGACACGCATCATTGCCTATCTTTCCGAGCAACTCGCGTCGAGTCCCGGTGGCAAGGATGCCGAAATCCTGCAAAACCTCGTCAACCAGTATGCGCGCCGCAAGGCGCTGCTCGATGTCATTGCGCGCGATGTGCGATTGCAGTGGAAGATGCGTTTTTGGCTGTTCCTGCATGTGCCGCTGACGTTTGCCCTGTGGGGCGCTCTGCTCGGACACGCCTTGTCCGTCTTCTTCTATTGGTGAGCCGATGCGTTTCCTGATTCGATATTTGCAGACGGGTGGCAGCGGCGCGGGCGAATACAGCGATGTACCGGGCGTCGCTGACGCAATTGAAATCGGCAGCGGCGCAACGCAGCCGATCAAGCTGCGCGGCACCGGGGTGTACCCGGAACATGCGCGCATCACGCGCAGCCTGGGTGGGCAAATCCAGATTCGCGGCGTCGACGACCACACGGTGGAAGTTAACGGCAAACCGACGACGCGGTCGGCGTTGCGCGAGGACGACGAAGTGCGTATCGGCGACAACGTCATCAAAGTCGTCGCAGCTCCACCCGGGTTTGATGTCGCGGTCAATTTCATCCCTGCATCGGACACGGCGAGCATCAGCGCCGCGAGTTACGTCATCGCCGAAGGTGCGAAGAGCGGCAAGCGCGCGTGGTCGTGGATTCTGTTTCTGCTGGTGCTCGCGATTGGCGTCATCCTGCCGCTCGCGGGTTTCTACAGCGAAGGCCTGCGCAATGTTCTGCGCGCGACGCCGGGCGTGCCCAGCGACGGCTTGTGGATCAGTGGTCCGCTCATCCGCGGTCACCAGGTCGAAAAGATCGGCAAGAACTGCAATGTTTGTCATCGTGGCGCATTCGAGCCGGTACAAAACGTTTCGTGCAAGGATTGCCATGGCACGATCGAAGCGCACAGCTCCGACGACAACGACCTGGTGCGCAACCTCGCCAAGGAACGCTGCGCGAACTGCCACGAAGAACACAACACGCCGTCCACGCTCGTTCGTCTGGATCAGGGATTCTGTTCGGATTGTCATGGCGGACTCAAAGAACAGCTCAAGGATTCCGGCGGAATCGAAAATGTGAAGGATTTTGAGGACGCGCATCCGGAGTTTCGTCTCGCCTTGCAGGTGCTCGACAAGGTTGACGGAAAGGAACAGTGGCGTGTCGAGCGCGTGCGCCTGGGTGGGGAACCCATCGTTGAAAAATCGAACCTGAAGTTCTCGCACAAAAAACATCTTGTTTCGAAAGGCGTGCGATCCCCCAAGGGCCGTCGCGTCATGAAATGCGCCGATTGCCATGTTCCGGATGAGTTGGGTTTGCGCATCAAGCCGATCGACATGCACACGCATTGCGAGGAGTGCCATATCCTCAATTTCGATCCCTGTGCTCCGGACGCCAAGGTCCCGCACTCGACGCCGGATGTGGTCATGTACACGGTGGAAGGCTTCTACCGTCGCAGCGGCCCGAAGGTCTGCGAAACGCCATCCAACTCGCTGATCGATGACTTGTCCCTGCTTCCCAATGGCAAAGAGCAGGAGGACGTGCCGGTGGCGCGCGATGTGCCCTCGGCCATTCGCAATGCCGAGCGCCTGTTATTTGAGCGCTCGACCTGTATCATTTGCCACGAAATCAAACGCAGTGAGCAGTCGACGGGTCCGACGCCGTTTGTCGTTCGCCCGACGCGCGTGACGGACGTCTGGATGCCCGAAAGCGTGTTTCCGCACGCCGCGCATTCCAGCTCCAAATGCACGGACTGCCACAAGGTCGAGTTGTCCGACAAGAGCAGCGACGTCGCAATGCCGCTCATCAAGTCCTGTCGGGAATGTCATGGCGGCGAAAAGACCCGCAAGAAGCTGGCGTCACCGTGCGTGAAGTGTCATGTGTTCCACCGACAAGGGGAACCGAGTCTGTTCAAGGCGGACGCTGCACCGCAAGGCGATCAGCCTGCGGCTGCACCGGCCGCCGCGCCTGGTTAGTTGTCGGCGATAACGAATCCCTCTCGCACGAGATCAGAGGGGCAGAAGACGGATACGAATTAGAAGAGGAGAGCGAGAACGTGACAACAAGAAAACGGTCTTGGCGCGCAACATTGGCGCTGGTGATCCCGCTGGTAGCCATCGCGGGATGCAGCAGCGGAACTTCAAACAAGGGGAGCAAGCAGATACCCGATTCGACTCAATCGCTGTCGGTGTCTGACGTTGAGCGCATCATTGCGCAGGCGGTGTACGAAGCGAAGGGTCAAAACAAGCCGGCGACGATTGGCGTGATTGACCGCGTTGGTAATGTACTTGCGATATACAAAATGACCGGCGCGACTCAGTTCATCACGATTACCAGCGGCAGTTCAGTAAAGCAAGGGCTGGAAGGCGCGACAGGCGATCCGGCCAAAGGGGCAAATGCGACAGAACAGGCCGTTTTGATTCCAGAGAACGCGGTGATTGCGAAGGCGCTGACGGCCGCCTACTTCTCGTCGAAAGGAAACGCGTTTTCGTCACGCGCCGCTGCACAGGTATTGCAGGACCATTTCACACCAGGTGAAAAGAACAAGCCGTCGGGACCCTTGTTCGGCGTTCAGTTCAGCCAACTCTCGTGTTCAGACGTCGCCCAGCGACTGGGTGCGGTCGGCCCCAAGCGATCTCCTCTGGGATTCGCGGCGGACCCCGGCGGTATTCCGCTCTATAAGAACGGCAGCGTGGTCGGCGCCGTCTCGGTCATGGCGGGTGAAGAATACAGTGTCGATCGTGATGCCTCGGACGTCGACAACGATGTCGATGAAAAAATTGCGCTGGCCGCCACCTACGGATTTGAGCCGCCTGAAGACATCCGTGCGGATCGAATCACTGTTGAAGGACGTAACCTGCGATTTGTCGACAGCGAAGAACTCGCGACCAACCCGGCGAGTGCGCCCGCGTACAGCACCCTCACCGGCTCGGACGGCGCGCTTACTGCGCTCCCCGGCTACTTCGCGGGAGCCATCGTTGCAGGGACAAAGTTTGGCTTGGCGGAATCCGGCGTTCGGCCCGCGGCAACCGCGAGCGGTGATCCGCAAGCGTACGTCGATGTCGGAGGCTATGTCGTTGTGAATGGTGCTGACACAAACCGGTTTCCAGCCATCGATGGGGCCTCGACCGGTGGCCAGCAACTCACCGCTGCTGACGTAACCGCGATTCTTGCCAAGTCGATTTATTTCGCAAACAAAGCGCGATCGCAGGTGCGCCATCCGGTCGGTTCTGCCGCACAAGTCCACTCGGTTGTCGTTGACACCAACGGCACGATTCTGGGAGCGCTTCGATCGCCAGATGCGCTCGTCGATGCGATCGACGTTGTGCCCCAAAAGGCGCGCACCGCGGTATTCTTTTCTCAAACCGGTGCCGCGGCGGCGTTGAATGCGCTACCCGATGCGAACTACCTGCCATCAGCCGGTGGTGGGACGTCGAGCATCGCAAGCTACGTGACCGCAAGCCAAACCTTTTTCGGTAACGCCAGCATCTTTGCCGACGGAACGGCGTTCTCGACGCGTTCCATCAACAACATCGCCGCTCCAACATTTCCGGACGGAATTGCCGGAAAACCCAACGGCCCACTGGCCAAGCCGGAAGGCACCTGGAGTATTTTCAACAACGGTCTGAACCTCGATTTGGTTTACAACCAGATCATCAATTTCCTGGTGAATCCGAACGATCCCGTTCCGGCAACCGGATGCACCGGCAATACCACCATCTTCAATGGCATTACGTTGTTTGGTGGCGGAATCCCCATCTACAAAAATGGCGTGCTGGTGGGCGCGATCGGTTCGTCCGGGGATGGAACAGAACAAAGCGACCTTGTCGCCTACCTCGCGGTGGAGCAGTCAGGACAGGCCGGAATCACCAATGCACCGAAGTCCATTCGCGCCGACAATCTCGAACCGTTTGGGGTGAAACTGCGCTACGTGTTGTGTCCGTTTGCGCCGTTCAACGGCAGTTCCGACCAGAACGTTTGCGGGGACTAACCATGAAAAACAACAAACATGGATCGAACCTGATTTCCCTCGCTGTGATGTTGCTGCCGCTGGTTCCCGCCGCCGCATTCGCCGCTGACGAAAACATTGAATTTCGCGCGTTGAATTCCGATGAGCGAGTCCTGCGGCTCGCTGCGGAAGATGACGATCTCGGTCTGTTGCCCGAGTCCCGTCGGCGCACCACGAAGCCTGAACCGGTAAAGCCCGCGCAGCCTGCGGAAACCACGGCGCCAGCCGCGACAACGGAAACCGCACCGGCACCCGCGACGACGACTACGGCTCCTGCCACTGAGAAGCCGGCCCCGGCAACGACGGTGACACAACCCGCGCCCGCGGCGACACCCGCACCAGCGGCTCCGGCGGCCGCAGCGCCTGCACCGGCCAAACCGGCCGTGGCTGCGCCTGCGACCAAACCGAAGCCGGCACCGACGCAGACGGCACAACCCCCGAAGCCTGCCGCACCGGCTCCGGCACCTGTCGCCGCGCCCACGCCTGCTCCGGTCGCTCCCGCGCCTGTGGCCGAAACTCCAGCC
>DKAR01000092.1 GCA_002450895.1 Proteobacteria bacterium UBA6921
TTCCGGGAAGAAATTGATGATGCGATCCAGCGCCTGGTTCGAATTATTCGCGTGCAGTGTGGAGATTGCGAGGTGCCCGGTTTCGGCGAAGGCGAGCGCGTGCTCCATCGTTTCGCGGTCGCGAATTTCGCCAATGAGAATGACATCCGGCGCCTGGCGCAGGGTGTTCTTCAACGCATGTTCGTAGGACTCGGTATCCACGCCAACTTCACGCTGGCTGACGATGCACTTCTTGTGCTGGTGCAGGTACTCGATGGGATCTTCAATCGTGATGATGTGGCCTGCCGAGTTTGTATTGCGATAGTCAATCAGTGCGGCGAGTGACGTCGATTTACCGGATCCCGTGCCGCCGACGAAGAGGATCAGTCCGCGCTTGGTCATGATGACCTTTTTCAGGACTTCCGGCAGTCCCAGCGCATCCGCATTCGGAATTTCGGTCTTGATGTTGCGGACCACCATTGCAACGTGATTGCGCTGCCGGTAGATGTTCACGCGAAACCGACCAATCCCCGGCTCGGAAATCGCAAGGTTCATCTCGGGGCACTTCTGGAATTCGGCGCGCTGCTCTTCGTTCATTACACCTTCGGCGATGCGTCTGACGTCATCGCAGGTCAAGGTGCGATTTTCGAGGGGCGTCAGCTTGCCCTGAAACTTGGCGCTGGGCGGTGCGTTGGCGATCAGGTAAATGTCTGACCCATCTCGGGATGCAAGCAGTTTCAGGTAATCGCGGAATTCCAGCATGATCTCCCCCTATGAACACAACGATTCGATTAGCGTCCAAAGATGCGACCGGCTTGAATTCAAATGCTGGAAAAATTACTCAGAACAACGGTTGCGCCGGAATACTTCTCTATTCCTTTAAGGAAATTGGTGCCTGACTCTCGACCAGAAAAGCCACGCGGACTTTGTCCATAAAGACTACGATCACCCAATCACGGCCGATTCGGCCAGTTCAATGTTCGATTGATCACCCGGCAAAGGCCCGGACATCCTGACTTTACAGAGTTGTGGTATTGCTGCTACTTCAATCTCAGCTGGCTTGGGAATAAATGAGTTGGATATGATCGGACAGAGGCAAAGACCCGATAGTCTGATAGTACGTCCCATGCGCTGCCTCAATGAAAAAAAATTAAAAATAAGTTCGAACAATAAACTTAAGAACGAAATCAGGGAGGGGATATGCGCGACTTACCGTGTTACCAAACTTGGCGAATAACGATTTCGCAATTTATGCTGAGAAGTCTGCTCGCTCTCTGCGCACTTATATTTGGTTCACTTTTCGTTTCAAAAGCGCACGCCGCAATCTCGGGGCCCACCTGCCCGGATGTTGTCGTATTGGCATGGAACCCGGTAACAAATGAAATCAAAGGTTTTGGAACTCCCTGCCAAGTGCCCGAGGGCTGGATCTATCCAATACCCGATTCAGACAAGGACGGCTGGCTGGATCCGTTCGAAATCACCGCTGGAACTGATCCCTACAATGCACAGTCCATCCCGCCCGACCCGGATCGCGACCACATTACGGACGTAATGGACAACTGTCCAAACTATTTCAACCCCGGGCAAGCGGACACCGACGGCGACGGCATCGGAGATGCCTGCGATTCCAGCACAGATTGCGCGCTCCCAAGCATCACGTCATCGCACAATCTGATTACCGGCGACAAACACTACTTCAAATCCGCTTGTTTGCCGACGGACTGGGCGTTCGACAATCCTGACTCCGACGGAGACGGCGTTCATGACGCGGAGGAGATTCGCTACGGGGGAGCGCCCCACGACGCTAAAATAAGCCCCAGTAATCAGGATGGAGACAATTCGGTCGATTTTGAGGATCCGGATCTGGACGGAGACTACATCGCGAATATCAACGACAACTGTCCCTTCGTGGCAAATTCCAACCAGGCGGATACGGACGGCGATGGACTGGGAGATGCCTGCGATTCGCCAACGCAAGTGTGTGGTCCTGCCACAACGGCCTGGAATGTTTTCACCGGTGAAACCCAAGAGTTTGTGTCGAATTGCTTACCGGGCGGATGGAGCACTCTTCCTCCGCCGGATACCGACGGTGACCACTGGGACGATCTGGCAGAACTGCAAACATCGCGCGATCGTCAAAGCGGCGCGCTCACCAACCCGCATATCACTCCTGACGATCTGGACGGAGACGGAACTTCGAACGACGCGGATAACTGCCCCAGCTTCTATAACGTCCAGCAAATAGACCAGGACGCTAACGGGCGCGGAGACGAATGCGAGGGAAATCCTGGCCCCGTGCCAACGCTCTTCGCGCCGCCAGACCTTGTGGCTGAAGCCACGGGGCCAATGACCCGCGTATATTTCGGGGTTGCGAAGTTCGATTCGATATATTCGAGTTACGACTCCTCGATCGCGATTTGGCCGAATAGTTTTGGCCCGTTTGGTGTCGGTGAACATTTGGTGACGTGGACGCTTGCTGACTTCTTCAATCAGCGCACCACCGCAACTCAGCATGTATCGATCGTGGACACAACACCACCCACTATTTCCCAGCCCGCGGAAAAGTCTTTTAGGAAAGGGGTCGCGATCATTCAAAGCGATTTGGGGATTGTTACTGCTGTCGATCTCGTGGACGGTCCGATTGAGGCAAAGCTGGAAACAGATCTGGATCAACTCAAGGTCGGAAACAATAGTGTGGTTTGGTCCGCCACAGATCAAGCGGGCAATGTTAGCCGCGTGAACCAAAACGTCGTCATTGAACAGACTTCTGCCCCCCCGTCGACGCCATCCGGCGGAAATGGGAATAGCGATACCGGAACATCTGCATCCAAAGATTCGAGCAAATCAGGATCAGGATTTTGGGGCTGGCAATGGACCGGTGCGTTATTGCTCATCGCAGCGGTACGACTTCGCGGACAACGACATATTGCCAGTCGAAATCGAATTATTAGTCGAGTTCAGTTCTAGTCTTTAACGATGATGTCGGTATTTTTTGCTTTCGAAATACTGCGTCCACTTTCCTGGTGCTGAGAAGGCACAGGAGCGGCGTTACGTCATTTGTGCTGTGATGTCAGCCAATTTATCGCGGCGGCTGAGCCGGTCGCGTACAGGAGCGAAGCTCTGGCGATGTATGGGTGAAGGGCCAAGCGCATCCAAGGCGCGCAAGTGCGTTGGCGTCGGATAGCCCTTGTGCTTTGCCAGGCCATAACCGGGATATCGCACATCCCACTCATTCATTTCCCGATCACGCGCAACCTTGGCAATGATCGATGCTGCGCTGATTGCAGGCACCTTTGCATCGCCCTTCACGATGGCTTCAACCCGGCAGTTCAGTGGTGGGCATCGATTTCCGTCAACGTAGGCAAGATCTGGCTGTATCGGCAAGGCGGCCACGGCGCGCTGCATGGCCAGCATCGTGGCCTGAAGAATGTTAATACGATCAATCTCGTCGACTTCGGCGCGTCCGATCGCAAATGCGGTCGCGCGAGCACGGATTTGGATATCGAGAAACTCACGGCGTTCGGCGCTGATGGCTTTGGAATCGGCGAGGCCTTCAATCGGATTGTTCGGATCGAGAATGACTGCCGCGGCAATCACGGGACCCGCCAGCGGTCCGCGTCCGACTTCATCGACACCACAAATACATCCGAGCAGCGCTCCAAAATCGAGCTGGAATTCATTGGGTGTGGCCCGACGCTTCCTCATCCACCGTCCCCCTGTCACCTTTATATAGAGTGATTACTACGGTCAGCGAACGTTACTCGAACTAACGCCGCATCAGTTCAAGAATAGCCTGCGCGGCACGATCTGCCGCACCGCATCGCAGCTGCAAATGCATTTCCGCGAAGCGTGCTTTCAAGGCAAGCGCTTTATCTGGCTCAGCGAGAAAGGCGAGCAGATTCGAACCGAGATGATCCGCGCGAACGTCATCCTGTACAAACTCGGCGACCAGTTTATCTCCGGCCAAGAGGTTGGGAAGCGAATAATAGGGAACGCGAATCATTCGGCGCAGAATCATTTCCGACAACTTCGAAACTCGATAGGCAACCACCATTGGTTTTTTCAACAGCATGCACTCCAGGGCCGCCGTGCCCGAGGCCAACAATACGACGTCCGCTGCTGCCATCGCGTCGTGGGAGCGTCCCTCGAGAAGCGTGAATGGCAAATCGGCGCCGCCGTGCGCGAGCGCCTGCTCAAACATCGCGCGTGTCTTTCCGTTCACAAGCGGAGTGACGAAATGTAGCCCGGAGCGGCGCTCAGCCATCCAACGCGCGGTGCGGACAAACTCCGCGCCCAAATTATTGACCTCCATGCCGCGACTGCCGGGAAGAATGGCGACGATTTCGCGACCCTTGGGCAAATTCAGACGTTCACGCGCGGCCTCGGTGTCCACCTCAAGGGGAATCTCGTCGGCCAGCGGATGACCGACGTAGATGGCGTTGCCGCCATGCTCGCGGTAGAACTCTTCTTCGAACGGGAACACACACAACATTAGCTCTGTCGCACGCTTGATCTTCTTGACCCGGTACTGGCGCCACGCCCACACGGAAGGACTGACAAAATGTGCGGTCCGGATGCCGCGTTTGCGAAGTTTCAATTCGAGCCCCAAATTGAAATCCGGGGCATCCACACCGACAAAGATTTCCGGGGGATCCGCGATGAAGTGCTGGGCCAATACGCGGCGAATGCGCAGGAGTTCGCGCAGCTTGCCCAAGACTTCGGTGATGCCCATGACGGCGAGTTGGTCGGTCGTAAACAGGGCGCGGCAGCCGGCTTCCATCATGCGTGGCCCCGCAATGCCCTCAAAGGTCACTGCGATACGAAGTGGATTGCGGCGGTCTTCTTCTGCACGCTCCTGCTCGGAGGCGGCGGCACGCCGTGCTTCGACCTTGGCGCGAATGGCGCGCATGAGGCCTGCCGCCAGTAAATCGCCGGATGCTTCACCCGCACTGATACCAATTCGCATGGGCATGTCCCGACTGGAGAGGGTCCGATGGTATTCTAGCTCGCTGAGGGAATTTCACCATGGAAAAACAACTTACCTATTTCATAGAGGCGCTGATCGTTCCACCCGGCGGCATTCTCGTAATTCTCGCCGTTGGAATGTACCTGCTCTACCGGGGACATCGACATTCCCTGAAGCTGCTCCTGGCCGGAGTAATTTCGCTGTACGTGCTGTCCATAGGGCCGGTTGCTGATTTCCTGATTGGCACGCTGGAGCACACGCCGGCGCTCGAGCCAAATGCGACTATTTCAAACGACGAGCATACAGCGATCGTCATTCTTGGCGGTGGGCGCTCCATGAATGCCCCCGAGTACGGCGGCGACACCGTCGGAACATTCACACTGGAACGAATTCGCTACGGCGCCAGCCTGGCCCGACGCACTGAATTGCCCGTGCTCGTCACGGGTGGCACCGTATGGGAAAACCGACTTCCCGAAGGCGTGCTGATGGCGCAATCTCTCAAGGATGACTTTGGAATTAATGCACGTTGGATTGAGGAAAAAAGTCACACCAGCTGGGAAAACGCGCGCATGAGTAAACCAATGCTCGATGCGGCAGGGATTAAAAAAGTGTTCCTGGTCACTCACGCGTGGCACATGCCGCGCAGCCTCTACGCCTTCCAACAAGCGAATATTGAGGTGATTCCCGCACCGACAGGATTTGCAAACACTGGAAACGAAGTGGGCCCGTTGTTTTTGCTATTACCCGACGCCTCGGCATTACGGCGAAGTTATATAGCAATGCATGAGATCATCGGGCTGGTCTGGTATCGTATCAAGGCAATCTTCGCAGCCCCGGTGTAAGTACTATTCACCTTGCCGTGACCCGGCGACTCGCCTAGATTTTAGTTTCAAATCCGCTAGGGGAACGAGTCAGGTGGCCGGGGTTAAGACCCACAATAAGTTTCTGACCCGCGTTGTCGCTCATTTCTACGCCGCACGCGCCGATACGAAGCGCACGAAACCTGCGATTCGCCCCGATTTCATGCACACCGGCTCTCTATTCAATAGAAGCCCGTTGTCAGCAGTCCGGCTCATTCCGATCATTGCGGCACTGTCACTCATTAGTTGTGGCAGTGGCTCGAACGCTGAAGATTTGTCAAACAATCCCACACTGGACTCCCCCGAGTCCCCCGCAAGCAACAACGACAGTCAAAACTCAATTTCCGTGGCCGCGGATGCCGGCTCTGATGTCGACACCAGCAGCGGAAGCTGGCTGACTTTGGATGGTTCAAATTCGACCGGAAATAAAATCAACTATTCCTGGCGCCAGGTGGGTGGACCGGGCGTGGATATTCAGGGTGAGGATTCCGCCAAACCTGGATTCAACACGCCAACAGTTTCGTATGACCAGATTCTGACGTTCGAACTGGTCGTCACCGACGCAGACGGAGCGACATCGAAGGACAACGTCGACGTCGTGGTGCACGTTCACAAATCCGTTTACCTGATTGTCGATCCAGAAACCCAGGTCGCGCTCTCCGCACAGATCGATCAGCTGAGAAAAGACGTCGAAACGAGCCTCGGCGCGGTTGGGCGCGTCTTCACCACACCGTCCACTCCACTGGAACTTCGCGCGCTGCTCAGAACCGGATATGAAACCGACGGTTTGCGCGGCGCGTTTCTGATCGGCAACGTTCCCGGAGTGTACTTTCAGAGCCTGGTGGACTCTTCAATCGTCCAGCTCAACGACAGTTTCTACCGCGCACTGTATTGCGCGGTTCAGTCGACCGCCGACCCGACGAGATTCCTGTTTGCGCCGACGAACTCGGTCAACTACAGCTGCCTTCCGAACATCTGGGTCAGCCGGATCAAATCGCCGAACTCCGCGGAATCCACAGCGGACATATCCAGTTACCTTTCGCGCAACCACGCAACTCGATCGGTGTACGACAACTGGAACCAACAGATGGATTTTGTGTCGGCCATGGCGATTGATGACAAAGCGAACTATTCAGAGATCGTCGCCGACGTTTTTGCGGATCACCCGCTTTACACACCCGCCGCAGTTTCCGTTTTTCAATCGCCTCTGGCATCGAATCAAAAGCAGGATTTTCTGACAGGACTGAACAACAATTCCGAAATCCTGAAAGCGAATTTTCATGGCGCACCATTCTATGTGTGGTTTCAGGGATTGACGACAGGTGACTCGCTGGACTCGACACAACTGCAGAGCGTGCATGCCCGTCCACGCTACATCGAACTCGAGAGCTGCAGCACCGGGGCCTTTGACTCCGAGAGCTATTTTGCCGGCGAGTTACTGTTCAATGGCGACTCCCTTCTGGTCACCGCCAATCCCATGGTCACGGGATATTTCTCCGGCGCATTCGAAGACCAGGTCGAGTCCGTATATCGCGGTTATGCCCTGGGATGGTCCCCTGCCCAACTCTACGTCTACACGTTCATCGGAGAACCCAAGCACTTTCTCGGGGACCCCACGGTGGCACTGCGACCGCACAATGAATCCACAAGCAGGCCACAGCTCCGAATCGGATCAAACGAATATGCGGAGCCATTTTCGATTCGGCTGAACATGCCTGCATCGGCGCCAGGAGAAACAACCGAAGCCGAACTTGAAGTCACAAACCCAGGAAACCAGCCGTTGATCCTGACCGCGCGCAGCGATGTCGCCGAGGCGAACACCGTATTGCCTGACGCTCCAATCCTGTCGACCACCGGCTTTGTTTTTACGATGACCACGGCTGACGATCCGATCAACTTTCACCTCCAGATCGCACTACAGCCTGGAGAAACAAAGGCGATTACGGTGCATTTCAACCCGCAAGCCGACGATTTGCCACGACCCGCAAACTCTGAATATGCCGGACTGTTTCGTTTTACGACAAACGCGCCGGATACGCCGGCATTCAACGTGGCTGTATTTGGATCCCGGCAGTAAATCCGCCCGAGACAATCTTCAATTGAAATTAGCGGACAATCCCCCGCGAACTCTTTTCGAGAAAGGAAACCAGGACGCTGACTTCGGCGCACTGTTTCGCGAGGTCTTTGAGCTGCTCGATGGCATGTGCGAGCGTGAGATTGGATCGATACAGAATTCGATACGCACGGCGCAACGCAGTCAACGAATCCGCAGAGAATCCGCGACGCTTTAATCCCTCGCTGTTCAATCCATGCGGTGTGGCCATATGACCCGACACCATGACGTACGGCGGAACGTCCATGTTGATCACACTGTTCATCGCGGTGAAGCAATGCGCACCGACTTTGCAAAACTGGTGCACCAGCGTAAACCCGCCGAGGATGGCCCAGTCATCGATGTGCACGTGACCCGCCAGTGAAGCATTGTTGGAAAAAATCGTGTTGTTCCCGATTTGGCAATCGTGCGCGATGTGCACGTACGCCATGATCCAGTTGTCATTGCCAATGCGAGTGACGCCGACATCCTGAACGGTGCCGCGATTGATCGTGACGTACTCACGAATCACATTTCGGTCACCAATTTCGAGCCGCGTTGGTTCGCCGTTGTACTTTTTGTCCTGCGGGGCGTCCCCGATGCTCGCAAACTGGAAAATCTGATTGTCTCGCCCGATGCGCGTCGGGCCTTTAATGACGACATGGGGACCAACGACGGTGTTTTCACCGATTTCGACGTCGGCACCGACAATTGAAAAGGCGCCGACGGTCGCGTTTGCCGCGATCTTCGCGCTTGGGTCTATCACCGCGCGTGGGTCAATCACTACCGGGATTTCCTTAAACCTTTTCCGCGCACATGAGCTCGGCTGAAGCAGCGAGCTTGCCATCCACCTTGGCCTGACAGTCCACCTTCCAAACGTTGCGTACCGCCTGTTTGAATTCAACGTCGATGACGAGCTGATCTCCGGGAACAACCGGCTGTTTGAATCGTGCCGAATCGATACCCACCAGCAAGTAAATATTGTCTCGTCCGTTGCGCGTCTTGTACGCCAGCACACCGGTGGCCTGAGCCATCGCTTCCAGAATAAGAACGCCGGGCATGACCGCCAGCTGCGGAAAATGACCTTGAAAGAAGGGTTCGTTGATCGAGACGTTCTTAAGTGCGCGCAGTGCCTTGCCGGGCTCGCAGTGAACGATACGGTCGATCAGCAAAAACGGATACCGATGCGGCAGATGTTGCAGGATTTCCTGAATGTCCATGACCGTTTCCACCGCGTCACCCCTTGCCTTGTAATTGATTCAATTTTGCCTCCAACGCCTTCATCCGCCGCCATAACTCGTCGAGATGTTTGAAGCGCGCGTAGTTCTTCCGCCACTGCGCATTGGCTTCCAACGGCGTTCCGGAGGAGTATGTTCCGGGTTCGGTGATGGACTGGGTGACCATCGACATCCCGGTGATTTGCACCCGGTCAGCGATCTCCAGATGCCCAACAATGCCGACTGTCCCGCCAATCCCGCAATATTTGCCGATTTTGGTGCTTCCCGCAACCGCCGTGCATGCCGCAATCGCAGTATGCGCGCCGATTCGAACGTTGTGACCAATCTGGATCAGGTTATCGAGTTTCACTCCATCCTCGATGACCGTATCCTCGAGCGCCCCGCGGTCGATCGTCGTATTGGCGCCAATTTCAACGTCGTCACCAATGACTACGCGGCCGAGCTGCGGCACTTTGATCCACTGCCCCGCGTCATTGGCCAAACCAAAACCATCCGCGCCAATGACGACGCCCGGATGAATCAGCGCTCGCGCGCCAATTCGCGATCCATCCCAGACGGTTACATTGGCCTCGAGGCAGCTTGCGGCTCCGATACTGACCGCCCGCCCGATCACACAGCCCGCACCGATGCGCGATCCGGCGCCGATGACGGCTTCGGCTTCAATTACCGCATTGGGTCCGATACTGACATCCGCACCCAGTTCCGCCGCCGAGTCAACCACGGCGCTTGGATGTACGCCGGGCGAATGCGGTTGTTCCGGCGCGAACAATCGCGCGATCCGCGCATACGCGACGTAAGGGTTCGATACCACGATCGCATTGACGGCACAGCCAGGCGCATCGCTTTCCGTAACAAGGACAGCGGAAGCCTGAGTCGTTGCAAGGTACCGTCGATATTGCGGGTTTGAAAGGAAGCTGATCTGTCCAGGTACTGCCGACTGAAGCGTTCCTACGCCTCGAATAACCTCATTCCCATTTCCGCGTGCAATGCCACTGACGTAAGCAGCAAGGTCGGCCAGTGTGCGAGTGACCATGGGTCTTTAAGGCGATGCGGCGCCGAAATTACTTCGGTGCCGCTGCTTTGGGTGCCGGGGAATCCTTGTCTGTCGCAGCCATCCGCTGCATCACTGCATCCGTGATATCGACGCGATCGCTGAAATAAAGCACTCCGTCGGTCAGTATGACGTCGTACGCACCGTCCTTGCCCATGGCGCGAACAATCTCGAGCACTTTTCGCTGCAGCTTTTGCAGCTCTTCGCCCTGGCGCCGGTTCAGATCTTCCTGAAACTCCTGCTCATCGCGCTTGATATCGCGACGCGTGGCCACGATGTCCCGATCCAGCTTCTGGCGTTCAGCTTCGCTCATGATTGCGCCATCTTTATCGAGGCGCTCTTCATTCTTGCGCAGCTCTTTCTTCTTTTCGGCCATTTGCTTTTCGCGCGGGCGAAACTCACCTTCGATACGCTTGGTGGCAGCTTCGGCCAACGGAGACTTTTCTAGAATCTTCTGAAAACTGACCACTGCCACTTTCAATTCGGCAGCACCCACTGCCGCAGCACTTGCCGCCAGCATCATGAAAACCAGAATTTGAGCGTGCTTCAAAATTTGTACTCCACAGTTAGAACGGGGCGCCAATGTAGAACTGGAAGACTTCGCGTTTGTCGCCCGGTTTGGTATCAAACGGCCATCCCCAGCTGAACGTCAGGACGCCGACCGGAGTCACCCAAAGTGCCTGGAATCCGTAGCTGGACCGCAGTTCCCCAACATCAAAATCGTTTACCCCATCAAATACATTACCGGCGTCGAGGAACGTGCTGACGCGGAACGACTTGCTATTTTCGGCGAACGGTAGCGGGAAAATCAACTCAAGGTTGGCTACGGTCCGCAGCGAGCCACCTGTCGCGACATCGTCTTTTTCCACCGTATAGGTATTGGTCGTCGGATTGTACGTGACCTTGTCTTCTTTCGTCGCCGGCGTGCCGAGGCTGTTTCCCTGGAAACCGCGTACCGAATTCACGCCGCCCGCATAGAAGTTCTCGAAGAAGGGCAAATTCTTCGTACCACCATAGCCATCGCCATAACCGATCGAGGCGCGCCCCTGCAATACCAGTCCCGCAAACAACGGGTAATTGGTTTCAAAGTTGTAGCGCAGCTTGTAGTACTGCAGATCCAACCCGGGCAGCGTGACCTCGGCCGTGACCTGCTGCAGTCGACCCTCGCTGGCGAAGAAAGTGCGGTTTCGAGTGTCCTGCGACCAACTCGTGTCGATCGTCGCCGTCTGAAAGCTCGCCTTTTGGCGACACAGGTTATAAACGCCGCTCGGCGTCTCGTTGTAGAAGTCGCAAACCCAATCCTTGTACAACTGGGCGGAATCCACGTCGATTCTCAGATCGGTTTGTTTGTACTCGATTCCTACCCGGGTGGAGTTGTATTCGGAAATCGGGAATCCGTAATTGACTCGCATTCCCTTGTCGTCAGCATCGTAGTCACCGATGTTGCTGGCCCCGGCATTGGTCTTGCGATAGAACACATTGAATCCGCGGCTGACGCCATCATCTGTGTAGTAGGGATTGGTGTACGAGAAGTTATAGACTTCCTGCGTCTGGTTGCGCGTCGCTTCGATACTGATGTACTTCCCCGTACCTACAAAATTGTTGAAGGCAATCTTCGCCTGAACAATCAACCCGCCGACCTGACCATAGCCCAGTGATGCCTGGAGTTGTCCTGTCGAACCCTCCACGACTTTGACGTTGATGTCCACCTGGTCGGACGTGCCGGGCACCGCGGGTGTTTCGATCGTGACGTCGTCAAAGATTCCCAGGCGTTGCAGGCGAACCCGAGTACGTTGCAGTTTCTTCGGCGTGAACCATCCACCTTCCATCTGCCGAAACTCACGCCGGATCACTTCTTCTTCGGTCTTGGTGTTGCCGGAAATGTTGATTCTACGAACATAGACACGCTTGCCTGGATCAATAAAAAATGTCAGCGCGACTTTTTTATCTGCCTTATTGATATCCGGAACGGCGTTCACGTTGGCGAATGCATAACCGTCGTCACCCAGACGGTCGGTAATCGCATTACTGACATTGGTCACCACGCTGCGCGAGAAAACATCACCGTTCTTGAGCGTGACCAGCTTTTCCAGCTCTTCACGCGGCACGGGCATTTCCCCGCTCAGCTTCGCGCTTTCGACGAAGAACTGTTCGCCTTCGTCGACGTTGACCCCGATGTAGATATCGCGCTTGTCCGGCGAGATCGTGACTTGCGTGGACTCGATGTTGAAATTGATGTACCCACGATCAAGGTAAAACGAGCGCAACGTTTCCAGATCACCGCGTAATTTTTGCTTGGAATATTTGTCGCTGCCGCTGAAGAATGAAGAAAAGCCGGGCTCGGAAAGCTGCAATTGATCGACCAGCGTTTCATCGTCAAATGCCTGGTTACCCACAATGTTGATGCGTTGAATCAACGCCGCTTCACCTTCAAAGATTTCCAGCTCGATATCAGCACGATTGCGATCCCGAACGGTCACTTTCGTATCGACTTTGACACCGTACTTACCCAGCGCGAAGTATTGGCGCTGTAATTCCTGCTGGACCTTGTCGAGAAGGGAACGATCGAAAACGCGACCTTCCGTCAATCCGACATCCTTAAGGGCCTTGGTCAGTTTGTCGGTATCGATTTCCCGGTTACCGCTGATTTTTACCGTGGCGATTGACGGTCGCTCCTGAACTGTGACGATCAGCAAATCCCCTTCCCGCCCCAGTTGAACGTCTTCGAAAAAGCCGGTCTTGAACAATGCGCGGATGGCCTCTGCCGCCCGCGCATCGTCGACCGTGTCGCCAATCTTCACCGGCAAATAACTGAAAACGGTTCCCGCGGATATGCGCTGCAGGCCCACGAGGCGAATGTCTTTGACGACGAATGAATCAATTGCGTACGCGCCGAACGAGATCAGCGCGGCGCAAAGGAGCGCGAGCGGGCGCAAAACGGAGAAATTCATGGGCGTCGGAGTTTACCGGATTAGCCGCGCAACGTCATTGTAGAGGGCCAGTGACATCAGCATGAGCAATACCACCAATCCGACTCGCTGCAATGTCATTTGGGTTCGATCCGAGAGCGGCTTTCCAGTCACCATCTCAACGATGTAATACATGATATGGCCGCCATCGAGCATCGGGATCGGGAGCAGATTCAATACCCCGAGACTGACGCTAATAATCGCAAGGAAGGCGAGGAACGAACTGAGCCCAATGTTCGCCGAGTAGCCTGCATATTTCGCAATCGTGATGGGGCCGCTCAAGTTGTCCAGAGAGACCTGTCCTATGACCATCTTGCCCAGCATCATGACGGTCAGTGCGGACATTTCCCATGTCTTCTGAACCGCCTCGCTGATCGCCGCGACTGGACCGAAGCGTTGCATCGCCTTCCATTCCTCAGGAACGTCAGGCGGCGTACCGGACGCCGCACCGATGCGTCCAACCGTGGCATCGCCTTCTTTCGCGGCCGCCGGTTTGAGTGACAATTCAACAACCGCGCCGGCGCGATCGACAGTCACGGCCATTTCCCGGTCCGGATGGGCGCGGACCAGCTCGACCCATTGAATCCAGTCCTCGACGGGAGTGCCATCGACTTTGATGATTCGATCTCCGGCTTTCATGCCGGCGGCGTCCGCGCTTTGTCCGCTCACCACCGAGCCGATGACAGGCGGCATCTTGACCGCGATTGGAACGAACCCGAGCTTTTCCACAAAACGGGGGTCCTGTGGATCCAGCGCCACCGCCGAAATATCGATCCGAGCGTCAACCGTACTGCCAGACGTAGAGCGTAATTGAATCGTGGCTGGCGTGCCCTCCAGCACATGGGTCAGTAGTTCCTGCCGGACCACTTGCCATGTCGGCGTGTCGCGCCCATCGACGGACATCACTTCGTCGCCCGCGTGAACGCCGGCGCGCGCCGCAACGGAGTCCGGCTGGACCGAATCAATCAGCGGCCGCAGACCGGGCACACCGATATTGAACATGAGCCAATACGCAACAATGGCAAACGCGAAATTAAACATGGGACCGGCAGCAACAATGGCCGTTCGCCGGGAAACCGATTGTCGATTGAACGCGCGGTGCTGCTCGGCCGCGTCAACCGGCCCCTCGCGCTCATCCAGCATTTTCACGTAGCCGCCGAGCGGAATCGTCGCGACGACGTATTCCGTTTTGTCAGCCCCGCCGATGCGTCGCCACAGTGCTGATCCAAAGCCGACTGAAAATCTCAGGACTTTGACCCCGCACTTGCGCGCGACCCAGTAGTGGCCGAACTCGTGCACGGTAATCAACAAGCTCAGTACGACGATGAAGGCAACGATTGAAGTAAGAACGTCAGTCATGTTCGCTTTTTACACTGTTCCTGTCCGGTTCACCATTGGGCGGAGCAAACCGGAAATTGTTCCATCCCTGTGTGGCTGGGTCATCTGGCGAAATGATGATCAAATCACCCTTTCAGCCGCTTCCCGCGCGCGGCGATCTGCCTCCAGGACTGCATCCAGTGTCCCGGCAGACCCATCGGGCACCTCGTCCAAAATTCGCTCTACCAGTTGGGCAATGCCGGTAAAACTTAACCGACCCTGCAAAAACGCCTGAACCGCCACTTCGTTTGCTGCGTTCAGGATAGCCCCGCGGGTCCCTCCGGCACGCACTGCCTCAAATGCAAGACGCAGACACGGGAAGCGCTCCAAGTCCGGACGGGAAAAGTCGAGTTGTGCGATCTGAAATAAATCCAGCGTCGATACACCTGACTCAATACGGACCGGCCAGGCAAGCGCATGGGCGATCGGCGTGCGCATGTCCGGATTGCCGAGCTGCGCCAGTACCGAACCATCGCAATACTCGACCATCGAGTGAATCACACTCTGCGGATGCAAGACGACCTGAATCTGTTCGGGCGTGGCATCAAATAACCAGCGGGCTTCGATCACCTCCAGACCTTTGTTCATCATCGTCGCTGAGTCAACCGAGATCTTTTTCCCCATGCGCCAATTTGGATGCGCGATCGCCTGATCCGGTGTCACGCCCGCGAGCTGTTCCAGCGGCGTCGCACGAAACGGTCCGCCCGACGCCGTCAACAGGATGCGCCGAACGCCGGCTTTTTCCAGACCATCGGAAAAATCCGGAGGCATACACTGAAAAATCGCGTTGTGTTCGCTATCGACAGGCAACAACTCCGCGCCGCCGCGGTGCACGGCGTCCATGAAGAGCTGGCCGGACATGACGAGCGATTCTTTGTTCGCAAGAAGAATTCGTTTTCCGGCGGCGGCCGCCGCCAAAGTGGAACGTAATCCTGCCGCGCCGACAATCGCGGCGACCACGGTGTGGACTTCAGCCAGGGTCGCGATCTGCTCAAGCGCCTCACTTCCTGCCGCAACTTCCGTCTTTACCTTGCGCGCCGCAAGCAACTCGCGCAATTCCTGCGCCGCGCGCGCGTCAGCCATCACAGCCACGCGCGGGCGATGCAGTTCGCAAAGTTCTGCCATCCGCTGTACCTGGGAGTTCGCGCTCAACGCAACGACGTGATAGCGATCGGGATGTCGCGCGAGGACGTCCAGCGTGCTCGCACCGATCGAACCGGTGGCGCCGAGTAACGCAATACCTCGCGATCCGTGTGTGCTCATAGCTGTTCCAGCAACATCAGCCCGAACGCGAAAATCGGCGCGCCCGCGGTAAAACCGTCAATTCGATCGAGAACGCCGCCGTGTCCCGGAAAGATTGTTCCGCTGTCTTTCACGCCGGCTTGGCGCTTGAGCAAGCTCTCGAACAAATCACCAACGATTGAAAACAGAACAGTGAGAGCGCACAGCAGCGAGAACGCTGCCAGCAGCACCCCATTCAATCCAAACAGCCACGCACCAATTCCACCAAACAAACTCGTCGCGACAACGGCTCCACCGACACCTTCCCACGTTTTTCCAGGACTGATGGATGGAGCGAGCTTTCTTTTTCCAATCGCGCGCCCGGTGAAGAACGCCGCGGTATCGGCGAGCGCAATCAGTCCGATCAGAAAGAACACGTAATGCGGACCGTAGTCCGGCATGTCGTGGAGGGTGACGAGCGCAAGCCAGCATGGTGGAAGCACGACGCTGCCGAGGATGAATTGGACAACGGCATTGCGCGATCGGGCCGGCGGAACCCGCTCCACATGCCGCAACAGCCAAAGGACGAAGAACCATCCAAGCGCTGAAAACGTAAATGTGATGCTCGCGACAATTGGCGTTCCTCGCGTTAGCCACAACAACAGCATCAACAGGCCGATTCCGATCGGCGTCCACACACGAGCCATACTGTCAGGACCACGCATCAGTCGCGCCCATTCAAAACCGCCGCGCAAGATAAAGAGACTCAGGAATGCGGCGAACCATGGCGACGCAAGATAGAAATTGGCGCTGAGTACCAGCGCGAGCAAAATCGTTCCGGTGATGATGCGCGCTTTAAGCACCCTGCTCGACCTGATCACCGGTGCGGCCGAATCGACGCTGGCGCCGTCCGAACGAAGCGATTGCCTCGTCCAACTGGGATTGCTTGAAATCCGGCCAGAGGACGTCGGTAAAAAACAGCTCAGTGTAGGCCAGCTGCCATAATAAAAAATTGCTGATGCGCTGCTCGCCACCGGTGCGAATAAAGAGGTCCGGCTCCGGCAAACCGTAAAGCGACAGCTCGGTCTCGATCAATTCCGGAGTGATATCGCTGCTCGCAAGCTGCCCGGCCTGAACGCGGGCTGCCAGTCGTCCGGCGGCTTGAGCAATATCCCAACGGCCTCCGTAATTCGCCGCAATCACCAGAGTCAAACCGGTGTTGTCTTTCGTCATTTCTTCCGCGCTTGCGATCCCTGCCTGTAATTTCGGATCAAACGCACTTCGTTCACCAATTACGCGCAAACGAACGTTATTTGAGTGAAGGCGTTTGACCTCGCGCTTCAGCGTCTGCACGAACAATTCCATCAAAAGTCCGACTTCCGACGCGGGTCGACGCCAATTTTCACTGCTGAACGCGAACAGAGTCAGGACTTCGATATTCCGTTTGCCACAGGCCTCAACGGTTCCACGAACCGCTTCGACCCCGGCCTGATGCCCCGCGACGCGCGGAAGCAAACGTTTCTTCGCCCATCGCCCGTTGCCATCCATGATGATGGCGATGTGGCGCGGCAGGGTTCCGCTTTGAGAATTCTTGGATGAGCTCGAGTTCATGCGCCGCTGGCGTGCATCTGTCTACGGCGCAACGTTGGAAGACTGGCAGATTTCACAGATACCGTCGTTACGCGACGATTCGATCTTTCTGCCGGGTGCCCTTCAGCGATGCCGCCACATTGCGCATCGATCGCCATCGATCAACGCGCCACTACATTTCCATCAATTCTTTTTCTTTCGCCGCGAGCATCTTGTCGACTTCCGCGACAAATCGGTCGGTCAACTTCTGGACATCGTCTTGCGCGCGCCGTTCCTCATCTTCCGTCGTCTTCTTTTCCTTCAACAGATTCTTGAGGTGCTGGTTCGCGTCGCGCCGGATATTTCGTATCGCCACCTTTGCATTCTCGCCTTCGCCTTTGACAACTTTCGTCAGATCGCGACGGCGCTCTTCAGTGAGCGGAGGCAACGGGATGCGAATCAGGGTACCGGCCGTCGTCGGATTGAGGCCGAGGTTCGCTTCATGGATCGCCTTTTCAATGGGCATCACCATGGTCTTCTCCCACGGCTGAATCGTCAGAGTCCGGGCGTCCGCAACCGCGACATTCGCAACCTGATTCAGTGGCACATCGTTCCCGTAATAGGACACGCGAATATGGTCCAGCAACGCGGTGCTGGCGCGCCCGGTTCGAAGCTTGGTCAGTTCCGCCTTAAGCGCATCCACGCTTTTCAGCATGCGTGCTTCGCTTTCTTTTTTAATTTCTGCGATGGTCTGCATGGTCGTTCAGTTCCCCCGTTCGATCAGAGTCCCCTCGTCCTCGCCGCGCATGATTCGCATCAGCGCGCCGGGCTTGTGCATATCAAAAACCCGAAGTGGCATGTTGTGTTCACGGCACAACGCGAACGCCGCAGTGTCCATGACTCCGAGCTTGCGCTCAAGCGCTTCATCGAAAGTAAGCTTTGAATAGCGCTTTGCGGACTTGTCCTTCATCGGATCGGCAGTGTACACGCCGTCCACCTTGGTCGCCTTCAGAACGACTTGCGCGCCGATTTCGACACCACGCAGGCTCGCTGCCGTATCCGTGGTGAAAAACGGATTGCCGGTTCCGGCCGCGAAGATCACGACGCTGCCTTTTTCCAGGTGACGGATGGCGCGGCGGCGAACATAGCTTTCACACACCGCATCGATGGCCAACGCGGACATCACGCGAACCGTGAGTCCGGTACGCTCGAGGGCGTCCTGAAGGGACAACGAGTTAATGACGGTGGCGAGCATACCCATGTAATCCGCGGTTGCCCGATCCATGCCTTTCGAAGACAGGCTGACGCCGCGAAAAATATTGCCGCCACCGATAACCAGGCCGACTTGAACGCCGGCCTTCACTACTTCGGAAACATCGACCGCCATACGGCCAATGACTTGCGGGTCAATGCCAAACTCGCCATCGCCCATCAGCGCTTCGCCGCTGAGCTTAAGAAGGATTCGCTTGTACGCCAACCCGGAGCTCGGCATTAGCCACCTCGCACGGTGGCCATCACTTCCTCTGCAAAATTACCGGCCTTCTTCTCGATGCCTTCGCCTACTTCAAAGCGCTGGAACCGAGCCACGGTCGCCTTGTTCGTCTGCAACAGCTTCTCCACCGCCGTATCCGGATCCTTCACAAACGGCTGGCCGAGCAGTGTCACTTCCTTGAGAAACTTCTTCACTTTGCCCGACACCATCTTTTCCAGGATGTCTGCAGGCTTGCCGCTTTCCGCCGCCTGGGCCATGAAAATATCTTTTTCCTTCGCAACGACATCCGCCGGTACTTCGGACTCGTTTACGCACAGCGGCTTGCTTGCCGCGACGTGCATGGCGATATCGCGCGCGAGGTCATCGCTGGCACCCTGCATATCGACCAACACGCCGATGCGTGTGCCGTGCAAATAAGATCCGACTTTACCGGCGGCCGATTCGAATACGACGAATCGTCGCACTGACATGTTCTCGCCAATCTTGGCGATCAGTGCCTTGCGGGCTTCGTCAACGGTTTGCGAATTGCCCGCGGCCAGCGGAATTGCGGACAGTTCGTCCACACTGGTGACCTTGTTGGACAAAACGCACTTGGCAACAGCGCGTGCGAAATCGATGAACGCCTGTTCCTTGGCGACGAAGTCAGTTTCACAATTGACTTCGACCATGGCAGCCCGCTTGGCATCGGGGCTCGTTTCAACAACGATCAGGCCTTCCGCCGCAGTACGTCCCGCCTTCTTGTCAGCCTTGGCCAATCCTGATTTGCGCAGGATTTCCACTGCCGCGTCGAGGTCGCCATTGGCTTCCGCCAATGCCTTCTTGCATTCCATCATTCCCGAACCGGTGCGTTCGCGAAGTTCCTTGACCATTCCAGCTGTAATTTCCATCGCGTGATCCTCCGGGATGTTTCGTTACTCGGCGTCGGCGTCTGCGCCTTCTGCCTTCGCGCTCTTCTTTGCGGCAGGCTTGCGTGCCGCTTTCTTGGTGACTTTTTTCGCCACCTTGCCGTCTTCGGCTTCGCCGCCAGCAGCTTCGTCGTTGAGCTCTACGAAGTCATCGCCGGGCTGACCCACGAGCGCAGCCGCACGTCCCGTGACAATCGAATCCGCTACGTTGCGCGCATAAAGCGCGATCGCACGAATCGCGTCATCATTTCCCGGAATGACATAGTCGACGCCGTCCGTGCGATTGTTGGTGTCAACAACGCCCACAACCGGGATTCCCAGTTTGTTGGCTTCGCTGACGGCAATCTTCTCGTGACCGACGTCAATGACAAAAATCGCCGTGGGCAGGTTGCCCATATTCTTGATTCCGCCGAGGCTGCGCTCGAGCTTCGCCATTTCACGCTCAAGCAGAAGCACTTCTTTCTTGCCAAGGCGATTAAACGTTCCGTCATCGCGCATGCTCTCAAGTTCTTTCAGGCGCGAAATGGACTGTTTGACAGTTCGGAAGTTGGTCAGCATGCCGCCGAGCCAGCGGTGGTTGACGAAAGGCATGCTGGCGCGAGCAGCTTCTTCACCGACGATTTCGCGAGCCTGGCGCTTGGTGCCAACGAACAGGATATTGCCCTTGTTGGATGCGAGCTGGCGCACGAACTTCGTGGCTTCCTCGAACATCGGGAGGGTCTTTTCCAGGTTGACGATGTGAATCTTGTTGCGATGGCCGAAAATGAAGGGGGCCATCTTGGGATTCCAGAAACGGGTCTGGTGGCCGAAGTGAACCCCGGCTTCGAGCATTTGACGCATGGTCACGGACATACTATTTCCTTTAAAAGGTTGAGCCTCCACCCGCGTAGCGCCGGATTCAAACATCCGGCACACCTTTTGGAAGCGGGTGTGTGAATTTTCCCGTACCGGGAAACCCCGATCCAAGGAAGACCGCTATTCTAATTTGATTAAGTACTTCTTTTCAAGGGAAAATACGGTTTTTCAGGAATAAAGCCCGACGATGTCCGTCACCATCAAAACCCCGGAACAAATCGAAAAAATGCGCATTGCCGGCCGCCTGGGCTCAGAAGTGCTCGATTACATCACCCCCTTCGTCAAGCCCGGCATCAGTACCGGCGAACTGGACAAACTGTGCCACGACTACATGGTCAACGTGCAGGACACCGTCCCGGCACCGCTCAATTACGCCCCCCCGGGCCATGCACCCTACCCCAGATCCATCTGCACCTCGGTCAATCACCAGGTATGCCACGGCGTGCCAGGCGACCGGGTGCTGAAGAACGGCGACATCGTCAANNGGCGACACCAGCCGCATGTTCATGGTGGGCGAGATTTCCATCCAGGCCAAACGCCTGGTGCAGCACACCTATGAGGCCATGTGGCTTGGCATCAGCAAAATCCGGCCGGGAGCGTATCTGGGCGACATCGGACATGCCATACAGAAATTCACCGAAGGCCACGGTTTCAGTGTGGTACGCGAATTCTGCGGCCATGGCATCGGCGAAAAATTCCATGAAGAACCGCAAGTCTTGCACTATGGCAAGGCAGGCACCGGAATGAAACTGGAGCCAGGCATGACTTTCACGGTTGAGCCCATGATCAACGCCGGAAGAAAGGACATCCGGCAACTGGGCGACGGCTGGACCATCGTGACCAAGGACCACAGCCTGTCCGCGCAGTGGGAACACACGGTCCTCGTCACTGAAACCGGTTTTGAAGTACTGACCGTCTCCGCAGGAAGCCCGCCCCCGCCCGAATCGGTTCAAAAGGCATCCTGAGATGACTGCCCGGGCAGCCCTCCTTCTGCCCGCGCTGCGGCAAGAGTTGAAAGAAAGCCGCAAGCGGCTCGCCTCAGAATTTCTTGCGCGTCCCCATCCCCAAAAGTACCTGCAGCACCACGCCAATCTAGTCGACGACACCCTGATCGAGCTATGTGAAAACCTGTTGCCCGCGGATTTCTGTCTGGCGGCCGTCGGCGGCTACGGCCGCGGTGAATTGTTCCCGGCTTCCGATGTCGATGTCCTGCTTCTCATCCCCCATGAACCCGACGCGGAATTGCGCGCAAACATCGAAGCCTGGGTACAGGCTTGCTGGGATTCCGGGCTGGAAATCGGCCACAGCATTCGCACGCCTGAACAATGCGCAGACGAGTCCGGCAAGGACATCACGATTGAAACTGCGTTGCTTGAAGCACGCGAAATCTGGGGTGACGGGAAGCTGTTCGAGAAATTCTCACGGTCATTCCGGTCACGGTTCAACGCGCGGCGTTTTATCGATGGCAAATTGCAGGAGCAGAAAAACCGGCACAATCGTTTCCAAGACAGCGCCTACAACCTTGAACCGAATCTCAAGGACAGCCCGGGGGGGTTGCGGGATCTCCAC
>DKAR01000176.1 GCA_002450895.1 Proteobacteria bacterium UBA6921
GCAGTTTGCTGGGATTTGGCAACAGGGGGGTTTTAACGAGGCGGGAAACCTTTGTTATTCTTGCGGTTCACCATGTCCTCCGCAGATTAGCCGGGGGGCGCTAGCGCAGGGGATCGGTTCGTGGCAAAGGGTAAGACCGTGTATAGCTGTACACAGTGTGGCGCGCAGGTCCCCAAATGGTCGGGCCAGTGCGGNNCGAGTTCGACCGCGTCCTCGGCGGGGGTGTGGTTCGCGGCTCCGTGGTACTGATCGGGGGTGATCCCGGAATCGGAAAATCCACGCTCCTGCTGCAGGCCCTCGCATCGCTGAGCGGCAATGTGCCCACGCTGTATGTGACTGGCGAAGAATCGCCGGCACAGGTCAGCGCGCGAGCGGCGCGGCTGAGTCTGTCCGCCGAGAATCTTCATCTATTGGCTGAGACGGCGATCGAGCAGGTTCTCGAGGTTGCGCAACGTGACAAGCCGCAGGTGATGGCCGTCGACTCGGTACAGACGATTTACACGGAGCAGCTGCAATCGGCGCCCGGATCCGTCGGCCAGCTGCGTGAAAGCACAGCCGCACTGGTGCGATTTGCCAAACAGACCGGGACCACAGTTTTCCTCGTGGGCCACGTGACTAAAGAAGGCACGCTGGCCGGACCGCGGGTGCTCGAACACATGGTCNNGTCGATACCGTGCTGTATTTCGAAGGCGACAGCGGCGGGCGCTATCGCGTGCTGCGCGCGATGAAGAATCGCTTCGGCACCGTCAACGAACTCGGTGTGTTCGCGATGACCGACAAGGGACTGAAAATGGTGACGAACCCGTCGGCCATTTTTCTCTCGCGGCACGAAGAGCCCGTGCCGGGCAGTGTGATTATGGTGACGCGCGAAGGCACGCGCCCGATGCTTGTCGAAGTTCAGGCGCTGGTCGATGAAAGCCACGGTTCAAATCCACGCCGCGTCACGCTGGGGCTCGAACAGAATCGACTCGCGATGTTGCTCGCCGTGCTGCATCGTCATGGTGGTGTCGCGACCTATGACCAGGATGTTTTTGTGAACGTTGTCGGAGGCATGCGCGTCAGCGAGACCGGTGCGGATCTGGCGGTGATGCTGGCGGTCCTGTCGAGTTTGCGCAACCGGCCGCTGCCGGACGGGCTGGTCGTGTTTGGAGAAGTGGGGTTGGCCGGAGAGATTCGCCCGGTGCCCAATGGCCAGGAGCGTTTGCGTGAAGCCGCCAAGCACGGATTCCGGATCGCCATTGTCCCGGCCGCGAACGTCACGCGGGAATCCGTCGAGGGCATGGATGTGGTTGGGGTGAAGCGTCTTGCCGAGGCACTCGAGCGGGTTCGGGCCTAGCGTCGATGACGGCTATTTTCCGAGTTCGGACAACTCGCGTTGCAGCAATTCCGAGTCACCGGTGTTCAACTCCACCAGGCGCCGCAGATGCGTAATGCTTTCCACGTCGATGTGCACGCATACAACGCCAATACGCTGGTCGTCGACGTGAGCCACGCGGCCTTCCATCCGGATGTTCATCCCGTCCCCATCCAGCGGAATAACGATAGTAATTGGCTGCTGTACGGCACCTTCCCAATCCGCAGGTTTGGCCAACAGCGCGCCTTTTAGCGAAATATCGATCAGCTGCGCATTGACCTCGCTGACAATTCGCACGGGGCCGTCAAAGGGGATACGTTTGAATCGACGTTGTTCCGTCATGGGGGGCTGACCTGTTTTTCTCTTATTAGGACAAGTGTAGTCCGGGGCCGGAATCCTTTCAGGTTTGTGCTGCCGGGCTGTCACTCTATCGGCATTCCTTTAATATACTTGCACTTCGGATCCCAGGAGCCTGTCGCCCGTGCGTCTGACCGCCAAAGAGTTTCACGATTGGAAAAACAAGAGCATTACCCTGTTGGGCATGTCGGGGGTGGGCAAGACACGCCTGGCCGTCATGTTGCGCAAGAAACACTGGTTTCACTTTTCCGGCGATTATCGCATCGGAACGCGCTACCTGGATGAGCCGATCCTCGACAACATCAAGCAACAGATCATGCACATTCCGTTCATGCGCGACCTGTTGCGCACCGACTCGATCTACATCCGCAACAATATCACCGTCGACAACCTGAAGCCGGTGTCGTCGTTCCTCGGCAAGTTGGGCGATCCGGAGCAGGGCGGTCTGGCGCTGGCGGAATTCAAACGCCGGCAGGATCTGCATCGTGTCGCTGAAATCGCGACGATGCGCGATGTGCCGGAGTTCATCGCCAAGGCGCACGAGCTATACGGCTACGAGCATTTTGTGAACGATGCCGGCGGCAGCGTATGTGAGCTCGACGACCCCGAGACACTGGAAATCCTCGCCGGCCATACACTGATCTTGTACATCAAGGCGACGGAGAACGATGAGCGCGAGTTGATCCGGCGCGCCGAAGAAGACCCGAAGCCCCTGTATTACCGCGAGTCATTTCTGGACGAACAACTGGCGGTATACATGAAGGAAAAGAACCTGCCGTACATCGCCATGATTCCGCCGGACGATTTCGTGCGCTGGATGTTTCCACGGTTGTTCTATTCGCGCATCCCGCGCTACGAGGCGATTGCGGAGAAACACGGCTACACCGTGACGACCGACGAAGTGTCGCGCGTGCAGAGCGAATCCGGGTTTCTACGCTTGATCGCAACCGCACTCGAACGCCAAGCTTGACCTGAGGGCGGCGGCGCCGGGATGCCGTCCGGTCGCGACAAATTCATCTGCAGCGGGGTCGCTGAAGATGGCCGACGTAACGATCAACGGTCGAACTCATACGTTTTCTCCGGGGCTCACCGTGCTTCAGGCGCTGCGCGCTGTCGGCGAGGCGGTTCCGACGCTGTGCCACGACGATCGGCTGCAGCCCCACGCCACATGTCGCCTGTGCCTCGTGAAGGTTGACGGCCACGACAAGCCAGTGACCGCGTGCAGCGCGCCGCTGGAAGAAGGCATGGTCATTCGCACCGATACGCCTGCGTTGGAGGCCGAGCGCAAGACCTTGCTCGAGTGGCAAGCGCGTCACTACCCCCGCGACGCACCAGCCCGGCCACCGGACAATCCGTTTCATTTTCTGTTGCATCGCTATGGCATCGCAGCACGTGGCGTGGACGATCCGACGCGCGTCGATGCATCGCATCCGCATCTGCGCGTCGATATGAATCGCTGCATCCTGTGTTTTCGATGCGTGCGCATCTGCGCGGACCTGCAGGGGCAGGATGTCTGGCATCTGGTCGGTCGCGCAACCACCAATCACATCGTGCCCGGCACGGCGCCGAATCTGGCGGCGAGTGCGTGCGTGGCCTGCGGGGCGTGCGTGGACACCTGTCCAACCGGCGCGCTGGAAGACAGCGTCGTTGCCGACGGCGAGGTTCCGGAACAGTGGACGCGTACAGTGTGTCCCTATTGCGGCACCGGCTGCGAACTGGAGCTTGGTACCAGAGACGGGCGAGCGATCGTTGGACACCCCGTGCTGGACGCCCCTTCAAGTCGTGGCCACCTCTGCGTGAAGGGCCGGTACGCTGTCAATTTCGGCGCGAGCGCGGACCGGCTGACACAGCCGTTGATCCGCGAAAACGGAAAGTTCCGCGCCGCATCGTGGAATGAAGCTGTCGCATTCATCGCAGCGCGCATCAAGACAATTCGGGAACGCGACGGGGCACGCAGTCTGGCCATTCTGGGCTCGTCGCGTGGCACAAATGAAGAGAATTATCTTGCCCAGAAATTCGCCCGGGTCGTTCTGGGTAATCACAACGTCGACTGCTGTGCGCGTGTGTGTCACACACCGACGGCAGCAGCGATGAAATTGATGTTCGGTGCCGGTGCGGCGACAAATTCGTACGACGATATTGAGCGCGCCGAAACTATTTTCGTGTGTGGTGCCAATCCAACCGAGAATCATCCGGTGATTGGTGCGCGCGTCAAACAGGCCGTGCGCCGTGGCGCAAAGTTGATTGTCATCGATCCACGCCGGACCGAACTCGCCGCGATCGCAGACGTCCATCTTGCGGTGCAGCCCGGTGGCAATATTCCGCTGTTGAACGCCATAGCGCATGTCATTGTTCAGGAAAAACTGTTCGATCACGACTTCGTTGCGCAGCGTGTCGATGAATTCGACGCCTTTTGTGATTTTGCGGCGCACTGGTCGCCCGAATACGCGAGTCCGTTGTGTGGGGTCGCCGCCGATTCGATTCGCGCCGCCGCGCGCCTGTATGCAACGAACGGCCCCGCGTACCTGATGCACGGGCTTGGCATGACCGAACACGTGCAGGGCACCGAAGCGGTTATGAGTCTGTGCAATCTGGCATTGCTGACCGGCAACATCGGGAAGCCGGGCAGCGGTGTAAATCCATTGCGCGGTCAGAACAATGTGCAGGGCGCCGCGCATATGGGTGCAGATCCGGGGATTTTGACGGGCGCAGTGGCAATCGAGAAGGCGCGCGCGTCTTTTGAAAAAATCTGGGGCGTGACCCTGCCGAAGGAACCCGGATTGCATCTGTTGCAGATGATGGATGAAGCGACCGCCGGACGCCTGAAAATGTTGTGGTGCATCGGCTACGACGTGTTGCTGACCAACGCCAATGCATCCGCCACCCGAAATGCGCTTGAGAAACTCGAGCTGCTGGTTGTGTCCGATTTGTTCTTGAGCGAGACCGCCCGCGAATTCGCGCACGTTGTTCTTCCCGCCGCATCCGGGTTCGAAAAAGAAGGAACCTATATGAACGCCGAACGACGCATCCAGCGCGTGCGGCGGATTGTGATTCCACCCGGAGACGCAAAATCGGACGGAGAGGCACTTTGCGACGTTGCGAGCGCGCTGGGTTTCGGGGCGCACTTCAACTTTGATTCGGCAGAATCGATCTGGGACGAAATCCGCACCGTGTGGCCTGCAAGTGCGGGGATGAGCTATGAACGCCTCGACGCCGGCGGGTTGCAATGGCCATGTCCTCATGCAACCCATCCCGGCACGCCTATCTTGCATGTTGATCAGTTTTCCCTTGGGCCGCGCGCCAAATTGCGCCGCATCGAATTTCATGCGTCGCCGGAGAAAATCGATGATCAGTATCCGCTGCGCCTGATTACCGGGCGCACGCTGTATCAATTTAACTCGAGTACCATGACGCAGCGAACGCTGAATCGTGAACTTCGACCCACCGATACCCTCGATATCTGCGCTACGGACGCAGTGCGACTTGGAATCCAAAACCAGCAGCGCGTGCGCGTGCGGAGCCGATACGGCGAGGCTACGCTTCCAGCGCGAATCACGGATAGCGTGAAGGCCGGCGAGGTGTTCACGACCTTTCATGACCCAAGCGTTTTCATCAACAATGTGACCAGTCCGCACCGGGATCGAATGGTAAAAACACCGGAGTACAAGGTGACCGCGGTAAACATTGAACCGGCGTGAAAATTCGACTTTCTTCCGTTTTCAATCGCCTTAAGATTTCGCTAGACTGAGCCGCTCAAGAGAGAACGGATCGCTATGCCGCTGGTTGCCCATTCCAAACTGCCGACGTTCGAGCGCCTGAAGCGCGACGGCGAAAACATCACGCCGCTGAAAACAGCGTTGCACCAGGACATTCGTGAACTGCACATCGGGCTGCTGAACATGATGCCGGATGCGGCCCTGTCCGCGACCGAGCGCCAGTTTTTCCGGCTGGTCGGCGAAAGCAATGCGATTGCCCAGTTCTACGTGCATCCGTTCACGATTCCGGAATTGCCGCGCGGTGATGAGGCCAAAAAGTACATCGCCGACTTCTACGACTCGTTCGACAAGTTGAAAGAAGACGGGTTGGATGCGCTGATCATCACCGGCGCCAACGTCACGCAGCCGGATTTGTCGCTGGAGCCGTTCTGGAAACCGCTCAGCGCCGTGGTCGATTGGGCCTACGAAAATGTCACTTCAACTTTGTGCTCCTGTCTCGCCACCCATGCGGTCATGCAGTTCCGCTACGGGAAAAAGCGAGTGAGGTTGCCGCAGAAGCGCTGGGGTGTGTTTTCGCATCGGACCATGGATCGCCGTCATCCGCTGGTGGCCGACGTCAATACCCGATTCGATGTGCCGCACTCGCGCTTCAATGAAATCACACGCCAGCAGTTCGAGGAAGCGGGGCTGCACGTGCTGGTCGAGAGCGAGGATGCGGGTGTGCATCTCGCCGTCAGTGAGGACAAGTTCCGCCTTGTTTTCTTCCAGGGACATCCGGAGTACGACACGATCAGCTTGCTTAAGGAATACAAGCGCGAGATCAAACTGTATTTCGCGGGGCAGCGCGACTATCCACCCGTCCCCGAAAACTACTTCAGCATGCAGTTGCAGGCCATTTGCGACGAATACCGGCTGCAAGTCGAATCGGCACGTCGGCGCGGGGCGCCCATGCCGGAATTTCCGGAGGATATACTCGTGGCCGGGCTCGACAACACGTGGCATGACACTGCCGAGGCTGTGGTCGATAACTGGATCGGGAAAGTTTACTCGATCACCAACAATGATCGTCGCAAACAGTACATGGATGGCGTGAATCCAAGAGACCCGCTGGGATTGAGCGTCCCATAAGAAATTAAAAAAAGTACAACAGCTTCGACCATCACGGCAGGCAGGACATCGGGGCGCGGCGCCAGCGTATCGGACGGTGGCGCCGGGCGTATTCGCGCAAAGCGCCAGGGCGAATTGCACCGTTGGCGCGGACGCTCTGTCGGACTTTTTTGAATTGACCGGGAAGAGAATGTGATTGAAACGTTGTCCCGCTGGTTGAACATCCGCGAGCATGAGCGCCAGTCGGTGATTTATTTTTCACTGCTCGCGCTGCTGACGGGCGTGGGTTTTGCGTTGGGCAGTGTCAGTGCAGACACGCTGTTCTTCAAGCGCTATGGAACGGATTATTTGCCCGTCATGTACGTTGTGCTGGGCGGTGCGCTTGTTTTTGTCAGCCTGTTCTATGCGGCGTACGCAGATCGATTGGCGTCCGAGCGGCTTGCCGTCATCGTGATGTCAATGGTGTCGGTGTTGTTGGTGGTGTGCTGGTGGCTCATCGCCGACGGCGACACGCCCGAGGCATATCCGGTTTATTTTTTGCTGTACAAACTGTCGTCAGAATTGCTGGAGGTTCATCTCGCGCTTTATCTGAGCCAGAACTTTGATTCACAGCAGAGCAAGCGCATCTTTCCCGTATTGTTTGGCGCAATGGAAAGTGGACGCGTATTTGGAAGCGCCCTGTTGGCGGCCATTGCCAAGCCAATCGGGATTGGCAATGTTCCACTGCTCTGGTTTTTCATCATCGCCGCATCCTTAGTCCTTGTGGTCCGCCATCATCGACACGTCGGCGTCTCTCCATTTTTCCGACCGCCACCGCACCGACATGCTCCCATTCGAACGGCCATCGAGCAGATCGTGCAGGGTGCGCATTTCGCCCGCGGATCGGACATGGTACGGGCACAGGCGGGCGCCTTGTTCTTTCTGGTGATCTGTTTTTACGTCTTGTCTTACGCGATCAGCAGAATCGTAACCAGCCATTTCGCGTCGGAAGAAGACCTGGGCATGTTCATCGGTGTGCTGACTGCCGCCACGGCGGCCATGTCATTGCTCGTTCAGTTCCTGATCACCGGTCGGCTGCTGGAACGATTTGGGTTGCGCAGCGTCAATCTCGTGTTCCCTGTCGCCAACGTGTTGAGTCACCTCGTGCTCTATTTTTCCTACGCGCTCCCGTCGGCCGTCATCGCCAGTTTTACGCGCGATACGATCATGCCTTGCTTTCGAAACCCAACGCGCGATTTGTTGCTGAATGTCCTGCCCGATTACATGCAGGGCCGCGTGCGTGCGCTGCTGATCGGTCTCGTATTCCCGGCCGCGCTACTGGTCTGCGGAATCGGTCTGTACTGGCTGCAGCACACACCGCCGATCGAAACCTACCTTCTGGTGGGATTCATCGCTTCCGCTGCGCTTTTTTACTTTTCGATTCGCAGCAATCGTGCCTACCTTGGCTCAATATTAACGACGCTTCGCGAGCGACTGTTCCTGCCGGGACGGCAACTGGATGCCGTGTTGCAGGGCGCGGGCAGCGAATTGACTGAAGAGATGCAGCGCGGCCTTAACGACAGTGACGATGATGTTTGTCTGGCGTACGCAAAGTTGTTCGTCCAGCGAGATCCGGTAAGCGCCCCCGAGATGATCGCGAAGCGAATGGTTGTGACAGGGCCGCCGCTGCGCGATCGACTTTTGGGTTTGATTGAAACGGCCGCGATCCCGTCGATTGCCGCAATGCTTTGGGAATCGATGGCGAATGCGGATGCTCACTATCGCGCATCCTTGTATCGACGCCTGATCGACGCACGCGACGAGCGCGCGCTGAACGAAATACCCGTGCTGATCGCCGATGCGCATCCGCGAATGAGGGCGGTCGGTCTGTACGGAGCCCTGAGTACGGAAAGTGACGCGCGGAAGGGCGAGGCGCAGGCCCGGCTGCGACTGATGCTGCGGTCAAAGACCGACAGTGAAATCTTTTCCGCATTGGACGTGCTTCGGACCATTCGTGACGGAAGTTGTCGCGATTGCATTGAGTCGATTCTGTCGCACCCAAATCCTCGTGTGGTTGCTGCCGCGCTCGCGATGATTTCCGGGTGGCCCGTGGCGGACTTCATTTGGCATGCGGCTGTGGAGCGCCTGCTTGATCATGCCGATCCCGAAGTTCACCGTGCAGCCCTGGGAGCGATCAGCTTCCTGCCGGCGACCAAGATTGAAGCGCGACTGTATGCAGAATTTGAAGGGGGCCGGGAAGATGTTCAGCGCGCGGCGGTAAGTGCGTGGAAGAGTGCGCTTGATCAGGCGCGCGTATCCAATCAGGCGCTGATCGATCGGCTGATTCGACATCAGGGGTCGCCGCGTCAACGCGGTGTTGCGCTGCAAATTCTGCTTCAGCATGGACTGCCGATCCACGATCTGGATACCATTTTGAATTCCTTGCTGGACGACTTCGACTATATGATTGATTTGCGCGGCCGGGTGCGGGGCGCACCGGCTGAATCCCGTACGGTGGCGCTGGAATTGCTGCAGATCGTGCTGGACGAACGTTGTCATCAGGTCGCCGAGCTGATTCTTGCCGCGCTGGAAGGCACGGAGGATCGAGGTGCCGTAGGGATCATTCGCCTGGGAATCCTGAGTCAGGATCGCCGCCTGCGCGCCAATACGCTGGATGCCCTTAATGAGCTGCATCGCCGGAATGTGGCGGCACGACTGTTGAGTTATCTGCAGACACCGGCAACGGTGCCGGGCGGAACCGCCGGTCAAACCGTGAATCTGGATCGAGGGGCAATTCTGGAATGTGTCGCGCGCGCCGATACGTGGCTGTCGAATTGCGCGAAGCAGGTGGTGGCTGCCTATGGCTGATCTATATCAAAGAGTCCTGCTTCTGAAACGCACCCCGGTCTTTTCATCCGTGGCGACGGAGGACTTGCGCGTTATTGCCCAGGAGCTTGTCGAGGAAGTTTATTTTGCGGGTGAGCAGATCTTTCTGGTCGACGAGCCGGCAGACCGCTTTTATCTGATTGAGGAGGGCCTGGTTGGAATTCATCTCAACAACCAGGGCGGTGAAAAGAAATACATCAACCAGTTGGGGCCGGGGGACTGCTTCGGCGAAATGGCATTGTTTGACGAGCTGCCGCGTTCGGCGTCAGCTGATGCGGTTGTTGATGCAAAGCTGTTAAGCCTGGAAAAAGAGAAGCTGCTGGTCATACTTCGTTACTATCCCGCACTGGGTCTGGGCATAATCCGCGCGCTGAGCGCTCGAGTCCGTCGATGTACGCAGCAGCTTGCGCAATTCACTTCGGACAAGCCGGATTAAACGATCGTCGGGTTTTTTCAGTCGAAGGTTCGACTTCAAGTGCGCCGGGCGTGATAACTGCCGGGCAAGACTCCAGCCGCGGACCATGATCTCAAGCAATTATTCGGGAAAGAATTCAGGCCTTGGCGCGGGACATTCAGGCCAAGGCCACTAAGTACCCTGTTGTTCGGCAATCCGGCGTTCGAGCAGCGCAATGTTTTTTTGCTTGCCCGCGTCGCGCAGCGTTCGTGCGGATGGGGTGAAGTAGCGATGATTCTGAAGAAAGTGCAGCTGTATCTGTAACCATTCGTCCCACGAGCGCCCACGGCCACGCGCGCTGTTCTCGCGCCAGAGTGCCTCGCTGGTTTTGAAAAAATCGTCCCGTCCCAGGCTGTCGAGATCGGCATCGACCATCAATTGTTCGAGCAAATTTCGCGGCGCCTGCGGCAAGGATGTCGCGCGAACCATGCCAGCGATGCTTTCAATATCGGAGTCGGAAAATCCGTACTGCGGCAGCACGGATTTTGCGATGTCGATGCCGATTTGTTCGTGACCGTCCGATTCAATGACATGGCCCAGGTCGTGAAATGCCGCTGCGACGTCCAGGCGACCCGCATCCGACTCGCTGAGGTTCTCCATTTTCGCGAGCAGCCGCGCGGCAGGGAGCACATCCCCTTCGGTATGCCACACGCAGTGATAATGCAGGTGGTTCGGAAGCTCGGCGCGAAGACGCGACAGCGCGTAGTTCACTGCGCTTTCGTAGTCAGGTGAGCCGGGTCTCTGGGGTACTGAAGTCATTAGCGAATCCAACGTATGTTTATTTCGACGACATGATGATGATACTGGGGTCCTCCGGCACGTCGATACCTGCCAGATGGGATCTTGCGCGATTTAACAAAAATGTGGTCGGCGCGTCGTTTCCGAAAGCGGACTGCAATGATTCAAACAATTTCGCCGCATCGGACCATGCGCCACGCTCAAATCGCGATCGCGCTTCGGTGAAGCGCTCGGCCAGCTCGACTTGACGCGATGTTGCATCGCTATTCATTGCGAGAATTTCCGTAATTGGCATCGACGTGTTTTTCCCGACAAAGCGGAAATTGCCGATGTCTCGCCTTAGCAGGTTGTCCTGGCCGGCGAGCACCGTACTGGACGCGAGAATCCGCGTGCCCAGGTGTTTGTTCAGACTTTCAATTCGAGATGCGGTATTCGCACAATCGCCGACGATGCTGTACACGAAGTGTCCGCCGCCGCCGGCGTGACCCACATAGAACTCGCCGTCGGCCATGCCGATGCGCAGCGTCCCGTTCAGGCCGCGCTGCTGGTTGAATTCCGCGATCGATCGGGCCGCTTCAAGCGACGCTAGCACGGGCAGGGTGCGTACGTTCGGATCATCCACGGAGCCCGTCCATGCGCACATGATGGCGTCCGCGCGAAACTCCGTGACCACGACGCCGTTCCGTTTGAGCGCCAGCGCCAGCGCGTCGAAGTATTCGTTCAGGAACTTGGCCAATTCGCCCGGACCCATTTTCTCGGCGATCGTCGAAAAGCCCGCCATGTCCGTCGCGAGGCAGGTCCCGTACGTCACTTTATTGATGCTGGCGTTATCCAGTCCGGGAGCCGTAAGCACGCGCGAGACGTCTTCAGGCACATAGACGCGGATTGCCTCGCTGATGTGCGACGCGCGTTTATGCTGCTGGCGATATTGAATGAACAATCCGATCAATAGCGCGGCCGGAAACTGAAACAGGACCGGGGTGATGAGCGGCCACCACAAATACGAACTGTTGAAACTGATCGCCGCTCCGGCGATATAGGCCGCGGCCAAGCCCATCGCAATGGGTACGCCATAAAATCCCGGCAGTGCATACAGCACGGTGCCTACCACAGTCCCAAAGACCAGAAGAATCACGAGCACAAGAGCGGGCTCCATCGGAACCACGGAGCGCCGATCCAGCAGATTGGCGAATGCGGTCGCGGCAATCTCAACGCCGCTCAGATCCACGCCATCGTCGCGCGTAAAGATGGTGTAGAAGCGATCGGGTTGGCCCGGGTCGTACAAATCGGAATAGCCGACAAAGACGACTTTCTCGGTGAAATCCAGTGCTTCGGGTGACACGTTTGGATCCGATCCCTTGATGACGGCGTGATAGGGAATCGTGCGAATCGTTCCGGGCGGACCGTAATAATTGACGTAGCGCTCGATGCCACCCGAATAGAGACCCAACAGTGCGGTCAGTCGGCGCGACGCCATGGGATCCTGAACTTGGGATTTCAGCGCGCTTGCCATTCGGTCCGACAATTCCGCATTGCCCTCAAAGAGGCGGCGCTGGTTCAGCATCCACTCCCGCGTCAGTTTGGCGTTCTTGAGTTGATCCGCGGATTCCGGAAACCAGGTGGGCAGGGTCGTGGCCGTGGCGAGCGCATTTCGCCACGCGTCGAAGTCCTGCAAGGCGAACAGCTGCAGCGCCGCGGCAGGCATCGTTGCCACGTCCTGCGCGCTGGACTTGAACGTCCAGAACTGGTCGACGGCGGCATCCAGCTT
This sequence comes from Proteobacteria bacterium UBA6921, assembly GCA_002450895.1. Lineage (GTDB taxonomy): Bacteria > Pseudomonadota > Gammaproteobacteria > SG8-11 > SG8-11 > UBA6921. The sequence continues at coordinate 12,360 of DKAR01000176.1, forward strand.
GGGAAGCGGAAAAGGTCCGAGCGCCTTGGCGGTATTGGCCAGCACCGGCATTGGCTCTTCCAGCTCTTCGGTCCAGACCATGCCCGTTTCGCGTCCGGCGGCGTCTTCAATCGCCTGGCGACGGCCGGTCAGGTGTTGCACCAGCACGACGCGATTTGAGGCAGCGATTGAATCGGCGAGCAGCTGATCCTGCTCGGCATTGCGCGGGCGGCGGAAGTCGATGTCGAACACGATGACCTGCGCACCGCGGCGGGTCAGTTCGTCCACCAGCTTTCCGTGAATCGAACGCGGCCACTCGCGCGGCAGATCCGGGAGGTCCATCTTCACCCCGCTGCGGCCATCGATCGCGACGACGGCAACGTCCTGCGTGGGTTGCTGCACGCCGCGGGCGTGGAACAGGGCATTCAGGCCAACACGGGTTTCAATCGTCAGGTAGAGGGGGGTAAGCGCAAAGGCGACGCCGACGATGCCGATCGCGGTGCCAAATGCGAGACCCTTATGCCAGCGCTTCATGAGTGTGTACGACCGATCAGCAATTGGTTTCGCTTAGCCCGAAGGGTCCGCGACCGGCCGTAAGAAAGCTCGACTCAAGCAACATGCGTATCCCATCACTCCCCCCATCGTGAATTTTACGCATCTGGCGTGACGTCTGCTCGAAGAAAATGACGGGCGGGCGCATTCCAGTGCGTTTAGTATTTTGCGATCCGTTGCTACGAACCCCATTTTCAGGCATCCGCCATGACATTGCATCACCGTCGACTTATGAATCGAGCACGCAAGGTCATTTGGCTGCTGTTCGGTGTGACTTTTTCAACTCTTTCGCCCACGGCTGGGGCGCGGGACGCCGCGCCAGTGGCCATCTCGGGCGGAATGAAAGGGCAGGTTTCCATCACCCCGTGGATCGAGCGGCGCAAATCGGGAATCGTGCTCCAGGAGCATGACTTTTCCTGCGGGGCCGGGGCACTGGCGACCTTGCTCAGCAGTTACTACGGAATCCCCGTGACCGAGGGTGAGATTCTCGCCGCCGTGGGCAAACAGGGCTGGCTGTCCCTGGCCGACATGCAAAGTCTGCTGCCGCGCTATGGCCTGAAGGGCGTCGGTTTGGCCCTCGACTACGATCAGCTCACCCAGCTGCGCATGCCGGTGATCGTGCATATTCACAACTACGTCGGACCGCACTTTGCGGTGCTGCGCGGCATCTCGGAGAAAACCATCTGGGTCGCCGATCCCGCGACCGGCAACAACAAATTCCCCCGCAGCAAATTTCGCGAAAAATGGGAGATCGCCAACGGCGGCAGTGCGCACGGCAAGGTGCTTGCGGTGCTGCCCGCGGATCCCGCCATGCAGCCGAAACACCGCGAGTTCTTCCTGAACCGGACGCTCGAAGCCGCGGATGCGCCGACCCCGCCGTAGTAAGTCCTGTCTCAACAGCATGAGGTCGCGCGTTGTTGCCCTTTGTTGTCATTCCCGCGAATGCGGGAATCCAGTGCATTAAGGCATTTCCTGGATGCCCGCCTGCGCGGGCATGACGTCAACGGACAAAGGCTCGTGGATTGCAGTTTTGAAATCGGCCCTAAAACCGATGATTCGTCGCAAACGAAATACTCGCCCCACCCTCACCGCTGACCACGCTGCTGAGCGAGAGAAACACATAGGTAATCCGCGACCACTCATAGGCAAATCCGAGATTCAAGTTGGTCGTCGTCATGGCGATGCCGTGATGGACGCCATCCACGGCTTCCCGGCTTCGGTAGGCCCAGGTGAAACCGGCATTCACCGAGCTGTCGCTGTTCGGAACGAACGCCAGGTCGGTCACGACGGTAAACACATCGGGCGGATCGACGTCGCGACCCTCCACGCGGCGGGTGAATGTTTTGTCGTACATTGCCGAAGCCGACATCACGATCGGGTCGTACACATGGTACGTGCCGAACATCAGCCCCAGGCCTTTTCCGTAACGCGCGTCCAGACCATTTTCAGCAACGTTTTCCACCGCGGTCAGCGTCGCGCGCGTGACCAGCGCCGGCGTGGCGGCATCCGGTACGAGTTCGTACAGCACGGCGACCGTTGCGTTGGAAAACTTGCTGGAGGAGTCGCTGGATGTATTAGTGCCGTCGTCACTCCGAGTCTGCGACGCCTGAAATCCGAGTTGGGTGGAGAGATCAATTTTCCTGGCGATGCCATAGCGCACGGTGGCCGCAACATTGAGCACATCGAGTGAAGTGCTGTTGAGCCCGGTGGCCGTGTTTTCAGTCGATGACCGGTTCGAATAGGTGTANNCCCAACGTCGCTCGCGGGGAATGAAGTCGCGCACCGTCATCGGCTGTGTGGATTCGGTCTGCTCCGCGTCTGCCGCAAAGACGCCACGGCAACATGCGATGATTGAAAGAAACAGAGTAATGCCAATCCAGATGGTCCGAACTTCTTTGTGCATGGCGTAGGTTGAAGTGAAGACTTGGCGCAGCGAAGTCTAACCCCAAGAGGGGAAGTGAGAAAATCTTTTCAACTTGGGGTCGCCCGACTATTCGCTTTGGCGTTTGACAGTGAAAGCAAGAAGGCCGTACTCGATTTACAAATACGGCCGATATTGCGAGTGCAGATCGTTATGACTAGTACTTATAGCACCTAGTTATTCCACCTGATGTTGTGCACCAATACGGTCCGCCGACGGTTTGTTGCATCTCGTTGACGCTGAGAGTTTGTGCGGCAACTTCCTGACCGAAGAGCTGTTGCGCATCCTGCGTGTTGAGCGCGGGTGCTTCTGTGGTTTGTTTGTCGGCGGATACCGTGGGTACCGTATCGGCGGCAAACACTGACGTGGCCAACAAGAGTCCTGCGGCTATCGACATTACTTTTCGCATTGCTAGTTCTCCTAGATTGATTTGAGTTGATTTCCAAACATGCGACCTCGGCGCGCCGCCAACATCTTCACTTGACGTGAAATGGACCACCCAACGCGCCATTCTCGATTATTTCAATGAGTCTGCAATTTGATCAACAGGAGACGGGTATGGCGAGGTTGTGAATATTGCCAATGTGATGTTCGCATCCCAGCCACTTGAAATGTGAGCGATCACTGGCGAGATATTTCTTAAGGTGCAGTAGACGTCAGCTGGCTTGAAACTGGAGCGCACGATGCGGTACTAGTTTTGTTTTGGTTCTGAATTCCGCTTGAGCAGTGCAATTGGGAAAACAAAAAGGCCGTACCGGGTTACCGGTACGGCCCAAGGTGACAACTAGGATTCTAAGCGATTAGTACGCGTAGCACTTGGTTGATCCTGCGTAAGTAGTGCACCAGTAGGGATCGTTATTGACCTCAACATGGACAGGAACTTCAACCGGTGATGTCGGAACGAGTTCCGGACACGCATTTGGCTGTCCTGCAGGAACACTCGGGTCACACTGCGTGGCCGTGGTGTTGCAGGTACATACGATTGGGGAACCCGCTGTATTAAAGAACGGTTGCCCGATTTCGTAGTTGAAAACAATGCTCTTCTTTCCATCCGCTGGGCACGTGATGCCCACCGAATCCAGTCCTCCGGATGCAACGAGATCCGAGCACTTGGGAATGACTTCCGGCGGCGGAGGCGGAGCAGGGGTATTGCCCAGCGCGTAGCAGAAGCTGATTGCGGCGATCGGGTAAGGCGAGCCATTGACCATCAGCTTGATGTTGCCGTCACTCTTGACGCCACCCTGCGGATAGATGATGACGGAGACGGGCGATTTGTTACCCGACCCTTTGACGACCACATAGTCAATCGGCGTCGACGCATTGCTGAAACCAACCACGGTTCCGGTATTGGTCCATGTATAGTTCACGGACTCGCCGGCGCTATCGGCATCGTAGGGATTGTCCGCTCCGGTAACCGTTCCCGCAGGCTGCGGTGCCGTGGTTCCCATCTGCATGACGACGCTGTTTGCGGAATAGTCAGAACACTGTTTGTTACCTTCACCCGGAAAAATTGTTACTGAATTATCAGACGCCAATGTCAGAGCTGAATGGCTCATAAGAGCGATCGCCCCTGCCAACCCAATTGCACGGTACTTCATTTGAACACCTCCGTTAATTTGCCTTATCGACCTCTATGATGCCCGGCAGGCACGCGGGCACCAATGTTAAAAATTCACAACCGCACGCGCCATGACCATGCGCTTCGGGAAATACGGTCCGGTGGACGGTTCGTCGCGGAATTCGCGATAGCTGTCATCCTGGTATTTGAAATCTTTGTCGAACAGATTTTTGGCCGCGACGCTAATGGTCCCTGTGCGCTTTGGCAGCCGATAGCCAAAGGAGGCGTCAACGACGTTGAATTCGTCATCTCCGGACGTATGAATGGCCGTCCCCGCGTAAGTCACGTCCTGGTTCACGTGCGTTGCGCCCACGCTCGCAAACAAACCCATCGGCAGGAACGCGTTCAAAGTAAGAGGCACACTGCGAGTTTTGACGCGACCGGGGTTCGTTACTTCCATTTCGGGGCCATTGTCGGCGCGATAAACGTCGTATACATAGGCGGCATGAACGGACAACTGCGGCAGCGGGGCCCATTCGATGTGTAGTCGATGGAACAGCTCTGTACGCTCATCGGTCTTCCATGCGTCCATTGCATCCTGGAATGGTTCGTCATAGTCACGGCGAGTAAACTCGATTCCACCTTGCACCGATTGCTGCGATTTTAGATCGAAAGCAAGCGCGAGACGCTTGGATTTCGTGCCATTTCTATCGTCAGATAACTGATTGAACCCAGCAATCTGAGAGGGCTCCAACGTCCGATTATTTGCGAGGACAGGCTTCACTGTTCGAAAAGCCGCGGATCGCAGACGAATCCACGGCGCAATATCCAACTGTAAACCCAATTTTGGACTGAAAGCTTTTTCTTCAAGATTTCCTTCCTCGTATCGTTCAACCGCTCCGCCAAGCGTCCACGTCAGTCGTTGTGTCGTGCGCCCCGTTGCGTATACATAAAGGCGTGGGTCTCTATATGTGTAGCTGGTCTGCTCTTGATCAAAAATGAAATTTCCGATGATCGAATCATCAAAGGATGTAGATGAGATCCTTTTTCGAATGGTTCGACTCCAGGAGAGCCCGCTCACCAGATTGGCGGAATCTGCCACGCTAATCAGTTGAAGCTCGCCCTGGCTCTGCTGATCGTCGGTATCGCCAGAGTTGGTTACCGTAACGTCGCCGATAAAGGGAGGTAACTCCTGCTTCTGTACAACTAACTCGGTGCGATGGGTTTGAATGAACGAAAACAGAATTGTTGATCTTGGGCTGACTAAATATCGGTAGCCAAAGCGTACGATGTCCTGATTACGATCAATGGTCTTGTTTGGCTGGTAATCTTCCGGATCGAAGTTGAACGAAAGATCACCCTCGGTCGATTCCCGGCGGCGAAACTCCACTTGCATGTTCGACTTATCGGAAATCGCAATCTGTTCAAAGAAGTTGTAGAGCTTTTGATTCAGCCCGTTGTTCGGACGCCAGCCGTCAGTGTCGTAATTCAGTGCGCTCAAGCCGACCGAGACGTTGTCGTAGAGACCGGAAACCGCTATTTCAGAACCTTGCGTTGAATTGTTTCCACCAAGTGCGGAGACAATCGCCTGCGCCTCATTTCTTTGGAACATTGGTGTGAATTCATTGAACCCGGCGCTTGCCGGTCCGCCCGCCGACACGATGTTGAGGTTTGCTTCACTCGCACTCAGCTGAATCGGTGAAAGGTTTAAATCCTGCAGCATCTGCGCCTGCAGCAATTCACTGACACGTGCGATTTCGCGGCGTCGTTCGCCTTGATACGCATCGGCAAGGAATCGATGCGCGCCGGCATTCGACGGGTCGGTTGCCAGAGAATTCGAAGCCTCCACAATTGCTTCGTCAGTAAATCCGAGATCGTTATAGGCGCGCGCAACGCTGGTGCCGCGCGATGCGCGGTCTTTGTCCAGCAGCAGGCGGCTGCGATAAACGGCGCGGTTGTCGTTCAGCGCGATGGACTTTTGAATGTCGGCAAGCGCTTCGACCGGACGGTTTTCGGTTTGTTTGCGAATGCCGTCGTACAGGTAGGCGGTCGGGTCGTTCGGATCGAGACCCTTGGCAATTTCAAATTGCTGTCCGTCCAGTCCGCTGCGGCGTTCTTCAAAATAGGATTTGCCGAGATAGGCGCGGAGCAGGGCGCTGTTGCCGTCAAGGCCGACGGCGATTTCGATTTCGTGGCGTCCTTCGTGCAGCTTGCCTTGGCTGATCTGCGCCAGGCCGCGACCGAGGCGGGCGAGGGGATCGGCGGAATCCAGCTGCGTCGCGCGATCGAATGCGGCGAGCGCTTCGGCGTTATGGAAGCTGGCCAGCTCGGCGAAGCCCAGCACCATCTGGCTGCGTTCCAGGTTCGGGGCGAGCGATTCAGACTTGCGCGCCGCGGCGATGGATTCGCTTCGGTTGCCGAGCATCAGTTCCAGTTCGGCCAAGCGGGCCCAGGCCAGCGCGTCGTTCGGATCTTTGCCCACCGCGGCGGCGAGGTTGTCCCGTGCGGCGTCGATTTTGTACGTCGCTTGTAGCGCGTAGGACAGCGCGATGCGGCTGCTTGACGAGGGATCAATCGAAGTTGCTTTTTCCGCGTCGGCAAGTGCTTCAGCGGTCTGGTTCTGCACCACTTCAATGACGGCGCGCAGCGCCAGTGCCTTGGCTGAATTTGGATCCGCGGCAATGGCGCTGTCGATCATCGGGCGGGCTTCATCGACGCGGCCGACGGAGAGCAATTGCGCGGCTTTCTGAAGATCAGATGCGGCGTCGCCGGAGGCTGACTCGCCCAGGGCGAGGACCGGCGGATAGTAAAGCGCCCACTGCACTTCGCTGCGCGGTTTCACGATCGTGACGTTTTGGGGCGCCTGGCCTTTTTCTGCAACAACGGCGGAGCCGCCAGGAACGGCGATCTTGCCCTGCTCATTCGACGCGACGACGGTGCCTTCAAATACGACGAGCTTCGACGCGGTGTCGTCGACCCGGAACACGAACTCGGTGCCTTCGATCGAACCGTTCAGGTACGGGGTGTTGATTGTCAGCTGGCGCGGCTTGCGGCTGAACGACTGAAACGCGCCCTTGATTAAGTCAAGAATGGACTTCTTCTCTGGTTCCACCGCAACGTCAACGAGGCGCAGGGTTGTGTTCTGGTCGACACGCAGAACGGCGCCGTTGGCCAGCGAGACCGCCGCACGACTCTGAGCGCCGACGCGAATTGAATCGCCCTGGCACAACGGGTCATTGCTCTTGGCAGCGCGCCACGGCTCGGAGGGATCGCTGACGACTTCAACGGTCCCCTGCACAGAAGCGAATTGCCCGGCCGGCGGAGTACAGTTTGCTGCGTAAACCGACGTAGAAGAAATAAGGCTGCCGAACCCCAAAACGACGAACTTCAATCCATTGTTCATTGATGTTTTGTTCTTTGATTTCCAAGGTAAACGAGCGCGGATTATGACAAAGAATGAAGCAATTGAATACTGGCAAATAGTATTAGGGTCAGCCGGTACATCGTTGTGCACAACGAGGCGTCGTCATTCGCGGGTGCGTCAATGCGGGGCAAAAGTTGACTAATTGTTCAGCCTATTTTTCGCGCTGCCTTTTTTTGACTCATGATCCTGAGCCCGCGCACGATTTTGTCGCAATGTCGGGAGAGTTGACGGTTCCGAAAAGAGATGACCACTGCTAATTCGTAGTGCCACGTAGACTGATTCTGACTCCTGCACGTCGCCACTGTGCGTATTTACACCTCGAATTCGGGCAATCTTCTTCGAGGGACCCCACGGATACGATGTATCATTGCGCGTTCGGAATCGAACGCTCGGGGGTTGAATGCTGACGTCGGACCAGGTGTTGAAGGTCGTGAGTACCGTTTTGGACCAGAATTTGATTCTGGGAGACCTTCTCGACGCCCAAGAAAAGAGCTACATCGTCAAAAACAGCGTTGTCCGCGCGGTGCAGCCGGGCGTTGTTCTTTGCCCGGAAAATCAAATCGGTACAACGGTATACCTGTTGATCTCCGGCGAGGCAAAGGTGACCAGCCATACCGATGGGAAAACGCTGGAGTTCGGAAAGCGCGTGCGTGGCGACCTTGTCGGCGAAATCTCGATGCTGTTCCTGATGCCACGCATTGCCTCCGTGACGATGACCGCGCCCGGCGTGGTTCTAGAAATTCCGTCGCACGTCCTGTCCTCGGTTATCGACAGCAATCCCTACGCCCGGGATGCGTTGATGCGGCGCTGCATGGATCGGGTTGTCGCGACGGCGCTCCGGCGGGTACCGATTTTCCATGGTCTGGACTCGCAGTCTTTCCAGGAACTTTGCGACAGCGCGATCCTGAAGCGCTATCGCAAGGGAGAGATCGTGACGCGCGAGGGCGCGACAGAACGCAGCATGTTTGTCGTTTGCCGCGGTAACGTGCGCGTGTTTATAACGATCAATGGCGAAGAAGTGACCGTCGACACTCGTAATCCCGGGGATTACTTTGGCGAGTATTCGTTATTTACCGGCGAGCCGCGCACAGCGAGCGTGTCCGCCGCGACGGACTTGCAACTTGTCGTTCTTGAAGGGCAGGCCTTTCAGGCATTTCTGGACAGCAATGTTGAACTGGAAAACCTGATCGGTCGCGAAGTCTGGCAGCGAAAGCAGTCGCTTACGACACCCCGGGACGAAACCGTGATACGGCAACTTACCGTGGATCGCATGGTCGAAATCCAGTCGCTGCTCGATGGCGAGTAACAATTGCGGCGCGCGCGCTGGCCTCACTCCAGAGTTTGGTATTAAATACAGCCATGGAACTTACTGATCTTCTGCAGACCGTCCCGCTTTTTTCGGCTTTCAATCAGGCTGAGCTTGCGGCACTGGAAAAGAGCTTCTCCGTCGCCAGTTATCCGAGTGGTCACTTTTTCACGCGAGAGGGCGAGCGCGGTACATCGCTGTTCCTGATCGTCGAAGGAAAAGTCCATGTCACCCGCAAGAAGCGCAGCGGTCCGGGCTTTGACGTCGAGAAACGATTAAAAGCGGGAGAAGTATTCGGCTTTGTTTCGCTGATCGATCCGGGTCCGTGCACAGCGACCTGCCAGGCCGATGGGCCCGTCAAAGTCGCATCGATGCCCCGCGAAGTCGTCAAATTGTTGTTGAACAAGCATGCCTCCATCGCGAAGCACTTTCAGGACGCACTGTGCGAACAGCTCACCAAATCCATCAATACGGAGCGGGAGAATCTTGGGGAGCTGCTGAGTGCCGGCGATACCAAGAAGATTCGCGAATTGCTTGAGGCTGTCGTCGAGATTCGTCCAGAGTAATCTGCGCGCTGTTTTTCAGAACATTTCCTTCCAATCCGCAGTTCTGAATTTCTCGCCCGAGTGATTCGTTTCTCGTGCGACGAATCTACCCGAGAATTTGCAGCGCACGTGCGTCGGTGCTCATGCGCCGCGCAAGCTCCCGCGCCAGATTGGCGACCAGTTTAGATTTCAAGCCGGGCGGCAGGGCGCTGATTTTCACTTCGTAGCAAATCGTATCGGTCGCGGCGCGCGCATCGGCCGAGCGGGGTTCGATGCCGACCATTGCAAAGTCCCCGAACGACATGCCGGCGCACATGGTGACGATGCGCTGTTCCTGCGGGCTGCCGGCGGCAGCCAGCAAATCCACCTGGCCCGAAGTAATCATGTAGAACGTTCCACTGAAATCACCGGTACGGAAAATAATCTCATTGGCCGGGTAGTTGTGCCGCTGGGCGCACTTCTGCAACTCACCAAGTTCGTCATCTGTGAAGCCCGTGCAAAGAAACTGCTGCGACAGCGACATTTCACTGGCGACCAGTTCCGGATTCTTGATTTCGTCCAGCAGCTGGTCTTCGCACCATTCGAGCGCGCGATCCGTTTCCGATAACCGGTACAGGTCGGTATTCGCGCCGGAATGACCGAATTCTTTCAACCAGCGGCGAAATCCAAATTTGTCCTTGGTTCCGGTGAACAGGACATGTTTGTCGCTGGCTTGCGTGCGATGGAGCAGATCCGCGATCAGATGGGCCGAAGCCCGATCGATGTCAACGACGCGTCCGAAATCGACGACCAGGAATTTCGTTGCATCCCAATCGGTGAGCATGGAACGCACCAGCGAATCGGTGGAGGCAAAGCGCAGCTCGCCCTGCAATTCATACACGCGGATGCAATTGCCTTTCGCCGCGAGCGCTTCGCGTTGAGTCTTGTGACGCAGGCGGCGCGAGCGAATGTCCGCGCCGTTGTAACGAACACGCAACACGGACGAGGACGTGGCGCGCATGACTTTCAGCAGATGCAGCCCGAAATCACCGGAGATCTGTTCGCAGACCCGAATGCCGCGTGCGCTGTTGCCGCGCTTGTCGAGACGCGGCGAGAAAACGCCCAGGCCAAATTGTCCGGGAAGGACGGCCATGATTCCGCCGCCGACGCCGCTCTTGGAGGGCATGCCCACGCTGTAGACCCAGCTCCCCGAATAGTCGTACATGCCGCAGGTCGACATGACGCTCAGCACCTTGTCCACATACTGACTCTTCTGTGCAACTTCCGACGTAATCGGATTGACGCCGTTGTTCGCTAGGCACGCCCCCATCAGTGCCAGGTCGCGCGCGGTGACGCGTATCGAACATTGCTTGAAATACAGGTCGAGAGTTTCTTCGGGCGCGTCTTCGATGATGTTTGCATTTCGCAGCAGGTGCGAAATCGCGCGATTGCGATGTCCGGTATCGCGCTCTGATCGATAGACCTCTTCGTCGATCGTGACCGGATGACCGACGAACGTGGCAAAGCGTTGCAGCATGCGATCCAGTTTTTGCTGCGACGAATCGCCGGAGATGAGGCCGGTGGTGGCAATCGCGCCGGCGTTGATCATCGGGTTCAGGGGGCGGCCGGTGTCTTTCTCGAGACTGATCGAGTTGAATGCTTCGCCCGAGGGTTCGACGCCCACTTTTCTCAGCACGGCGTCGACACCCTGGTCTTCGAGGGCGAGGCCATAGGTAATGGCTTTTGAAATCGATTGGATGGTGAAATCCTGGTGGCTGTCGCCGACCTGATACACGCTGCCGTCGACCGTTACGAGCGCGATCGCAAACCAGTTCGGATCCGCGCGAGTGAGTTCGGGAATGTAGCTGGCGACTTCGCCTTCATTCAGTTCTCCGAACTTGCGATGAAGTTCCTCCAGGTACGCTTGAATTGGCAGCGACTGCGGATTGGGTGCCATACGGGGTCCTGCATCCTTATCGTTCTATTTTCCGGCGACGTTTTTTCAATCGAAGCGCATCGTTTGTTCCGATTTGAGGCGGTAACTAGCAACCCATGTGCCATGGAATTTCATATTGAAGTGATGTCGAGAAAAGCTACGTAAAGTAATGCTCTACCGGATCATTGCTGACGAATTGATCGCCTGGTTTGCACAATGCGGTGGCATCGTGGCACCCGAATGGTGCCGTCTGTTTGAGTTGCGCACTGATGTGGTGCCGATGAAAATGGGCCAAGTGTGTTGCGGTTACTTTGCCGGTTCAGCTGCGGTGGCGACCTTGATATGGCCGACCAGCCACAACGTCACGAGGATCGCGGTGCAGGCGATATAGCCGGCATAGGTGTAGTGCTCAAGCACGCCTTGCGCGTTGACCGTCACGATCATTCCGGTAATCAGCGTGGCAACCGACGACCCGATCGATTGCACGGCGGAGTTCAGGCTCATGTATGTGCCGCGCAGGCGCGGGATTCCCGCCGATGAAATGATGGCCATCCCCGGAACGAAGCGGCCACTGACGAAAACAAAAAAGGGCGTGGTGATGAGCAGAACTCCCCACCATGGCGCGGACGTTACATGGGTCATGGCCAGCACGGGGATCATCGCAAGCATGGCGGTCACGCGAAAGACGCGCGCTTTTCCGTACTTGTCCGCGAGATGTCCAATCCATGGCGACGTGAAGAAGGTGAATGCGCCACCGGAAAGATAGAGCGCAGGCAGCAGCGTTTCCGGGAATTTCAGATTGAGCGTGCAGTACAGGGTGATGTACGGAATCACCGTAAAGCCACCCATGATCATAAGAAACATGTACAGATAGGCGCGCCAGTGATTTCCGTGCGCCAGCACCTGCTGCATAGGCTCCAGCGTTTTGTGCCAGCGATGGTCCGTGATGGTTGTTGGAATAGAAGGAATTGCGCGCAACGACATCCACCAGAAAACCGATGCGATGGTCCCCACGACAATAAACGGCGCGCGCCATCCCAACGGTGTATGGTTCACCAGCAATAGGCTGATCGGCACGCCCAATACCGTGGCGACAGAAAAGGCGGCGGTGATTCTTCCGGTCGCGCGGCCGCGACGTTCATACGGAAAGCAATCCGCAATAAAGACATGAACGAGTGAACCCAGAACGCCGCCGAACACGCCCGCCAAACCGCGCGCCAGCAACAGCAAGTGATAGGTCGGCGCTGCGGCGCACAACAGCGTTGCCAGGATGAAGGCGGCGAAAAAGGCCAGCATGACGCGGCGCCGGTTGTATCGATCAATCACAAACGCCGCGATGATTGACGAAATCGCACCCATGAACGTGTACGACGAGACGAGCAGGGCGAATTGCGCGGCCGTCAGATCGAAAGTGCGCATCAGCATCGGCGCTAACGGCATGACGATCATCACGTCGAGGATGTGGCTGAACTGAATTCCGGAAAGACTGCGCAGCAGGCTCGATTCCTGCGCGGGATTCAGGGTAATGGTTTGTGACATGAGGTTTCGGCGACTTCAGACTGGCGGCATTATTCCGTCGACCATCGTATCGGGTTCTTGGACGATTTGCTTGATGAGGGAACGCAATCAGTTCAACGCGCAGCGTTTTCGGTTCTGCGCGGAGCGATAAGCTCTCGCACCATTACCACGTCGTTCCTCAGGAATGGGTTGAAATCGCCGGTCGTAAATTACGCGGCTTTGCGATGCTCGTAATACGGACGCTCACGATCTTCGAGCAGGGCCTGCAGGGTTGAAAGGTCGCGACCTTCCGGGGTCAGCCACACATCGAGATTTTCCATCGTGAGCGGGATCGGGCAGCGATTGTGTCCCGTTGCTGCGACTTCCGGCGGTGGCTCATCCGTAATCAGCGCGAACGAATCGAACGCGTCCTCGCCTTTTCCGGACCAGTGATCCCAGACGCAGGCCAGCAGCATGTCGGTCGCGGGGCGGGGATTGAAGTGCAAAACAATATTGCTTTCTGCTTCGCCGTCGCGCAATTCGCGCTGCTCGTAGTCGTGCAGCGCGACGTTCTCGAAGAAGCTGTTCACCAGGGTCATGGCGTGGTGATGTCCAAAAACGTTTTTCCAGTATTTCTCAAGATTGTCGCGGCGCGCGTTGTACAAGCCGGGATAGCGATGGTCGTACGATGCCGGCTTCCCTTGCATGCGGCAGTGGTAGCGCATCGGCTTGACGACACGCTCGCCGTTTTCAATCACCATCACCGGCGCGTACCAGAAAGGAAAGATGCGCGAATCGTTCGGCACCAGCTCGACGCGCTTCAGGTCCGCGAGGCGTTTCAGATGCCAGTCCACTTTGTTGCCCGCGATGCGTTGATCTTCGAGTGCCTTCTTGGTGGATTTCGTTTTCAGGCTGCGCTCTGCATCGGCGAGGCGCTTCTTCTGTTTGAATAACTCCGCTTCAAGTAGCGCGGCCTTTTGTGCGTGGAATTCGTCGATGAGTTTTTTGATGCGTGCTTCCTGCGGCGTGGCCGGTTCGTAGAAGTTGGCTTCCAGCGCCTTGGGGACTTTTATCGAATCGTCCTTCAGGCGCCGCGAAAACAGCTTCTCGAACAGGTCGGTCTGGATGCGGGCATTCCAGCGCATCCACGACTTTATTTTTTGTTCCACCATTGCCGAATAGCACATAGGGCCTCCGCCGTTCAGTTTCGGCGGGTTGGCGCAGGCTGGCAAGGTCAATGTCTCCGCCACGCGATATCATGGGTTGGATTTCGTACCCGGAGGTGCTTGAAATGGATCACATGCAGGAGAATGACGTTGGCGCGCGCCTGACAGAACTGGAGACCCGGGCGGCGTTCCAGGACGACACGGTGGCCCGTCTCAATGACGTCATCGTTGCCCAGGAACAGCGGATCGCGCGGCTCGAGCGGGAGTTTGCGCAATTGAAATCCCAGCTTGATACCCTCGCGCCGTCCCTGATTGCAGACGCCCGGGACGAGAAGCCGCCCCCGCATTACTGAGGAAAAACCCGCTGAAGCTTTGACCGCGTATGTCGGTCCCTGCTACCGTGGCCGGCGTCAATCACATAGCAAAGGATTACAACGATGCGTTCGAAGGCAGGGTGGGGAGTAGTGCTCGCGATGGTCATGTTCTCAGGCGGTTACGCGGTCGCCGCCGACAAGGCGATGACCAAATCCGTAGAAGCATTGAATACTGAAAAAGCGAGCTTGGGTGGCAAGACCGTCACGTTCAAGGGAAAGGTCGTGAAGGTGAACAACAACGTCATGAACAAGAATTTTCTTCATGTTCAGGATGGAACTGGCAAGGAAGGGACGAATGACGTAACGGTGACAAGTTCACAGACGGCCAAGGTCGGTGAGACAGTGACGGTTGTCGGAAAGGTCGTTCTGGATCGGGATTTCGGCGCAGGTTATATGTATCCGCTAATCATTGAAGACGCGTCCATCACGGTTGAGAAATAACATTCATCGCCGTTGCGGCGCGGTCTAAATCAGCAGGTCGAGCCGCAGCGGGCTGATGAGTTTCAGGTAAACGAGAATTACGAACACGAACAGCATCACCCAGACCATTGTGATATATCCCGCCATGATCTTTTTTGCTGCCATTTTCCAGAGCGCACCTGAGCCGAGTTCAACGCGCTGATTATTTCGATTGCTCCAGTTCTGCTTTGGCAACCGGAACAGCAAGTAAACCTTGATCACCGAATTCAGTATTTGATTGGCGTACATCATGGCCGGCAGAGCCATATAGACACGGCCCATTGATCGGTAGAACGCGATCGACATAATGAAGCGTGTCATGGCGATCCATGCGATGTAGAAGAATAAAAATTCGATGGATACGAACAGCGCCGACGCGATAACCGTCACCGGGCCGATCAGTGTCGTCCACATCGAGATGCGCTGGTCGACCAGGCACCACCAGGTGAAAAGTCCAACGCGGCGCGGTCCCAAGGCGATCGCGCGCTGGCCGTTGCGCAGCATGTTTCCCGACCAGCGAAGGTAATTTTGAATCAGACGATTTCCAGCGTCCTTTTCGATGTGCTCAATCGTTGTGACCATTGCGTCGGGCACATAGCCCATGAGGGCGCCCTGGCTCAGCAGGTAGTACCACGTGCTCTTGTCATCGCCGGATAAAAAGCGAAAACGGCTCCACAGCCAGTGGTCGAGGTGATCTGCTTCCACGGTGCGAATGAATTTGAGGTTCAGGATGGCACTCGCGCGAAATATCGACATGCGACCTGTCAGCGTGAGCACCTTGTCCGACAATCCGTTCGATAACATGCCGAAATGGCGTTGGACGAAACGCATTTCAATCCAGCGCCGGATCCAGGTTGGGCCGTGCACAATGGCAGATTCGTTTGTCGTGAGTGCGTGCATTTTCGGGTACAGCTCGAAAAACGGCAGGCACTTTTTCAGACACTGCTTGCCGAGGACGGAATCACCGTCCATGAAGACAATGGGTGTGTCGCCGGAAACGCCGTGGCGGAGCATTGCGCGCAGATTTCTTCCAATTGCAATTCGTTTTCCAGGTTGGGTCTGTCGAATCATCGTGACCTGAATCGGGATACGACTTTCGACCGTTGCCATGTACTGGTCGATGGTGCTCTCGTCCTGATAATCCCCGGTTCCGACAAAGACGTGCGCCGGGACGCCGATCTCGCCGGCCTGCCGAACGATACTTTCGAAAACCTGCTCGGTGATTTCCTTGCGTTCCTTGTAGGTCGTCACCATGAATACAACTGCTGGGGGGCGCCAACCCTTTTCCCAGAGTGCATCGGCGAGGGCGCGTCGACGCGGAAATACGCTGTCACAAAACACGCGTCCGCGAGCAAAGTGCGAGAACCACCATGCGTAACGCCACGCGCTGATCCCGCCCATGGCAATCAGCAGATGTCCTGTCGTCGGGTCCAGGAAGTCCTTGAGCAATTCCGACAGCGCAACGAAAACGCTGCCGGCAAACAAGTACAGCTTGAAGTAATCCCTGGCTCGCCACGCGGGCGAGATCAGCAGCCGAGCGAGGTATTCCATAACTCGCGGCGTACAGCGAAGAACAACAAGTGGGTGTCGCTGCTGGCCTTTGCAAGCACCTTGGCGACGTAGGGATGTGGCATTCCGCATTTTCCTGTGGTTGAAACCAGCGCGGCGCGCGCCGCGCGCGATTCATCGTAGTGGTCAGCAGCGTAGGCATGGCCCGCCGCAGCGCGCTTCTTGTCGATGCTGATCTCTGAGGCGGCGAATTGGTGGAAAACGTCACCGGACTGGATCTTGTTCCAGGCAAAGTTCCCGGCGGCGGTGACCAGGGCGGTGCAGCAGTGTGTCACCAGTTCTATTTCATCCCACGCTTCCAGATTGAACACGTGATAGTGCAGGGCATCGCGCTCTTTGTAGTCGTAAGACATCCCGTTCGGATCGCCGATATTGGCGAGCGCGTGAGCGCGTGCTTCCGCGATGAGTGACTTTGCTTTTTCGTTTTCACCCAGGATGAGGCTGATCAACACCTGCAGTTTCAACTGATGGGTATGCTGATTGTTTCGAATCGAACTGGCTCCGAATGGCCATGTTCCTTTTTTCTCCAGAATCTTTCGCAGCCAGGGATCAATCTTGGATCGATCGTCATTGGATAACTCGCAGCGCACAAGATCGTAAGCCCAGATCATCAAATCCAGCCGGGATTCATCGACGGGATGGCCGGTTGGAATGTAGGTCGTCGACCATGCGGTCAGGATTTCGCGCGTTGCGCGCAGATCCAGCGCGTCGTGCCGAACGCGATACGCCGTTGCCAGAAGTGCAACCCTCATGGCATCGCCCAATGCGGCGCGCGACGCGATCAATTGCGGATCTGACGGATTCACAATTCCGGCGCTGGCCAGCGCCGCCAGCGGCATGGGCGGCCGCGATCGAAGTCGATCCGCTTCGGAAAACAATTGCACCTTGAGCGGAACGGAAAGTCCGTCGTAGCGAATGGAGGAAGGCCACAGCCGGGTTGTACATTGATTCGTTGCCGAAGCGGCGGACGAAATGAAGAACAGCAGTGTGAACAGCAACGCACGCATGCAATACGATCTCAATGCGGCAACCAGTTCAGGATGGGATTCTTCTTGAACGTAACAAATACGGGCAGGCCAGACGGAATAGGCGCCCCATCAGTGCGCAGGTCATCCGCGTCAAACTCGAGAACGACGCGTGCGGAGCGTGTGTTGCCGTCGGGCCAGCGGAGTTGCGGCAACTGGCCATCGACCAGGCCACTGGTGCGATCAATTCGGGCGACCTTGGCACGCAGTTCGCGGTCCAGCGCAGGAATGACGGCGTACGCCGGATCCTTGATGCTCATGCGGTCGATTTCGGTTTGGGTCAGAAATGCATCGACATAGCGTTGAGTTGCATGTTCGATGATGGCGATGGCCTGGCCCTTTTCAACAGTGGAGCCCGGCGAGACGAAGAAGCGGGTGACGTGTCCATCGAAGGGCGCGTTCACCTGCAGCTGCGCGATGCGGGTTTGCATTGCTTTGAATTTTTCCTCTTCCAGCGTGACGCGCTGGCGCGCGTATTGAACGGCCATTTCGAGTTCCGGAAGATCGCCTTTGATTTCCAGAGCGGCGTACATGCGGCCGTCGTTTGCATTTCCGACCCCTCGCGTTGCGATGGTCAGATCCGCTTTTGCAGCCGCCAGATCAGCACGCAGCGTCGTGGCCTTGTTCGCTGCCTGTTCACGTTCCATTTCGCTGACCAATCCGGATTTGCGCAGGCGATTCAGACGCGCATATGTTTTCTCCGCCAACGCCAGTTGCTCCTTCACTGTGGCGATTCTGGTCTTTGCAATTTCAATGCGGCTTGTGCCGATTTCGCGGACAGTGCGCAATGCATTTTCTTTTTGTCGCAATTCGGATTTTTCGATTTCCAGCCCGATGCGGGCGAGCTCAAGGTCCTCATTCGCAGAGGGGTCGCGAATGCGAATCAGTGGGGCGCCCTTGATCAACTCACGATCCAGCGTCGCGTCGACGGTTTCAATGGTTCCCGCCACGGGAGAATGAATAATTTCCATCGGTGCTGACACGACCGCGGTTTCGACATTGATCTCAAACAGCGTGGAGTAAACGGATGAGGCGACGTAACCCCCGATCAGTAATCCTCCGGCGAGGTAGACACTGCCGATCGACAGCCGGCGAAAGCGATTCGGGGAGAAAGGTGAAGCTTCGTCGAAATCAGGTTCTTCGTTGATCGGGGTGACGGGGATGTCGACGCGCTTGATGGCTTCCGCGAACGCGGCCATTTCGCCGCTGACCAATCCCTTGGCGAAGAATTCGAGGAGTTCGTTTTGCTTCTCGTTCAGGGAAACAAAAGAAAACGCCGTTTGGCGTTCTTGCGGGTTGGTCCAGGCAGAGGAGATCTTGGTGACAAAACTGATTTCATATCCCTGAAACGACACCACGACACGGCACGCAATCGTCTTGCCGGGTGGAACTGACAGACCTTGATCGGATATCAGAAAACCACCGCGGCTCCAGTTCGTCGCGCGATAGGTCTTACCCTGGATGCTGACCCAAATCGGAGCCGTCAGCCGGAAAAAGCGGCGCTGGCTCGGCGCTTCGCGTCGAACCGTGGGTTTCTGGTTTGTAAATAGACTGGCACGTACATCTGAACGGCCGGATGGCACCTGCTCCATTCATCCCCCCCTTGCGGGAATGCGCCCCGAGTTTCCGTACAGCATGACCGGCAAGGCAAGTATATGGGAGACAAATCCCAGATCGGAACCGCAATTTTCTTATGGAGGTGTCAGAGGTTTGGCAAAGACCATCATTCGATAGTTCTTATATCGCTCGAAGGTCTGGGCATTGCGGTGCCCGGAGAAGTACTTGTAGTTGGCCCGATCGATCTTTCTGCGCAGTAGCTTACGCGCGATCCATGACAGGGTCGGGTAGTTGCTTTCAAGGTAGCGATCGAGCGTCTGGCCCACGGGCCGAACCGTGTTAAGCAACAGATCGTTCAGCAAATCAAGGTTGGGGCTGACTCGTGACGTGATGTCTTCGTCGCGCAGCGTTTCAAAGCGGCTCGATTTGAGCTGGTTGTAGAAATCCGCGAGCTTGTGTCCGCCGCCGAAACTCTTGTCCCCGGGTCCTTTGTCGCCGTGATGTTCGGTCTTGAAGAAATCGCAAATCACGAGACGGCCGCCGGGTTTCAGCAATGCGTAGACCTTAGGAAGAGACGCGCTCATGGGGATGTATTGGAAACTCTCGCTGAACACCGCCGCGTCGTACGCGCCGGCATGTTGTTCGGCGGGAAAATCTTCAAACTTGCATTCGAACAGCGACGCGCGGGCGCCCGGTCGTTTTTCGAGGCGTTGCCGCACCATCTTTGCGAGGTTGGGGGCGGGGACAACGCCATCTGCCTGGTAGCCGTGGTCCAGTAGTTGCGCGAGCAGATGTCCTGTCCCGCAGCCGATATCGATCACACGGACAGGTCCCGGCTGGGCCGGCGGCAACGCCGCGAGCAACATATCGGTATAGCGTTGTTGCGCAGTGCCGAGATTCGCGAGCCTGAGTTCGAGGTCAGCGTCCCACAACCCATAGTGCAGGTCGTCCACGCCCAGAATCTGCTGGGCCAGCACCAATCCCAGCTCGCGGCTGTGCATCTTCTCGTGAGTCAACGTCGGTCATCCGGAGAGTAAAAAGTCCGGCGCATTATCCAGCATTGACCGGGCGCAGGAAAGCCGCGATTACCTCGAAAAAAATTCCGCTTCGCGTTCCAGGTACGTCCAGCTCGCGTTGCGGCCGGCCAGTTCGTCGTAATTCGCGAGCACCTTGAAGCGGCTCTGATCCAGCGATTTGATGGATTCCTGGAGATCTGCGCCCGCCTCGATCTGCCGGCCCATGTGGTCATAGAGAAGCGTGAGATAGTCGCGCGTCGAAAACTCGAAGCTGCTCAGTTTCCCCGGCACGCCGTGGCCCGGGATGAAGGTCGCATCGCCAAAGCGGTATAGCTTTTGGAATACGGCCAGCCATGATTTCACGTTGCTGTCCTGAATGACTGCCGCCAGTCGTCCGCCGTACAAGATGTCTCCGGCATAAACGGCGTTATCCGCCGGGATATAGGCGACCAGCGGGGCGGGTGTGTGGGCGGCGCCAAGGTGCATGACGCGAAGTTCGAGATTGCCGAGATCCAGGTTGAAATCGGCTTCGACCTGCTGATCGGGTTCATCGGGTGAGTGAACTAGTCCCGCGCTGAGTCCAAGCGAATTTTGCACGGCCATGGCGTAGTCGCCACCGAGAAGCTGCATGCGCTCCGCTTCCTTGCGGTGCGCGATGATGCGCGCGCCGTTACGACGGAACACGTCATTGCCCATGAATCGATCGGGTTGGGAATTGCTGTTGATCGCGTATTTCACCGGCAAAGGCGTCACGCGCTTGATCTGTTCGAGCATTTCTCGCGCCATCGCCTCGGTATAGCCGGTCTCCAGTACGGCCACGGCGTCGCTTCCGACGACAAACGCCATGTTCATACGGTAGCCTTTGTTTTCCTTGCTGGGCCCTCCATACGGGCCAATCCAGGCATAGACGTGCTCAGTGATCTTCTGCGGCGGAGGCAGGATATTGTCGGTCGCATACGCTCTCGAAACGAAGAAAGCCGATATCGCGGTGGTGATGAGGGTTGCGGCGTTGACTAAGCGTGTCTGCATCATGGGAAACTCCGTAGCGGGATCACTGGATCGACACTACCGATCGTGGCATCGGGGTGCCACTGAAGAGTTCATGACGGGATTTCTGAAGGTGCGTTCAGAAAAAGTTCAGTCGTGCCGGCGCACTGCGGCGCCGCTAACATTGCAGTCGATACGAGTGTAGATTTTTAGTGGCCGAATATGCGCATCCTGATTATTGAAGACGAACCTAAACTGGCCGCAGCAATTCGCGACAGCTTGGTTGCGGAGCACTACGATGCGGTAATTGCACCGAGCGGCGAAGACGGGTTCTTTCTGGTTAGTGCGGAGCGATTCGATCTCATTCTTCTTGACTGGATGTTGCCCGGACGAGACGGACTCGAGGTGCTGCGTGTGTTGCGGAAGCGGGGTGTTTCGACACCGGTACTTCTGTTAACGGCACGGGATGCCATCGAGGATCGCGTGCTCGGATTGGATAGTGGCGCGGACGACTATCTGGTCAAGCCGTTTGCGTTCCCGGAGTTGCACGCCCGGCTGCGCACGTTGTTACGTCGCGGTCAGACCGAGGCCGCGACGACTCTGAATCTCGCCGATCTCGAGCTGAACCGCGTCACACGTGAAGCGCATCGTGCTGGAATCGATTTAGCGCTGACGGCACGTGAATTCGACTTGCTTGCGTACTTGCTCAGCCACACTGGCCAGGTGGTCTCGCGCGAAATGCTGGCGCGCGATGTGTGGCAGGAGACAGAGCGCGCGACACCGCTCGACAACGTAATAGATGTCCATATCGCGCAGCTGCGGCGCAAACTCGACGTCCATGGCGGCATCTCCCTGTTGCACACCGTTCGCGGCGTCGGTTTCATCTTGCGCGTGGAGGACAGTCCTTGATCCTGTTCAATTCCGTGCGGGCGCGACTTACGGCCTGGTACGCCACGTCGCTGGCGCTCATTCTTTTCGCGTTTTGTGCTGGAGTTTATTTTTACCTGCAAAGCGGACTTCGCACGGCGCTGGACGTCGAATTGGCGGACAGCGTGGATATCGTGGAAAACGGATTGGCGGCATATCTCGATCAGTTGGGCGAGTTGGAGGAACACGGGGCATTAAACCTGTTTCAGGTTCGCGAGGGCGGCCAGGTCGTGTACCAGACGCGCGGCTGGCGCACCGAGCGGCTGGATGAGTCGGCCGCAGAATCGCACCCGGCCGTATGGACATGGCTTTCGCCGTTTGATCGTTCATATCGATTGAACCAGCGCGATGTTGAAACCGCGGGAAGAATGTTTCACGTGGCCGTTGCTCAGGACCGCACAGCGGTTGAAGACGGAATGCGCCGATTGCGATGGGCAATGCTGTTTGGATTTATCGCTGCGTTAGCACTCTCGGTGGCAAGTCGGACTTGTGGCCGGCGATGGCGGCGCGATTATCTGGCCATGGCTGGTTGGTGCAGCCCGAGCCAAGGAATTTCTGATGACAGGAGACATTCTGGATGCCCGAGAAGCCGAGCGAATTGGTCTCATCAATCGGGTGGTGCCTCATGAGGACCTGATGCCCACAGCCATGGAACTTGCCACACGGCTGGCCAGTGGACC
>DKAR01000015.1 GCA_002450895.1 Proteobacteria bacterium UBA6921
CATCTGGCCGCCTTCGAAACCGACTTTATGGAAACCGCCGGCGCGTGCAGTCTGACCCTTGTGACCACGGCCGCAAGTCTTGCCCAAGCCGGAGCCAATCCCACGTCCAACGCGCTTTGCCGTTTTCTTTGAGCCGTCACCCGGCCGCAATGTATTGAGACGCATCTTAGGCTTCCTCGACCTTAACCATGTACTGAACCTTGCGAATCATTCCACGAACCGCAGGAGTGTCCTCGACCATGACGGAATGGTGCATGCGGCGCAACCCGAGACCTGCAACGCAAGCTTTGTGCGAAGCGACTTTATGCGCGGTGCTGCGTACCAGCGTCACCTTAATCTGTTTCTTTTTGGCCATAACTTATTCCAAGATGTCTTTGACTGTCTTTCCGCGCTTTGCCGCGATCGATTCCGGCGATGCCATGTCCTGAAGGCCACGCATCGTGGCGCGAACAACATTCACCGAGTTATTGCTGCCAATGCATTTCGCCAAAACGTCGCTTACACCAACCGCTTCGAAAATTGCTCGCATTGCACCGCCAGCAATGATGCCGGTACCTTCGGACGCCGGCTGCATAAACACCTTCGCGGCGCCATGCGTGGCTGTCAGAGGGTACTGCAGCGTTTTACCGTTTAGCGCGACTTTGAACATATTCTTGCGGGCGTGCTCCATGGCTTTTTGTACGGCCACCGGGACTTCGCGCGCCTTACCGCGACCGAAACCCACATTACCCTTACCGTCACCGACGACGGTCAACGCAGCAAAGGCAAACTGCCGGCCGCCTTTGACAGTCTTAGAAACGCGGTTGACGGCAATCAACTTCTCTACCATCCCGTCGCTTGAGCCAGTCTCGACACTCACCATGATGCTTTACCTTTAGAATTGATGGACCCAAGCCAGGGCCCGAACCCGTTAAAACTGCAATCCGGCCTCACGCGCGGCATCAGCCAGCGCCTTGATACGACCGTGATACTTGAACCCTGCTCGATCAAACGCAACGTTGCTGACGCCCTTCTGCTTGGCGCGATCCGCAACAATCTTGCCGACAATCGCGGCCGCTTTCGCATTACCGCGATGTCCGATCGAGTTGTCCTTCAACAGCCCGACCACCTGTTCGTCCAACGTCGAAGCCGCCGCGACGACTTCAGAACCGTTGGGCGCAATTACTTGCGCGTAGGTATGCTGCGGCGTGCGGTGGACGGTCAACCGGAATGTAGCAAGCTCGCGAATCTTGGCGCGGGTACGTCGCGCGCGGCGCAAGCGGGAATCTTTCTTGTTCATAACAACAACCTCTCAACTCGATGAGTTCGCGAATATGAAACCGCGTTACTTCTTCTTTGCTTCCTTCAAAATGATCTGTTCGCCGGAATAGCGCACGCCCTTTCCCTTATAGGGATCCGGAGAGCGATATCCGCGAATGACCGCCGCAACCTGACCTACCTGCTGACGATCCACACCCTTGACGACGATTTCTGTTTGGCTCGGCGTTTCGATCGTTATGCCATTAGGAACCGGAAACTCGACCGGATGCGAGAAGCCCAATGTCAAATTCAGTTTCTTTCCCTGCGCCTGGGCGCGGTAACCAACGCCAACCAGCTCAAGTTTTTTCTCAAACCCGGCGCTGACGCCGCGGACGTGGTTATTGAGAATGGCGCGCGTCGTACCTGCAACCATGTTCGCGGTTGGATCCGCCACGTCATAGGCACACTGAAGCCCATCCGTCTCCTTGGTCACTTTGACCGCAGCCGGAATCGTGTGCTGCATCGTGCCTTTCGGGCCCTTGATCGTTACGGCTTGGCCGCTGATCGTAACTTCGACGCCCTTTGGCAATGAAATCGGTTTGTTGGCAACTCGGGACATAATCTCTCCGCTACATTACTGCACGGTGCAAAGTACTTCGCCACCGTGGCCACCCTTGCGGGCAGCGCGATCCGTCATGACGCCGTGCGACGTCGAAATCACTGCGATACCCAAACCACCGAGCACTTTCGGCAATTTATCCTTGCCACGATAAACGCGCAGGCCGGGCGTACTGACGCGGCGCATACGTTCAATGGCGGGCTTGCCCTGGTAGTAACGCAATACGACATTGAGCTGCTTCGTTGAGCCGGTGCCTGCGACGCTGAAGTCGTTGATGTAGCCTTCTTCCTTCAACACTTCGGCGATGGCAGTTTTAACGCTGGATGCGCGCATCGACACGTCCGCCTTGTTCGCGGACAGCGCGTTGCGGATTCGGGTCAACATATCGCTTATCGGGTCCGTCATACTCATATCAGTCTGATCCTCTTTACCAGCTCGACTTCACCAAGCCAGGAATATCTCCACGCATAGCGGCTTCGCGAAGCTTGTTTCGCGCCAATCCAAACTTGCGATAGTAGCCGTGTGGGCGGCTCGTGATTCGGCAACGGTTACGCAGCCGGATCGGGTTCGCATCGCGCGGCAGCATTTGCAGCTTGCGGCGCATTTCTTCGCGCTCCTCATCACCTGTCGCCGGGCTCTGCAGCTTGGCCTTAATTTCGGCACGTTTCGCCGCGTACTTCTTCACCGTGCGCTCGCGCTTCAGATTGCGGTAAGTAACCGACAACTTTGCCATACGATTTCCTCAGCTCCTCAGCGGTAAGTTGAACGCGGTCAACAGCGCACGCGCTTCGGCGTCGGTCTTCGCGGTCGTCGTGATCGTGATATCCATTCCCCGAATCGCGTCGATCTTGTCGTACTCGATTTCCGGAAAAATAATCTGTTCCTTGATTCCCAGGCTGTAGTTTCCACGGCCGTCGAATGAACGCGAGTTCAAACCACGGAAATCGCGAATACGCGGGATGGCGATACTGATCAATCGATCAAGGAATTCATACATGCGTTCGCGGCGCAGAGTCACTTTGCAGCCGATAGGCCAACCTTCGCGAATCTTGAATCCGGCAATGGCCTTCTTTGACAGCGTCGTAACGGGTTTCTGACCCGCAATCTTCTGCATGTCCTCGACCGCATGGTCGATGACTTTTTTATCGGACGTCGTCTCGCCAACGCCCATGTTCAGCGTAATCTTCGTGATCCGCGGAACCTGCATGACGGTCTCGTACTTGAAGTCGCTCATCAACTTCGGAACAACCGTCCTCTGGTAATAATCTTTCAGCCTGGCCATGGATTCAGCTCACCACTTAAACATCAATAACTTCTTTGTTGGACTTGAAGAAGCGCACCTTGCGCCCATCGTCGAGCGTGCGAATGCCCACTCGATCCGCCTTGCCTGTCGCGGTATTAAAAATCGCAATATTGGAAACGTGCAGTGACGCTTCCTTTTCAATAATTCCGCCGGCCTGGCCCACATTGGGATTCGCCTTGGTATGGCGCTTCACCATGTTGATGCCTTCGACAATGACGCGTTCACTGTCGACAACGCGCGTAATATTTCCGCGCTTGCCCTTGTCTTTGCCTGCGATGACGATGACGTCGTCGCCCTTCTTGATCTTCCGCATACCCGGTCCCTTAATCTCTTACAAAACTTCCGGCGCCAATGACACGATTTTCATAAATTGCTCCGATCGCAGTTCGCGGGTCACGGGGCCGAAAATACGCGTGCCGATGGGCTGGAGCTGGTTGTTCAACAGAACCGCCGCATTACCATCGAAGCGAACCACGGAGCCGTCAGAACGGCGAATACCCTTGGTCGTTCGAACCACAACGGCGTCATAGACTTCACCCTTCTTGACCTTGCCGCGCGGTACCGCTTCCTTGATGCTGACCTTGATAACGTCACCAATGCTGGCATAGCGGCGATTGGTTCCGCCTAACACCTTGATACACATCAACCTGCGCGCGCCGCTGTTGTCGGCCGCATCCAGGTATGTCCGCGTCTGAATCATCTGTAATCTCCAAAAACCGTCCCGCTGCCCTGCCACATGGGGGCGCGGATAATACCACGAACTTTGCCACTATGCCCGAGCGTGCGAGCCTGACCGCTTACTGCTGCTCCTTGGCACGCTCAATGATCCGGACCAGCCGATAGGACTTGGTCTTAGAGAGGGGCCGACACTGCTCAATCTCAACCACGTCACCCTCGCCACATTCGTTGTTCTGATCGTGGGCATGGATTTTCGTGCTTCGTCGCAAGAACTTGCCGTACATCGGGTGCTGCACCATGCGGTCGATACGTACGACGATGGTCTTGTCCATCTTGTTACTGACCACGCGCCCACTGATCGTGCGCGTCACGTTTGCCTGCTCGGTCATGACTTACCACCCGTTCGCTGTTTCTCGCCAAGAATTGTCTGCACACGCGCGATATCGCGACGAACCGCCCGGAATTGGCTGGTCTTGCCCAACTGTCCGGTCGCTTTCTGCATACGCAGGTTGAATTGTTCCTTCGTGAGCGTGGCCAAATCGGCCTGCAACTCTGTGACGCTCTTGCTACGTAACTCTTTCGCTTCCATCACATCACCGTCCGCGATACAAACATGGTCCGAAGCGGCAATTTGGCAGCCGCCAGCTTGAATGCTTCACGCGCGACATCCTCGCCCACGCCTTCCATCTCATAAAGGACGAAGCCGGGCTTGATCTCGGCAACCCAATACTCGACGTTACCCTTGCCGCTACCCATACGCACTTCAAGCGGCTTGCGGCTCACTGGCTTGTCCGGAAACACGCGAATATAGATCTTGCCGCCGCGCTTGATATGGCGACTCATCGCACGGCGCGCCGCTTCGAGCTGGCGCTGCGTAATGCGGCCGCGCGTCGTCGCTTTCAAGCCGTAATCGCCGAAGCTCACCGCATTTCCGGCGGTCGCCTGGCCGCGATTGCGGCCCTTCATTTGTTTACGATACTTCGTTCGTTTTGGTTGCAGCATGGCTATAGCCTTTTATTTCGTTAGGTCGCCGCAGCCTTCTCAGCCGGTGCGCTCGCCGCCTCAACTTGCTGCTGCTCGAACACCTCACCTTTGAAGATCCACAACTTCACACCAATGATTCCGTATGTGGTTTGCGCTTCGGCAAAACCGTAATCAATGTCCGCACGCAGCGTATGCAACGGCACGCGGCCTTCGCGGTACCATTCCGTGCGTGCGATTTCAGCGCCGTTCAATCGGCCCGCGACGCAAATCTTCACGCCCTTGGCGCCGAGACGCATGGCGTTGGTGACCGCACGCTTCATCGCGCGACGGAACATGATTCGACGCTCCAGCTGCTGCGCAACGCTCTCTGCCACGAGCATGGCGTCAAGTTCCGGCTTGCGAACTTCTTCGATATTGATGTGCACGGGCACACCCATCATCTTTGCAACAGTTTGACGCAGCGCTTCGACATCCTCGCCTTTCTTGCCGATGACGATTCCAGGGCGCGCCGTGTGAATCGTGATGCGCGCATTTCGCGCCGGCCGTTCAATCTGAACCCGGCTTACGGAAGCCTGCTTCAGCTTTTGCTTGATGAAATCGCGAACCTTCAGGTCCGTATTCAAGAAGTCAGGGTAGTTCTTGGAATCCGCAAACCACTTTGACGTCCACTCCTTGATGACGCCAAGACGGAAACCGGTTGGATGAACTTTGTGACCCATACGCCCTCGCTTACTTGTCCGCTACCGCCACGGTGATGTGGGCGGTTCGCTTCAGAATTCGGTTGCCACGACCCTTTGCGCGCGCTTGCATACGCTTGTAGCTCGGGCCTTCATCTACGTAAATCGTCTTGACCTTCAACTCGTCGACGTCAGCGCCTTCGTTGTGTTCTGCGTTGGCGATTGCGGATTCCAGAACCTTCTTAACGATACGAGCCGCCTTTTTGGGGCTGAATCGCAGAAGATTGAGGGCGCGCTCAACGGGCATTCCACGGACCTGATCCGCCACCAGCCGAGCTTTCTGCGCCGAAATACGCGCGAATTTGAGTTTTGCCGCTGTTTCCATCTTCGTTGCCTCGATACCTTATGCTGCCGCCGCTTCCTTGGCCTTCTTGTCACCGCTGTGGCCACGGAAGGTGCGAGTGGGCGCAAACTCACCGAGCTTGAATCCCACCATGTTTTCCGTCACGTAGACCGGAATGTGTTGTTTGCCATTGTGAACGGCGATGGTGAGCCCCACCATTTCCGGAAGCACCATGGAACGGCGCGACCAGGTCTTGATGGGCTTCTTGCTGTTGGTTGCGGCCGCCTGTTGAACCTTGGACATCAAGTGCAAGTCAACAAACGGACCTTTTTTAATCGAACGCGCCACGAGTCAATTCCTCTTTCAAATACCTTTCGCGTAATTACTTCTGCCGACGGTCACGGACGATCATATTGTCCGTACGCTTGTTCTGGCGGGTCTTGTAACCCTTGGTCGGCGTTCCCCACGGAGACACAGGATGACGACCGCCCTTGGTACGACCTTCACCACCACCATGCGGGTGGTCCACCGGATTCATCGCCGTACCGCGAACGGTCGGGCGAATACCGCGCCAGCGCTTGGCACCTGCTTTACCGAGCGAGCGCAGATTGTGTTCTTCATTGCCGACTTCACCGATGGTTGCACGGCATTCCATATGCACCTTACGCATCTCACCGGAACGCACGCGGATCGTTGCGTACTCTCCTTCTTTCGCGATCAGCTGAACACCGGCTCCCGCGCTGCGTCCGAGCTGCGCGCCTTTGCCAGGCTTCAGCTCAACGCAATGAATCGTCGATCCGACCGGGATATGACGAATCTGCAGGCAGTTACCAGGCTTGATGGGAGCTTCGGGGCCCGACATCAATACTGTTCCGACTTCTACATTCTTTGGAGCGATGATGTAACGGCGCTCGCCATCGGCGTAGCAAAGCAGAGCGATATGCGCGCTGCGATTGGGATCGTATTCAACACGCTCAATCCGGGCGGCGATCCCATCCTTGTTGCGACGGAAGTCGATAACGCGATAATGCTTTTTGTGCCCGCCGCCGATATGCCGCGTCGTGATCCGACCATAGCTGTTGCGGCCACCGGACTTCGTCTTGCGCTCGAGCAACGGCGCGTACGGGCCTTCTTTGTGAAGGTTCGCATTGACGACCTTGACGACGGTGCGTCGGCCGGGCGATGTGGGTCTAACTTTCTGAAGTGCCATGGCGTTCGTCCTAACCGATTACTCTTTGCCCATGAAGTTGATATCGTAACCTTCCGCAAGCGTCACATACGCCTTCTTCCAGCTCGTGCGCGCACCCGGCCGACCACCGAACAGCTTCATCTTTCCTTTCACGTTTACCACGCGCACCTGCTCAACCTTGACGTTGAACATGGCTTCGGTTGCACGCTTGATCGTGGCCTTCGTCGCATCATTCGCAACTTTGAAAACATATTGCTTGTGCTGATCAGCGACACGCGACGCTTTTTCCGTCACGTGCGGCGCAATCAGGACTTTCATCAAATTCGCTTGCTGAGCGCTCATGCCAGCATCTCCTCAATCTGCTTCAACGCCGCAACGGTCATCAGCACTTTGTCTGCGCCAATCAGGTTCACAGGATTAACCTGGCGCGCAGAACAGGTGTCCACGTGCGGAATATTGCGCGTCGCCAACTGAAGATTGTTGTCAGTCGCGTCGGTGACAATCAGTCCCTTCGTCATGCTCAACTTCTTGAGCTGGGCAACCACGTCCTTGGTCTTCGGCGTAGCCGCTTTGAATTCGTTCACAACGACCAGACGATCCTGGCGAATCAGCTCGGACAAAATCGAACTGAGCGCCGCGCGATACATCTTTTTGTTTACCTTCTGCGAATAATCCTGCGTGACTGCAGCGAAGATCTTTCCACCACCCCGCCACAACGGCGAACGAATGGTACCCGCACGCGCACGACCGCTTCCCTTCTGGGAAAACGGTTTGCGACCACCGCCGCGGACTTCCGAACGCGTCTTTTGCGCATGCGTTCCCGCACGGCCTGCCGAAAGGTACGCCGTGACCATCTGATGAATCAGCGACTCGTTAAAATCACGGGAAAAGGCGGCGTCCGAAACGCTGACTTTTCCTGCAGATCCACTGGCGCCTGCCAACTGTAATTCCATGACTCGCTCCTTACGCGCCCATCTTCACTGCGGGACGCACAATAACGCGGCCGCCTTTGGCGCCCGGGACTGCGCCCTTAATCAACAGAACGTTACGCTCCGCATCGACACGCACAACTTCAAGGTTTTGCGCGGTGCGGCGCTTGTTACCCAGATGTCCAGCCATACGCTTGCCCGGGAATACGCGACCCGGCGTCTGGCGTTGGCCGATCGATCCAGGCGCACGATGCGACAACGAGTTACCGTGCGATGCGTCACCCATGGTGAAGTGGTGACGCTTGATGGTCCCCGCGTAACCCTTACCGATAGAGACACCCGTCACGTCAACGTACTGGCCTTGCTTAAACATTGAGACGTTGAGCTCGGAGCCCGCTTGCAAATCGGCGCCTTCTCCTTCTGCCAAACGAAACTCGCGCAGTGCGCGCGCCGGCTTGACGCTCGCCTTGGCGTAATGACCTGCCAGCGCCTTGTTCGCACGTCGCTCGCGACCATCAGAAATTTGCACGGCGCGATAACCGTCAGTCTCAGCCGTCTTCACCTGTGTCACCTTGTTGGGCTCCACCGCGACGACGGTGACGGCAATTGCCTCACCACTCGGGGTAAAAACACGGGTCATCCCGCATTTTTTACCAATCAACCCCATCGCCATTGTCTTCTCCTCAATCTCGCTCAGGTCCAGGCGCGTAGCGCGTCCGTGTCCGCTTAACTCAACTTGATCTGGACATCAACGCCAGCGGCGAGATCCAGCTTCATCAATGCATCAACCGTCTTGTCAGTCGGGTCGACGATATCCATCAGCCGCTTGTGCGTGCGCAGCTCATACTGATCGCGCGCGTCCTTATCAACGTGCGGTGAAATCAGAACAGTAAAGCGCTCCATCTTTGTGGGCAGCGGGATCGGACCGCGCACTTGTGCGCCAGTACGCTTCGCCGTCTCAACGATTTCCTTGGCCGACTGGTCGATCAGGCGGTGATCGAACGCCTTCAGGCGAATGCGAATTCTCTGATTTGCTGCCATGTTCTTTCTCTCTAAATGCGTTCTTCAACTCGGCCAAGCGATACGCCCGATTGGGCGCGTCACTCAAACAATTACTCAATAATCTTTGCGACGACGCCGGCGCCGACGGTGCGGCCCCCTTCGCGGATCGCAAAGCGCAAGCCATCTTCCATCGCGATCGGGGCGATCAGCGTCACCACCATCTTGATGTTGTCGCCCGGCATCACCATTTCAACGCCCGCCGGCAGTTCCACCGCACCCGTGACGTCCGTGGTACGGAAGTAGAACTGCGGTCGGTATCCCTTGAAGAACGGGGTGTGGCGTCCGCCTTCTTCTTTGGACAGGACGTACACTTCGGCTTCGAATTTGGTGTGCGGGGTGATCGAGCCCGGCTTGGCCAACACCTGGCCGCGCTGGACTTCTTCACGCTTGGTGCCGCGCAGCAGGACGCCGACGTTGTCACCCGCCTGACCTTGATCCAGCAGCTTGCGGAACATTTCCACGCCGGTGCAGGTGGTCTTGGTGGTCGGGGTAATTCCTACGATTTCGATTTCGTCGCCGACTTTGACGATGCCGCGCTCAACTCGGCCGGTCACAACGGTGCCGCGGCCGGAGATGGAGAAGACGTCTTCGATCGGCATCAGGAACGGCTTGTCGATCGGGCGCTCGGGCATGGGGATGTAGCTGTCCATGGCTTCGACGAGTTTGAAGATGGCGCCTTCGCCGAGGTCGGTCTTGTCGCCTTCGAGGGCTTTGAGCGCCGATCCTTTGATGATCGGGGTCTTGTCGCCGGGGAACTTGTATTTTTCCAGCAGTTCGCGCACTTCCATTTCGACGAGGTCGAGCAGTTCGGCGTCGTCGACCATGTCGGCTTTGTTCATGAAGACGACGATGTACGGCACGCCGACCTGGCGGGCCAGCAGGATGTGTTCGCGCGTCTGCGGCAT
>DKAR01000096.1 GCA_002450895.1 Proteobacteria bacterium UBA6921
AGCAGGCCGTCGACGCCGCCGAGGTCGATGAATGCACCGTAATCGGTGAGGTTCTTGACCACACCCTTCACGGTCTGACCTTCCTGCAGCTTGTCGATCAGCGACTGACGTTCTTCGCTGGTCTCTGCTTCAACAACAGCACGTCGCGAAACGACAACATTGTTGCGCTTGCGATCAATCTTGATGACCTTGAACTCGAGTTCCTTGTTTTCCAGGTACGCGGTATCGCGAACCGGGCGAACATCGACGAGCGAACCCGGCAGGAACGCACGGATTTCCGCGATATCGACCGTGAAGCCGCCTTTCACCTTGCCGGTGATCATGCCCTTCACTGTTTCGCTGTTTTCGAACGCGCGTTCCAAGGTTGTCCACGACTGCGCGCGCACGGCTTTTTCGCGCGACAGCTGTGTTGCACCGAATCCGTCCTCGACGGTATCCAGCGCGACTTCCACGCTGTCACCGACTTTGACTTCGGCGACACCACGGTCGTTGTAAAACTGTTCGATGGGGATAACGCCTTCGGACTTCAGTCCGGCGTTCACGACGACGACGTCGTCGGAGACTTGCACCACAGTGCCCATTACGATCGCACCGGGTTTCAGTTTGGTTTTGCGCAGGCTCTCTTCAAATAACTCTTTGAAACTTTCAGTCATCACAAACATTCCTCGCCAATCGTCACGGTTGGGTTTGTCGTAACCTCCGCGTGCGATTCACGTTTTGGACGATTGGCGAGCCAAACGAGAATCAAACGCGCACCAGCTTTCGATCGCGGCACAACTGCATTACTTGTTCGACAGCAGCGTCGATCGTTAATGCGGTCGTATCGATCGTGATCGCATCGCGGGCCGGTTGTAATGGCGCCGCACTGCGCTGTGCGTCGCGCGCGTCGCGCGCGGAGATCTCCTTCGAAAGGGTTGCAACGTTAACATCGATACCCTTTTCTTTCAACTGTTTATGGCGCCTTAGCGCCCGTTCCTCCGAACTGGCGGTAAGGAAAATCTTCAGTTCAGCGTCCGGGAAGATCACCGTCCCCATGTCCCGGCCGTCGGCCACCAAGCCCGGCGGCCTTCGGAAGGCCCGTTGCCGATCCAACAGGGCCTGCCGAACTCCGGGCAACACGGCCACCTGGGACGCCCCGCTACCGCACTCTTCGGTGCGGATGGCATTTGTAACATCCTCACCTTCCAGCAGGATGCGTGATTCGGTGTTGCCGCTATCGGCCAGAAATTCCACATCGAGATGCCCGGCAAGCGGTATCAGGGCGGCTTCATTGTCCCAAGTCAGGCCGTGCCGCTGCGCGGCCAAGGCCACCAGACGGTAGAGCGCACCACTATCGAGCATATGCCAATTCAGTTGTACGGCCACCAGTCGGCTGATGGTTCCTTTGCCGGCGCCACCGGGGCCGTCGACGGTAATTACTGGGCTGATTGCATCCATCATGAATCCTTCCTTGGACCCTAGGGCGAGGTAATACGCAGCCCGGCGCGGTGCGAGAGATCGACAAAACCCGGAAACGAGGTGTTCACGTTGGCACAGTCATGGATTGTGATCGGTCCGCTTGCGCGCAGGGCTGCCATCGCGAACGACATGGCAATGCGATGATCTCCGACGCTGTTCACGACTCCGCCGGTGAGCGTTCCGCCATTAATAACCATGCCATCCGCCGTGGGCCGGGCATCTATTCCCAACTTTAGCAGACCATCGGCCATCGATTGGATACGGTCACTTTCCTTCACACGCAGCTCTTCGGCGCCGGTCAGCACCGTCGTGCCCTTGGCGCAAGCTGCCGCGATGAACAGCGAGGGAAACTCGTCGATGGCCAGCGGGACCTGATCCGTCGGGATATCGATTCCGCGCAATTCGGCACTCCGGACGCGCAAATCCGCCACCGGTTCCCCGCCGACGGTTCGTTCGTTTTGAATGGTGATGTCGCCACCCATCGCGCGCAGGATGTTGATGACGCCGATGCGCGTCGGATTGATCCCAACATGCTCAAGAACCAGATCCGAATTTGGCGCAATGGATGCGCCGACCAGAAAAAATGCGGAGGATGAGATGTCCGCCGGCACGTCAATCTTGGTCGCGCGCAGCGCGCCGCCGCCATTCAGGCAAACGGTGCTGCCATCCCGCTCAACTGAATAACCGAAACCCTGCAGCATGCGCTCTGTGTGGTCGCGCGTCGGTGCGGGTTCCGTCACGCACGTCTTGCCTTTCGCATACAAACCCGCCAGCAGCAAGCTCGACTTCACCTGTGCGCTCGCCATCGGCATTTTGTAATGCATGCCGCGAATCTGCCGGCCGCCGGTAATCCGCAGCGGCGGCGTTCCGGTTTCTGTCGTTGCGATATCCGCGCCCATCAACCGCAAGGGCTGTGCGACGCGTTTCATGGGGCGCTTCGATAGCGAAGCGTCTCCCGTCATCTCCACATTGAATGCCTGGCCGGACAAGAGGCCCGACAACAAGCGCATCGACGTCCCCGAGTTGCCGAGGTAGAGCGGTTTT
The DNA here is from genome assembly GCA_002450895.1 of Proteobacteria bacterium UBA6921. GTDB lineage: Bacteria > Pseudomonadota > Gammaproteobacteria > SG8-11 > SG8-11 > UBA6921. Next base: position 2,503 of record DKAR01000096.1, read on the forward strand.
TGCGGTGGCTTCAATCCATGCAGTCCGACACCGCGAATCACAACGCGGCCATTCGTCGGTCCGTCGATGGATACGCCCATGGCGCGAAAAGCTTCCATCGTGCACAAACAATCTTCTGCGGTCAGAAAACCATCGACTTCGGTTACGCCATCCGCAATGGCGCCCAACATGATGGAGCGATGCGAAATCGATTTGTCACCGGGAACGCGAACTCGACCGTTCAGCGATCCGCCCGGTTGTACCGTATATGTAATATCTTCCTGTTCGCCCGACGCCATGCCCTGTGCCTTTCTAAAACTCTTCCGTCACTTTTTTTCCGCAAATCGATCCCGCGCTTCCTTCGCTTGCTGGAAAACCTTCAGCAGATACTGGCCATCTCCGGATCGCAGCGCTTTGGCTAGCTGCTCCAGTTCCATTCCAAATGTTTTGATGACACCCAGAAGTTCGTCGCGATTTGCCAAACAGATGTCGTGCCACATGCGCGGATCGCTGGAGGCAATCCGGGTAAAGTCCCGAAAACCGCCGGCAGCGTAGTTGAAAATCTCCTGACTGTCATCCATTTGCGCCAGGCAATGGACAAGCGAGTAGGCCAGAACATGCGGCAAGTGACTGGTTGCGGCCAGGACCTGGTCATGATGCTGGACGCTCATTTCCACCACCTGAGCACCCGCAGCTGCCCAAGCCTGCCGAACGCGAAGCACCGCCGCGACGTCGGTTTCCGGCAAGGGTGTCAGTATCACCTTACGGTCACGGAACAGTTCCGGAAACGAAGCTTCCACGCCGCTCTTCTCCGTCCCCGCGATCGGATGGCCCGGAACAAAGTTCGTCGGTATTTTTCCGAATGCACTGCGGACCGCGGCGACGACGCTGGCCTTGGAACTGCCGACATCGGTCAAAATCGCATTCGGGTCGAGTTTTTGCGCGATCTGCGCGAATACGCTTTCCATCGCGCCGACCGGTGTGGCAACCACAATAAGGTGTGCGCCTGTAACGGCTTTTGAAATATCAGTTTCGGCGCTATCGATCACACCCAGATCGATGGCTTTTTGCAGCTGGTCCTTGTCGCGGTTGCACCCGACGATCTCCTTGACGACGCCCGCTTTTCGCAGCGCGCGTGCGAACGAGCCGCCGATGAGCCCGACGCCGACCACGCACAACCGGTCAATGTGCATCGCCATCAGCGCGCAACTTTTCGCAACGCCTCAATGACGCGCGCGTTTTCGGATTCCACCCCGACCGTAATGCGCAGGTGCGTTGCAAGTCCTCCCACCGGACGAACAATCACGCCTTCGCGCAACAACGCGTCATAAACTTCCGCGGCATTCTTCTTAACATCGACGCACACAAAGTTGGCGGCAGAGGGGATAGCGGAAAAACCGCATTCTGATAATCCATTCACCAGCTGCTGCAACCCGTCCCGGTTTGTTTTTTGCGTTTGTTGCAGGTGCTCCTCGTCATCCAGGGCGGCCTCGGCCGCAACCAGGGCAAGCGAGTTGACATTGAATGGTGCCCGGACCCGAGACAACAAGTCCGCGATCTGCGGATGCGTCACGCCATAACCAATGCGCAATCCCGCCAGACCGTACGCTTTCGAAAACGTACGCGTCACGACAACGTTTGCGTGTTTTTCGAACCACAGCATGGCGTCCGGGTAATCATCCAGACCGAGGCTCGCGCCAAACTCGAAATAGGCTTCGTCCATCACTACGATGATCTGAGCCGGTAACTCGGCAAGAAACTTTTCAAGCGACGCGCGCGTCAACCACGTGCCGGTCGGGTTGTTCGGATTGGCAATGTAGATCAGCTTTGTCCTGGTGCTCACTGCGGCGAGTATGGCATCCAGGTTGTGTCCAAAATTCGCTGCATTCGGTACGACGGCGCTTGCACCGATCGCCTGCACGATGATCGGGTACAGCAAAAAACTGTACTGCGAAAAGATGACTTCGTCGCCCGGTCCGGCAAACACGCGCGCGACCAGCTCAAGCAAATTACTGGACCCGTTGCCCAGCGTGATGCATTCGGAGCGGATCCCATGCTTGCGCGCCAGCTTTTGCTTCAACCGGAATCCGGTGTCGTCAGGATAGCGCTCAAGATCAGTGAGGTGTTTGCGAATGGCTGCAATCGCCTTCGGGCTCGCGCCCAAGGGATTCTCGTTGGAGGCCAGCTTGATGGCGTTCTTCACGCCATATTGGCGTTCAAGTTCTTCAACCGGTTTACCGGGGACATACGGCTTGAGGGAACGCACGCCCGGCACGGCAAGTTTGATGAAGTCCATGTTCAGATGACAGCGCGGGGATAAGAGCCAAGAATTTTCAGCATCGCGGCCTGCTTGTCGAGTTCGCGCAGGGCGGATGCAACCGGCTCTGCCAGTGCATGGCCTTCAATGTCGACGAAGAAGACGTAATCCCAGGTGCCCCGACGCGAGGGACGTGACTCGATTCGAGTCATTGAAACGCCAAGCTTGGCGAGCGGCGCGAGCAATTCATAAAGGCTGCCGGGTTTGTTCGCCGTGGACAGCAACAGCGTTGTCTTGTCGTTGCCACTGGGCTGAATTCCGTTGCGGCCAATCACGAGAAAGCGAGTAGTGTTATCGGGTTCATCTTCGATATTGCGAACCAGGATCTTCAGGCCGTAGATCGTCGCGGCAGTTTCGCCGGCGATCGCTGCCGCGCCCGGCTCACCCTTCGCCAGCCGCGCAGCTTCCGCATTGCTGGACACGCTGACGAGTTCGATGCCGCTCATGTTCTCTTCGATCCATTCGCGACACTGGGCCAGCGACTGGCTGTGCGAGTAAATTCGTCGCACCGCTTTGATGTCATCGCTGTCGCTCATCAGATTGTGATGAATGCGTTGTTCGACTTCACCACAAATTTTCAGCGGCGAGTTGATAAACATGTCGAGCGTATGATTGATCACACCTTCGGTGGAATTCTCGACAGGCACGACGCCGTAGTTGGCCGCGCCGGATTCCACTTCGCGAAACACGGCATCGATCGCAGGAAGCGGAATGGTTTGCACAGAATGCCCAAATTGTTTCAAGGCGGCGGCTTGAGTAAACGTTCCTTCGGGACCAAGAAAGGCGATCTTCAGGGGTTGCTCGAGCGCCAGGCACGCGGACATGATCTCGCGAAATAAACGGACCATCTCTTCCGTCGCCAACGGACCTTTGTTGCGATCGGCCACCCGGCGCAGGACCTCCGCCTCGCGTTCCGGGCGATAGAAGTCGCTGCCGTTGCCCTTGACGCGCGCGACGTCCTGCGCGCATTTTGCGCGTTCCGAAATCAACGTCTGGATCTGCTGGTCCAGTTCGTCAATCCGGTTTCGGATGGCTTTGAGTTGTTGTTCGTTCGTCATCGCTCGCATCGACAACAAAGGACGCCCCTTGTTGCACACCCTGACTATAGGCAGCGCACCGCAAGCACGCCCTTGATCGCCTTGATCTCTTTCAATACGGTTTCCGAACACGGCGCATTCACGTCGATCAGGGTATATGCCAGCTCACCCTTCGACTTGTTCAGCATATCGATGATGTTCAGATTGCCCTTCGCCATGGCCGTCGAAATCTGCCCGACCATATTGGGTACGTTGGCGTTCACGACGGCAATGCGATGACCCTCGGCCCGCGGCATGACGACCTCGGGAAAGTTCACCGAATTGCAGACGTTGCCGTTCTCCAGATAATCAAGAATTTGGTTTGCGACCATTACGGCGCAATTGTCTTCCGCTTCCACCGTCGACGCACCGAGGTGCGGCAACGTGATGACCCGCGGATGATTCTTCAGCAGGTTGGTCGGGAAGTCGCAAACATAGGCGTACAACTTGCCTTTGTTCAACGCATCGACGACAGCCTCGTCTTCAACAATGCCTTCGCGCGCAAAGTTGAGCACCACGGCGCCCTTCTTCATCATTCCAACGCGCGCCGAATTCAGCATCTTCTTCGTAGCATCGATGAGCGGTACATGAAACGTCACGAAATCTACGCGTGAAACCAGGTCGTCGACGCTGCGCGCCTGTTCCACTTGCGCGGACAACCGCCAAGCGCCTTCCACCGTAATACCCGGATCGAAACCGATTACGCGCATGCCGAGGTTGATCGCCGCATTCGCGATTTCACGACCAATCGCGCCCAGACCAATCACGCCCAATGTACGACCGGAGATTTCAAATCCCGCAAAATCTTTCTTGCCAGCTTCTGTCAGCTTGTGCAGGGTTGGGTCATCGCCCTCGATCTTGCGAGCGAAATCCCAGCTGGGTCCGATGTTGCGGCACGCCATCAGCATTCCGGCGATGACAAGTTCCTTTACGGCATTGGCATTCGCTCCCGGCGCATTGAACACCGGTATTCCGCGCTCGCTCATCTTGGGAACCGGAATATTGTTGACGCCGGCACCGGCGCGTCCAATCGCCTTCACCGTGGCTGGAATATCCATCTTGTGCATGTCCGCAGAGCGCACCAGCACTGCATCCGGATTCTGGATTTCCGATGCGACTTCGTAGTTGTCACGCGGCAGTCTCTCGAGACCGCGCACTGAAATATTGTTGAGCGTAAGAATCTTGTACATGCCTTCACTCCATATTTAATTCTACAAAATCGCCACAGATGAACACGGATGAAAACAGATTAAAAACTTGAGACACACCCGATTTTGACGTCATCCGAACTCATCTGCGTTCATCCGTGGCTGATTTCGTGCTAGCCGTTGCGTTTTGCGAAATCTGCCATGAATGCAACCAGCGCATCGATGCCCGCTTCCGGCATTGCGTTGTAAATGCTGGCGCGCATGCCACCGACGGAACGATGGCCTTTAAGTGTCGTCAGCTTCGCCGCTTTCGCTTCCTTCAAGAAGGCATCGTCGAGTGCTGCATCCTTGAGTGTAAATGGCACGTTCATCCAGGAGCGGCACTTCGGATCGACCGGGTTTTTGTAGAAGCCGGATTCATCGATGTAGTTGTACAGTTTCATCGCCTTGCGCTTGTTGATCTCCGCCATCTTGGCGACGCCGCCTTGCTGCTTCACCCAGTCGAACACCAGTCCGGCCAGATACCATCCATAGGTCGGCGGCGTGTTGTACAT
>DKAR01000163.1 GCA_002450895.1 Proteobacteria bacterium UBA6921
AAGACCCGCATCGACATGCTGGCGACCGGCATCAAAACGCCGTTGGGAATCAAAATCGCCGGACAGGATTTGAAAGAGATCCAGAAAATCGGCGAGCGCATTGAGCAGGTCGTCAAGATGGTGCCGGGCGCGGGTTCCGTGTTTTCGGAACGCGTTGCGGGCGGCCGCTACATCAATATCGATATCAATCGGAAGGCGGCGGCGCGCTTCGGCCTCAACATCAACGACGTTCAGGAAGTGGTCGCGATGGCGGTGGGGGGCGACAACGTGACGACCACCGTGGAAGGACTCGAACGTTATCCGGTCAATCTGCGCTATCCGCAGGACGTACGTGATTCGATCGAGCGGCTTGCGGACTTGCCGCTGATCACGCGCGATGGCCCGCGAATTCCGCTCGGTCAGGTGGCACGCGTGTCGATCGTTGATGGGCCGGCCATGGTGCGCAGTGAGAATGCCCGAATCAACGGCTGGGTGTACGTCGATATTCGTGATCGCGATCTGGGATCGTTTGTCGCCGACGCCCAAAAAGCAGTTAACGATCAGGTTGAATTGCCGCCGGGCTATTCGTTGGGATGGTCCGGGCAGTACGAATACATGCTGCGCGCTAAAGAGCGCCTGCAATACGTTGTTCCGCTCACGCTCGTGATTATTCTGCTTCTGTTGTATTTCAATTTCAGAAATTTCTCGGAATCCTTCATGGTGATGGGCGCGGTTCCACTGGCACTGGTCGGCGCGTTCTGGCTCGTCTATTTGCTGGGCTACAACCTGTCCGTCGCTGTTGGTGTCGGTTTCATCGCTCTTGCGGGTGTCGCCGCGGAATTTGGCGTGGTGATGCTGGTTTATCTGGATCATTCCGTTGCGGAACGAAAGCCGACAACGATGACAGAGCTGCACGAAGCGGTCATCGAAGGCGCAGTGTTGCGCGTGCGGCCAAAGGCAATGACCGCGGCGGTGATTTTGGCGGGCCTTTTGCCGATCATGCTGGGTGGCGGAACGGGATCCGAAGTCATGCAGCGTATCGCGGCGCCGATGCTGGGCGGAATGGTGACGGCGCCGCTCGTGTCGATGGTCCTTGTGCCCGTCCTCTACGTGTTGTGGAAGAGTCGGGAGCTTCGGCTGGCCGCAGCGCCCTATTCGACCAACGCCCGAACGCATGCGCCACGCCCGAACGCTCAACGGCCCGGTGTTTCCGGTGGGCGCCCGGCGCCCGATGGCGCTCCTGCCAATCCGTTCTCAAACCGGTAACCCGCCACCGCGTGCTACGCCACACGCGCATCGAATTTTTGGCCCCTTGCGCTTCCGGTTAAATCGCGGTGAACTAAACTGTGTATCAACGCAAACACTGCGCTTTGTAGGACTGGCGTGTCCCCGCCAGCACATCTCGATGAGTCACTCCAATTCTGATATTCCACCCACTTCGGACGAAGAGCCCAAATCAACGCGGCGCGATTTCTTGCGCGCGGCGGTGGCAATGACCGGCGCAGCGGCGATGTCTTCACGTGCCGCGGAAAACGCTGCACCCGGCATCGATCATTCCGCGCACATGGACCACAGTGCGCATATGGGGCACGGATCCGGTGGCTATGACTCGATGATGTTCATGACCGGTCACAAGATGGAGCCCGGCGCCATCATCGAACCGCCGGGCGCACCCGCGGACACCGAAGTCGATTACAAGGTTTTTGATATTGAAGTGCGTATCGTTCAACACGAGATCATTCCCGGTATCAAAGCGCACATGTTTGCCTTCAACGGGCAAGTGCCCGGGCCGGAATTCCATGTGAATGAGGGCGATTGGGTCAAAGTAAATTTCACCAACAAGACGGAAGAGATGCACACGATTCACTGGCACGGGTTGTATGTGCCTTACACGATGGACGGCGTGCCGATGATGACGCAGGACCCCGTGCATCCGGAGCAGACATTTGTTTATCGATTTCAGGCCAAGCCGGCCGGCACTCATTGGTATCACTGCCACTGGGGCACGCCGCTGCACGCGTCGCACGGCATGCACGGCGCATTCATCATTCACAAGAAGGATGATCCGCTGAAGCAGAAGTATCCGTACACACGCGATTACACGCTAATGCTCGAGGCCTGGGACGTCGATCTGGCGCGCGAGGAAATCGGCGGATTGCTCGAAGGTATGAAGCAGGTGAATACCTTGATGGAGAAAGGCCGTCTTGATCCAGTGACGCACGGTTTTTTTCGCAATTACGCGGAATTCGTAAAAGCCTATGCCGATGGGAAGTACGTGCCGCCCTACCTGCAAGGCCGTTCCGGTGGGCTTGAGTTTCGTTACAACTTTTTCGGGATCAACGGCAAGGCGCATCCCGCGGTTCAGCATATGGGTATCAAACAGGGCGAGTGGATTCGTGTGCGACTGGTCAATGCCAGTGACCTGAGTCATCACATGCATTTGCACGGCCACGATTTCTGGTGGGTGGCGCAAGACGGTAACGAACTCGCGCAGCCGATGCGCCTGAACACGATTCATGTGCACCCCGGTGGCACGTACGACTTGATGATCTACGGCGACAATCCGGGCTATTGGGCCTTTCACAACCACCGCACGACCTATGCGCGCAATAACGGTATTTATCCCGGAGGCATGCACACCGGTTTGTTTTACGAAGACTTCACTCCCACGTACAAACCTACGATTACTGTCGACGAGTAGCGATTCCATGGCCGCTCGACTCTGGATTGCATTAATCGTCATCTTCGCCACCGTCAACGCGCATGCGCTGGAGGTGGATCGCGAAGTGTTGCCGCGTCTCACTCTGGGTGGCGTGGTTATCGGCACGCTCGACGCGGTGAACTGGGATTCGGATCCTTCACGCCAGGAATCCATCAATAGCGAGGACAGCTTTATTGCGATGCGTTTGGACAAACGCCTGTATGAGTCCGGTGTTGCCGGCGCGACGGTGGGATTTCGCGAGGACGCGGATGAGGTCCATTTTTCCGATCACTACGTCTTTTACTGGAATCGAACGTTCGAATTGGCACTCGGCCATGCACCGTTGCGGAACTCACTGATCGAATTTCCGACGTTGCGGGACGACGATCTTGCCTATGCCACGCTCGTCGCGAATGCATCTTCGACCGAGAATCAGGACCAAACCCACGGCGACGTTGCGCGCTTCGATTGGTTTCCCGGCGAAGGAAGCCACGCTCTCGGCGTGTGGGCAAGTTCTCGAGCCGATGACGCCAGCGGCAATGATGTCTCGGGTATAGATACGCTGGGGTACGGTTATTTTTATGAACCGCCACGTCAGCTGCGTTACGTGGTTCGCCTGCGTCGAGCCGGAGTGATCCTCGATCGTCAGGAAACTCGAGCTGCAACTGGAAAAGCATGGATGAATGCGTGGATCGCCGGTGCGTCCCTGAATCTGAACGACGATCCCTCCAGCAACTGGTCGCTCGACACGCAGCTCATTCGCAATTTTGGTGTCGACGGCACCAACAATGTGGGCGATTTTTATCAGCGGGCGCGCGCCGCGTCGCGTGCGGTCGTATTGGCGGTGCGTTATACCGCTCGTCCCGCATTGTTGACTCGCTGGCAGGCGGCGCTGACCCTTGCGTCAAAGGACTTTGACGATGTTGGTGACAGTCGCCAGTGGAGTCTTGTCCCCGGTGTACGCTATGAACTGGGTCAGGGCGTATCCGCCGTCGCGCAGTATGCATTTACACGCTATGGTGATGCGCTCGGCGGCGGGATCGATCGCACATTGCAGATCGGATTGTCGTTCAGTCTCGAAGCGCGCTTTAATGACACGATCGGCGAGCGAAATTCCATTCTCAATCGTGAACACGGGTTCATTCCATGATTTCATCCGGTTCAATATCCAAATCGATCATCGGATTTGCAGTGCTGGGATTGTTCGGAGTTCTTGCCGTGTCGGCCGCGGAACCCGAGCACGAGCATCACCACGACAGTGCACCATCCACACCGTCAAAAGTGGAAGTGCCGATGAAGCATCAAACAACTCCAGAAAGTGGAAAGGCGCGTGAAGCCGGTTACCGCGGTCACGAAATGATGCAGTCGACGACGGTTCTGAGCGATCTGGCCGTTCAGTGCCAGCAGGCACGCGACGGACTGATCATTTTGGATCGCGCGACCTTGGCACGGTGCGATGGATCATAGGTTCCGTCGGAGAGCGCTCCGCCCGAGCCACATCACCATCACCCGCAGTGACGTCCGGCTGGCGCAGGCCGAGTGAATCGAGTCTAATACCACGACATCGATTCCAAGAAGCCATCAAGCAGGAGTCCCGGCCCGCGCCATGATCGAAATCCTTCCCAACTGGCACCCCATTTTCGTTCACTTCACCGTCGGAATGTTCATGACGGCGGCTGGCGTGCGAGTTGCCACCCATGCGATTGCTGACGGCACGTTGAAAGATCAGCTGTTGCTGGTCGCCCGTTGGAATCTTTGGCTGGGTATGGCTGCGACGACATTGACCGTTGCCGCGGGCATCTATGCGTACAACACGGTTGATCATGACACCCCGTCGCACGCTGCGATGACACTGCATCGCAATTGGGCAATTGTTACAACGCTGGTTTTTGTTGCAGTGACCTTACTCGAATCCGTGCTTCGCAAGCGCGGAACTCCGCAAAGTCCGGTGATCACCATTACCCTTGTCGCGGCCGCTGCCTTGCTCGCAGCAACATCCTGGCGCGGCGGTGAACTCGTGTATCGGCATGGCTTGGGCGTCAAGTCGCTTCCGCAGACAGAAGGCGCGGGACATTCACACGATCATGGGGAGGGTCACACTCATGACGACGCTTCGAATTCGCCTGGAGCGGAACCGGAGCACGATGCTCATGATCATAGTCATAGTGGTGATGAGGGTACACAAGAAGCTACACCGCACACCCATGAAACCGTTTCGGAACAGCCCGCTACGAAAGAGCAAAATCATGAGCACACACATGCGCCAGGAACGCCGCCGCACAAAGATTAGTGCTGCAATTTTCTCTGCAGCTGTTGTCCTGTCCTGCGCGCCGGTCTTCGCAGACTCACACCACGACATGCATTCCGGTCACGAGGCCCCGGTTGCCAAGGGGCCATTCACTCGCGCTATCGATAAATCACTGGTAGAGCGGGGGCGAACTGTCTATCTAACGAATTGCGCGCAGTGCCACGGCAAGGAAGGTGAGGGCGACACCCATTGGCGCCATCGTGGCAGCGATGGAAAATTTCCGCCCCCGCCGCTGGACGGCAGTGGCCACGCCTGGCATCACCCGCTGGCTGATCTGCGCGAGATGATTCTTGAAGGTAGCCGACCGGGGGAAGGCAATATGCCTGGTTGGAAAGGAAAACTCAGCGATGACGACATTGGCGCCGTGATCGCGTGGTTCCAGTCGCTCTGGAATGATGACGTTTTCGAAGCGTGGCACCAGATTGACAGCCGCGCGCGCAGCGACAAACCTTGACGCGACGCTCTATTTTTCACATCCCTTCCGCTGCGAAGCTCGCTTCGGTTAGCTTTGTGTCACATGTTTTGCAGATCGGCGCGTGTTGATCCCGAGGATCCGCCAAATCGGGCAGAAATCGATCAATGCCGTAACAATCAAGATAAGACCCAACCATCCCCACGGCGTCTGCGGACCGAAAAACACCAGACTGATTGCAGCCGCGCCGAGCACAAGGCGAATGATCTTATCCGCGCTTCCAATATTCTTGACCATGCAAAATCCCTCTTTGTCAGTGAAAAGACGAAACTGCAGCATGCCGATGGGACAACCTATTTGACCTTCGCTGACAAAACCGTTCACGGGAAATGGAAAAATTACTGCACGAAAAATAAAGCGGTGGATGGCGCGGAAGTAATTAGTGAACTTCAAGAAAAATCCCGCTGGAAAATCAGCAGGTTTTGCAACCGCTCAGGCGCATGCGTGCCTTGGCGTGCCCTTGGCTTGCGGCGGCGTTCAGCCATTTATTGGATTCGCGCGGATTCTTTTTTACCAGTTTTCCGTCCTGGTAAAGCACGCCCAGACGGTACTGTGCTTCCGGATGTCCTTCCTCCGCGGCTTTCGTCCACCATTTGATGGCCTCGTCCGGGCTTGATGTGACGGTATTGGCGCGGGCGTAGAGTTCGCCGAGCTTGAACTCGGATTCGCGATGGCCGGATTGCGCCGCGCGCAGATACCAGCGAACCGCATTTTCAGGGTCTGCGCTTCCTGAACCACCGCTTTCAAGGATTTCAGCAAGCCGGTACTGGGCGTCTGTATCCTGTGACTCGGCCGCAAGCGCGAGCCAGTGCATCGCCTTGGTTGTATCCTGCTCGACATATTTTCCCGAGAGATAGAACTCGCCAAGGGCGCGCTGCGCTGCGGTGTCGTTGTGCTCCGCCGACGTCGCGAGAAACTTCAGTGCCGTCGCCGAATCCTCAGGCGAAGGGTTGGCTGAAGCGTCGGCCAGAATCATCATTGCGTACTCGTATTGTCCGCGACTGTTGCCGGTGTCTGCCGCCTTCCGGAACCAACGGAGTGCTTCGGTACGATTCTGCGGAACACCGGAGCCGTCGCGATGAATCTGCCCTAATTCCAACTGCGCTTCCGTATCAGTCGCGGCGGCCTTGAAGTACCACTTCAATGCGGAGTCCGGATCGCGATCCGGATTCGCTTCGTTGCGCAATAAATCAGCCAGTAATTTCATGGCGGGCGTATGACCTTGCGATGCTGCCGCCGTCAGCCATTTGGTGACAATTGACAAATCGACGGCGCCATTTTTCGCGTCACTATAAATTGCAGCGAGGTGCATTTGAGCGTCGAGATGATTTTGTTCCGCTGCTTTTGTGTACCAAGTGAGTGCCTGTTGTGGATTGCGCTCGGTTTCCGAGCCGGATTCATACATTCGTGCGAGTTTGAATTGAGCGTTCTTGTCGCCCTTGTTTGCCGCAGTGCGAGCAACTTCAAAATTTGAAAGTGGCGGAGGGGGAGGGGGTGGTGCCGGCGGCATCGCTACCCGGGCGGTTTTTTCCGCCGCAGCGGCGGCGGCACGTTCCTCGGCAATGCGTGCGCGCTCCCTGACGGTGGCGGCCTGCATTTCTTCTTCGCGTCGCTTCGCTGCGGCACGCTCTTGTTCTTCGCGCTTGCGCTTTTCTTCCTGAGCCTTGAGTTCCTGCTGCCTTTCCGCTTCTTCATCGCGCGTCGCGTTGCGATCCAGTTTGGCCAAGGCGGCAATCGCATCTTCATTTTTGCCACGCGCAGCCATTGTCAGCCAGCGCTTCGCCTGAATCGGATTACGGTCGACTCCCGATCCGCGCGTGTACAACATGCCGAGCTCGTACTGTGCGGGAGCGAATCCGTTTTCTGCCGCTCTTCGAAACCACGTCGCGGATTTCTTTTGATCGATCGCTACGCCAATTCCGTTGAGGTACATCTTGCCGAGTTGAAGCTGTGCATCCGGGAATTCCTGCTCCGCTGCGTCGTTCAGCCACTCCACCGCCGCCGCGGGATTCCGTTTTGAAGCTTTACCTTCCAGGTAGAGCAATCCGACGCGAAATTTTGCTTCGGAATCTCCCTTCTCGGCAGCTTTCAGGTACCAACCCAGCGAGTCCGCGTCGCTGCGCTTAACGACGCGACCCGCGCGGTACCATTCACCCATCAGCTTCTGGGCCGCGATGTGGCCGCCGTTGGCGGCTTTGATATACCACTTGAACGCTACAGCATCGTTCTTCTGCCCAAATTGTCCTGTTTCATTGCCTTGGCCCAATTCAAACAGGGCATCGAGGTGGCCTTGGGATGCGGCGCGCTCGTACCATTGTTGCGCAGCCTGCACGTCCACGCTGACGCCCTGGCCAGTGGCATACATCTGCGCCAGCATGAACTGCGCACTTGGATCATTACCCGCGTCAGCCATCGCGCGGATTTGGTCGACCGGTATTACCACGTCGCCACGCGCTGGCAGCACAAGCAGCGTACCGGTGGTTACAGCGATCAGCGCGAGACGAATCAGCAGCGTTGCGGTTTTTCGGGCATGTAAGGCAGTCATCTTTCCACTAATTTAAGATTTAGAGACGGTCCATCGCCTGAAATTGGAATGGTGCATACTTTCCATCTTTGGAAGTTATAGTCCAAATACGTTGTGTTTCGCATTGCCACCGCGGCCCTTTCGTGCGGTGTTACTCACTTCCAATATCGTTACTTGTGAGGACAAACATGAATTCACTGGTTTTGCGCGGTGCGTTGTTCCTGATGGCCGTCTTTGCCGCAACCGCAATGGCGGGCAATGACAGTAATACGGATCGGTCGGGTCCAGCGGGACGCGCCGTACAACCCCGCGCCATGATGCCTTCGAATCCGGGATTGTTGCAGCAGCTCTCTGAAAATACGCGGATTATGACCCAGCAAATGGACGCGTTGGAAAAAGCAGATGACCCGAAGCGGCGGGCGCAAATTCTTCAGGAGCATCGAGTCTCCATGGAAGATCAATTAAGACTGATTCAGACCCTGGTGGGACGTGGACCGCTGGCTACTGGAATGGGCCCCGGGTCGCCGATGGACCGCCGAATGTCTGCACTGGAACAGCGAGTCGAATTGCTGCAGGAAATGATGTCGCAAATGCTTAAGCACCAGGAGCAACTTTCGCCGAAGCCGGACAAAAAGTAATCCTAACCCCGCGTGATCGTGTATCGATGGTCACGCATTTGAGAAGCCGTTCACCAATCCGGCCCTGCATATCGCGACAATTCTTGACGCGCCCCGCAACTCGAGACCCACTGAATCAGTAAGCTGTCCCTACTTTGCAAGTGACTGTGATTACGCAGCGCGGGCAACGGAAAACATAAGGGGTCAAGGGTTGTTTAGGGGGTCTGTCATGTATCGCTGTTTTCTTGCCAGGGCAGCCTGGTTGTTGGGTGTCGCTCTGGCACTGGCTGTTAATACCGCTTCGGCGCTTGAGTCATTCTACGATTCTGATTGCACGGCATCCGGCTGTCACAATGCAGTGACCGCGACCAATACGCGCACGTGTACCGGGTGTCACTATCATGCATCGCACCCTACGGTTAACGGAATCGTCGATGTCACTTCGTTTAACCTGAAGGTAACCACCGACAAGACGTCGTACACGGTTGGAGACACCATCACCGTTTCAGTTTCAGGTGGAAACAAGAGTAACGACAGCTGGTTTCGCCTACGTCTATATGATGCCAAAGACACGATTCTCGCCAGTTGTAACCGCAGCACCGTCGGCGGATGTTCGCTTTCGACGAAGCTGACCGCGCGCGCCCAATCTGGAATGTCCAGCCTGAAAGTGGGCTGGTTCGGAAATACCTCGCGCGAAAAAATGAACGCTGTTTACGCCTCAGGCAGTGGCGGCACGACCAATGTCGGCGCGCCAAGCGGTCACGTAGAAGAAGTGCTGACGACGAATACATTCATCGTCAGCGATGCGGCTCCTGCACCGGCTGCGTCGTCCAGCAGTTCCGGTGGTGGTGGCAGCATTGATGTATTTGTACTACTCGCGGCCCTGTTCGGGGCCGGACGGTCGCGACGTAGATAATAAGTAGAGTTGGGTCGACTAATTTGCGAAACACGGATGTTTCGCTTTTGTCGTTTCTGGGGTTCCGCATTTGAGTCCATTCGCGGGCACGGCCCGCTTTCCTCGAAACACTCTCGTCGACTGGTGCAGCATTGCTAGTGCGCTCCGCTTGCCGCGATTCGGGTGACGCAAAAAACCGCTCGTCCAACTGATTAGCCTCGTCACAATCTGAGTTGCCCAAACAAATGAGCCGCCCGAAGGCGGCTCATTCAAGACTCGGGTACGTTGTCGACGCTACTGCATTTGTCGCAGGCGGCTGTTCTTGCCGAGTTGTGCCTTGAGGAATTCCATTTGATCGGCCAGGATCCGGCGGTTGGTCAATACAAGATACTCCGCCCAGTTCGGCACGAACGGAATGGCCAGCAGAGGCATCT
>DKAR01000013.1 GCA_002450895.1 Proteobacteria bacterium UBA6921
AATGTCGTAGGCGCGCTCACCGCGTGCCGACTGTTCTACGACGATGGGTACCAAATTCAAACCCGTAATCGGCTGTGAATTCCTGTCAATAATATCGGACATACGTTGGGCTCCTTTACGCGGAAGTCTGCCCTTGTTTGATAAGAGCGTCAAACGATGAGCTGACGTCCTTAAGCGTAGCCGAAGATATCAGCCAATCCACCACTTCGTTCTCAAGTACAAACGATTCGACTTCTCCCAGACGCTTCTTATCGCTGTAATACCAGCGCACGACTTCGTCGGGTTTTTCGTAAGTGGACGCGAAATGCTCAACCGCCTCACGCAGTTTCTTTGGCTCCACTTTGATCTGGTTCTGCTTCACAATTTCAGCAAGCAACAAACCCAGCGAAACGCGGCGACGCCCCACCTCTTCCAGCTTTTCGTCAATTTCAGGGGAACCGGACGGAACCTTCTCGTCCGCCTTAAGGGCGTTCACTTCCTGTTGAATCAGCGCGCGGGGAACGTCAATCGGATTCGCCTTTAACAGCGCATCCATGACGTTCTGCTTCAGGACGGCGCGGGCGCGGTCAGTGACTTCACGCTGCANNTACGGCGGTGACTTTCACCTCGAAATGGACGTCCTGGTCGCGGAGCGCTTCAGCGTGATAGTCGGCGGGGAATTTCAGGTCGAACGCCAATGACGCGCCTGCGGTGACCCCGGAGAGCTTATCTTCAAAACCGGGGATCATTCTTCCTTGCCCCAATTCGACGGTCATGTTCTCCGCCTGATTGCCCGGAAAGTCCTCGCCGCCCTTCTTGCCGTGAAAATCGATTCGAACGCGGTCACCGGTCTTGGAGGCGCGATCGACATTAATCCACTCCATCCTTTGCTTGCGGATGTTCTCGATCACACGATCCACATCCCCGTCTGTAATTTCCGCGACCGGACGCTCGATGCTAATGCCTGCCAAATTGGCAACCTTTACCTCGGGATAAACTTCGAATTTGGCTGTGTACTCCAGTGGCTGTCCCAGCAACCGCATTTTGGGGTTGATTTGCGGAGCGCTGGCCGGACGCAGTTTCTGCTGTGACACCGCCTCATAAAATGAACTCTGCAGGAGTTCACCCAGAACCTCCTGGCTCACCTGGTCACCGTAGCGCTGTTTAATCACGCTCATCGGGACCTTTCCCTGTCGAAAGCCAGCCACTTTGGCTCGTTTCGAAAGAGCCGCAAGACGGTTGCTGATTTCCGCTTCAATTCGTTCCGCGGGCACGGCGACCGACATTTCCCGTTCCAAATTGCTGAGTGTCTGTACTGAGACTTGCATTCTCGTTCCTCATCCAAGCCAATGTGTTAANNAATTTGGGGTGGACGATGGGACTCGAACCCACGACAACCAGAATCACAATCTGGGACTCTAACCAACTGAGCTACGTCCACCATTACTGTCTTGGATTTCACGCCTGCGGTGTGCCCGCGTGCGCGAGGCGGGAATTATACCGACGCCCTTCAAAAAGACCATACGAAAAACTGGCGCGCCCGGCAGGATTCGAACCTGCCACCACCGGCTTAGAAGGCCGGTGCTCTATCCAAATGAGCTACGGGCGCAGGTGACCTGGCGTCCACTGCGTGCAGTCCGGGCACGCAGTAGATACGAATCTGGTCGCGAATCCCGATCCAGCCAACCTCACTCCTCCCGGAATCGGAAGTCTTAACTTACAGGCCGACGGAGAGCGACGCAGAGAGAATAATTGGTCGGGGTAGAGGGATTCGAANNACCAGACTGCGCTATACCCCGAGTGCCCGCAATTATAGCTGCGCCATGGAATCGCAGTCATCCCTTTCCCGACAATAAATAAGTGTCGTTTGGTGATTTGGAACGACCGTGCGAAGATACGCCGCCATCGCGGAAGAACTTCTATGGCGGCCAAAATACTCGATGGAAAGAACCTCGCCGCGCAGTTGCGGCGGCGCATTCGTGAACATATTGCGCAGCGCGTAGCCGCCGGCCAGCGCGTGCCTGGGCTGGCAGTGATTCTTGTTGGCCAGGATCCCGCCGCTCAGATCTATGTCGAAAGCAAGCGCCGCGCCTGTGCTGAGGTCGGAATCCGCTCATTCGCCTATGACCTCCCGGCGGAAATCAGTGAGCAGCAATTGCTGGAACTGGTCGAAGAACTGAACGTTCGACCGGACGTCGACGGAATCCTCGTTCAGTTGCCGCTGCCGCGCGATATTTCCGCCACGTCCGTCATCGAGCGCATCCATCCCGACAAGGACGTGGACGGATTTCACCCCTACAACGTGGGACGACTCGCTCAGCGCATCCCCTACCTGCGCCCCTGCACCCCGCGCGGCGTGATGCGCCTGATTGAGTTGTCCGGAACCAAATTGCATGGCGCAGAAGCCGTGATTGTCGGCGCTTCAAACATTGTTGGTCGACCCATGGCGCTCGAGCTGCTGTTGGCGGGCTGCACGGTAACCGTCACCCACCGCTTCACACGCGACCTTGGGGCCCATGTCGGACGTGCGGACATCATCGTCGCCGCCGCAGGAAAACCCGGACTGGTCAAAGGCGAGTGGATCAAACCAGGCGCCGTGGTCATCGACGTGGGCATCAATCGTACAGGCGAAGGAAAACTCGTTGGCGACGTCGAGTTTGACACCGCGGCACAGCGCGCCGGTTGGATCACGCCCGTCCCCGGAGGCGTAGGCCCGATGACTGTTGCGACCCTTCTCGAAAATACCCTGCACGCGGCGTACAAGCTGCACACGTTGCTCTGACGGCAATGACCGCTTTGCTTCGATTCGAACAAGGTGGAACAAGTGATTGCGTCGAGTGCCGGGGCATCACGACAATCGGCCGGGACAAGGGCAACGACATCGTCGTCTCCGACCGCCTTGTTTCGCGCAATCACGCCATCGTTCGTCGCCTGGGAAAGAACGACTACTACCTGATCGACAGCGGCAGCGCCAACGGCAGCTTTTTGAATGGGCGCCGGATCAGCACCCCCTCACCGCTGCGCCATCGCGATGAAATATCCATCGGTAGCGCGGTATTCACGTTTGAGCAGGACGACACGGTGTACAGCACCACATCTGAAACGACAGATTCAGAATCTACGCTCGTCGCAGCACAGGTACGAATACAGCAGATTTGCATGCTTGTCGCCGATATCCGCGGCTTTACGACGCTGTCGCAAACAATTCCGATTCAGACCCTGACGAAGATCATGAGCGAGTGGTTTCAAAGCGTCAGCACGGGAATCCAGGCGAGCGACGGAAATATCGAGAAGTTTATCGGCGATTGCGTTTACGCACGCTGGGATGTCACCGGTGAGGCCCGTCCATTTGTGTACAATGCGCTGGCATCGGCGCTCGAAATCCATCGCATCACGGATTCGTTCAACACGATCTACCCCGACTTGCCGCAAAAACTGCGAATCGGTGTTGGCATCAATATCGGGCAGGCTGCCGTTAACGTCGGCCAGGATTTTGCAGCGGTTGGCGACGCCGTGAACACAACGTTTCGTCTGGAGAGTGCGACCAAAGAATTGGGTTGCGATATCGTAATGGGACACGATGCACACTGCACACTTCCCGACCCCTTTGTTGAATCGCACGTCCGGACGGTCATGGTCAAAGGCAAACGTGAACCACTATCGGTATGCGGAATGACGTTCTCCGAGGCTGAGCGGCTCAACTCCATTTACGCACGGACGCAGCGCAACTGATTCCATGCCAACGATTCTCGAAGTTCGCGAGCTAGTTAAGCATTACCCCGGCGTCAAAGCAGTAAACGGCGTAAGCTTTGCCATCGAGCAAGGCACCTGCTTTGGCTTGCTCGGCCCGAATGGCGCGGGCAAAACCACCACC
>DKAR01000084.1 GCA_002450895.1 Proteobacteria bacterium UBA6921
TCGCGGAGCGCGTCGCCGAGCAGGTTGATCTGGATGCCTTGTCGGCCATTGCACACAGCGGTTCGACGACATTGGTGTTGCGAGTACCGCAGATCGGATCGACGGATTCTTCATCCGCGACTAGGCCGAAAGTTCGCGTCGGAATCGCGCGTGATGCAGCTTTCGGTTTTTATTATCCCGACGATCTGGATGCCTTACAGCAGGCCGGAGCCCAGCTTGTCCCGATTAATACCTTGCGAGACTCAAGATTGCCGGAAATCGACGCTCTGTTTATCGGCGGGGGCNNGTACGCCGAATGCGGTGGCCTCATGTACCTGGCCCGCAGCATCCAGTGGGGTGACCGACGCAATGAGATGGTGGGCGTCCTGCCCGGCGATATTGTCATGCACGCGCAACCCCAGGGGCGCGGGTACGTCCGACTGGAAGAGACGAGCGATCATCCTTGGCCCGGCGGCGTATCGGGCGAAATCCCGGCGCACGAGTTCCACTACTCGTCCATTATCAACCTGGAGCCGGGGCTGCGAACGGCATATCGCGTCCGGCGCGGTACCGGTGTGGACGGCATTCATGACGGATTGGTTTATAAGAACCTGTTGGCCAGTTACACTCATCTGCGCGATGTCGGCGCAAATCGTTGGGCGGAGCGGTTCCTGGCCTTCGCGCGAACGAAGCTCTCCCTGGTCCGCGAGTAGCGACGTGGCCATTCCCGGAAACACGCACCAATGATACGGAACACTTTGCAATGATCAAGATTTCTCCCAAGGCAGCTGAACAGATTCGCAATGCAGCGCAGCAGGCCGGCGTTACTGACGTGGTGTTGCGTGTTGCCGCAAAAATCAATCCCGATGGCAAATACGAGTACGGATTTGGTTTTGATGATCGCTCGCCCAGTGACTTGTTCGTCGAGTGCGAGGGCGTGAAGATTGTCTTGTCGCCGCAAACCGGTGAGCTTGTTGAGGACGCGCTTATCGATTTCGCAGAAATCGAACCGGGCAAATTCGAATTCGTGTTTTTCAATCCCAACGATCCTGACCACAAGGCTCCCAAGAGCGACTGACCGCGATTCGCGTCGAAATGGAAACCAATCGTACTGCCGAGCAGGCCCGCGCAATTCTCGGCGGCCGGTTGCCCGAAAATCTCGGGGCGACGCTGGATCGCATCAAGAGATCGAGTAAACCTGAGGATCTGCGCGCGAGCACGCTGTTCCTTCCGATCTTTTCGGCTGCCGTATTTCTCGTCGCGCTTGCAGCGATGTTCGCGTTTACCGATTCGCCAAGCAAATGGCCGGCAATCGTCGCGGGTTTGATCGGCGTGGTTTTTTGCATCATTGCGCTGGTTCGATTGAGGAAGCAGGTGCTTCAATCGATTTTTTCCGTACGCAAGTGGGTGGGTCGCATCATGCAGGGTGATCTTGCCGCGCGCATCGACGTTCCAAAGTCAGGGGACTGTGTCGAATTGATGCGGGAAATTAACGCGCTTGGAGAATCGCTCGGATTCCTTTGCGTGAACATTGATCAGCAAACCCGCCGCAACATGGACCAACTCGAGCAGAAAACACGTTCGCTCGAAATCCTGTATGACGCCGCGGCCGGAATCGACCTTCTGCACGATCTCGACGAATTGCTGCTGCGGTTCCTGCAAACCCTGGTTGAAACCGCGAGTGCGCGCGCCGGAGCCGTGCGCCTGATGGTCGATGAAGATACCATGCGCCTTGTCGGTGCTGTTGGCGTCAGTGAGGAGATCATGAAGCAGGCGCGGGCCGTCGCGGTCACCGACTGCCTGGTCGGTGTCCATCTGACGGATGAAATTCTTTACCAGCGCGATCTGATGCCAGTGCGCGAGCGGATTGCGCTGGAATTCGCCGGTGACCCGCGGCTGGGGTTGCTGACGATTCCCATTCGCTACTCCGGGCGGACTCTGGGGGCCTACAACCTGATTGTTTCCGACACGACGATTACTGAACAGCCCGATATCCTGCAGCTGTTTGGGAACATCGGTCGCCATTTGGGAATTGCCATCGAAAAAGCGCGCCTGGAGCGCGATGCGCGCCGACTGTCGATCATGGAGGAGCGCACGTTGCTGGCGAATGAGTTGCACGACTCGCTGGCACAGACGCTCGCGAGCTTGCGGTTCCAGATCAGCATGGCAGAGGAATCCGTGAGTCAAAGCCGGGATCGCGCCGGTATTCGCCAGATTCGTACGATCAAGGAAGGACTGGATCAGGCCAATGCGCAGCTGCGCGAGCTTCTCGCCCATTTTCGAACCCGAATGGATGAGCGCGGGCTGATCCCTGCAATCGACGCCATGGTGCAACGCTTCCAGAATGAAAGCGGAATCTCGGTTTTCTTCCAGAATGAAATCCCGCAGCTGACCCTTCCACCGACCATCGAAGTGCAGGTGCTCCACATCGTGCAGGAAGCACTGACCAACGTTCGCAAACACAGTGGTGCGCAAAACGTGCGCATTCTGCTGCGCGGCGGCGAAGATGGTGAGTTTCACGTGCTCGTTGAAGATGACGGACAAGGTATTCAAAACAAGGTGCTCGACGACGCGCCCGGAGAACATATCGGATTGAGCATCATGCGCGAGCGTTCAGCGCGTTTGGGTGGAGAGCTGAATATCGAAAGTGAGCCCGGCGAGGGCACGCGAGTTGAACTACAGTTTCGAGTGAAGAACCAGCGCCGTACGCGCGTTCGTGACGACGACGGGCTGTTGGGGAGTGCAACATGAGCGAATATCGCGACCTCATTGCCGCCGAGCGGCCCATTCGTGTGATCCTGATTGACGATCACGCGCTGTTTCGCATGGGCCTTTTTGAACTGCTCGAACGGCGCGGAATTAAAGTCGCCGCCGCGGTCGGAAACGGCGAAGAAGGAATTCGAAAAGCCAAAGAGCTGGAACATGACCTGATCCTGCTCGACGTGCGCATGCCCGAAATGGACGGACTGGAAACCCTCCGACGTCTTCGTGCATCCGGCGTCACCGCGCCGATTGTCATATTGACGACGAGCAACGACGATCGTGACGTCGTTGAAGCACTTCGTTTCGGTGCCCAGGGATACCTGTTGAAAGACATGAACCCGGACGAACTGGTGGCGGCGCTGCAGGACATCCTCGGTGGCAAAACGGTTGTTGCACCGGAACTGGCGACGGCGCTGGCCCGTTATGTCCAGGGCAGCGACAAATCGTTGCATGCCGAGTCACCTTTTGCCGACCTGACACCGCGGGAACTCGAAATACTCAAACACCTGGCCGAAGGGCGCAGCAACAAGGTGATTGGGCGAACGCTCGGCATTGTCGACGGAACGGTGAAGTTGCACGTGAAATCCATTCTGCGAAAGTTGGGCGTTCATTCCCGCGTAGAAGCTGCGGTAATAGCAGTGGAAAAAGGCCTCACCAAGAAGTAGGCCCTTCCGGGCCTCGCCAGAAAATTTCTATATCCATCAGCCCACTGCCGCTGAATCCCGATATCGGCGCCAGCACAACGACTACAGCCAAGTCGAAGTTCCTGTGACCGTTCACACGTGGCACCCCTGCCATCCTTAAAGGGCTCCCGCAGCAAACCCGATAACAGTCAATGTCGATTTGCGCGAAATGTCATGACGCGCAAGTTGCGCATTTCCATCGGGGTCGGGCAATGCAATGAGCCAAACGGTCGAAACTGCCATTCGCGAGAGTCATAACGGGTCGCGCCGGGTTCCCTCGGAGCTGCTGTCGTATTTGGGCATCATTGTGATGACGGCCCTTTTCGGCATTATCGTCGGTGTGTCCATCTACGGCATGCGCAAGATTCAGAGCACCGGCGAGGAAATCGTACAGGATCGCATCGAAAAAATTGCGTTGGTCCAGGCCATGAGTACGGCGGCGCGCGAACGGACCGTATTGATTCAACGCATGATCATTCTCGACGATCCGTTCGATCGCGATGCGCTGGGACTTGAATTCAATGTGCAGGCGTCGCGATTTATCGGAGCAAGAACAGCGCTACTTACGAAGGATCTTTCCGATCGTGAACGTGAAATTCTTGACCGGCAGGGAAGATCCAGCGGCATTGCCGTTCCGCTTCAAAACGAAATTGTGGACCTGGTTGCAAATGACCAGATCGCCAATGCCAAGGAATTGTTAATACAAAAAGCCATCCCCATGCAGGACAAGGTTCTGCAGGCATTGTCCGAGCTCATGGCATTTCAGATGTCTGCCGCCAATGACTCCGTACTGCAGACGAGAAATTCGTTTGAGCAGGGGCGCGCCGTCACCGTGATCATGACGGCCATCGCGGCCGGGGTGGCCGCGATTCTTATATGGCTGGTCCGTAAAGCGGCGCGTCAGCGCCGGGATTATTTTGAGCAGCTGCAAGCCGCAAATCGGGCGAAGTCCTCTTTCCTCGCGAAGATGAGCCACGAAATCCGAACGCC
>DKAR01000156.1 GCA_002450895.1 Proteobacteria bacterium UBA6921
ACCAGTTCGTCGTGCACCTGCATCACCATCAGGCAGTCCACCCTGCTCGAATGGATCCACGCGTCAACGGAAATCATTGCGCGCTTGATGATGTCGGCGGCTGTTCCCTGCATCGGCGCATTGATCGCCGTGCGCTCGGCGTACTGACGGCGCTGTGCGTTGCTGGACTTGATGTCAGGCAAATACAGGCGCCGGCCAAACACCGTCTCAACATAACCGCGTTTGCGCGCGGATTCGCGAATCTCGTCCATGAACGACTTCACGCGCGGGTATCGCGCAAAGTACAAATCGATGTACTCCTGCGCCACGCCGCGTTCGATGCCAAGCTGCCGGGCAAGCCCAAACGCGGACATGCCGTAGATCAATCCGAAATTAATGGCTTTCGCATTGCGGCGCTGATCGTTGCTGATCTGGTCGGGTGCGACGGCGAAAACTTCGGCGGCTGTGGCGCGATGCACGTCGACGCCCGACGCAAAAGCCTGCAGCAAACGTTCATCGCCGGACAAATGCGCGAGGATGCGCAGTTCAATCTGCGAATAATCCGCGGCGACCAGCGTGTAACCCGGGCGCGCAATAAACGCCTTGCGGATGCGCCGACCTTCTTCGGTTCGGATCGGGATGTTCTGCAAATTCGGATCACTGGAGGACAGGCGCCCGGTACTGGCCACTGCCTGGTGATACGACGTGTGCACGCGTCCCGTGCGCGGGTTGATCTGTTCAGGCAAGCGATCGGTGTACGTCGATTTGAGTTTGCTGAGGCTGCGATACTCGAGAATCACGCGCGGCAAGGGATGGTCGGCGGCGAGTTGTTCCAGCACCGATTCTGCCGTCGATGGCTGGCCGGTCGGCGTCTTTTCAAGCACAGGAATGTTCAGCTTCGTGAACAGGATTTCCTGCAACTGCTTCGGAGAACCCAGGTTGAACGGTTGCCCGGCGTGATGAAAGGCTTCTCGTTCAATCTCGACCAGGCGCTCCGCCAGCTCACGACTTTGCTGCGCGAGCATCTGCGCATCGACCAGCACGCCGGCGCGTTCCATGCGCGACAGGACCGGAACGAGCGGCATTTCGATTTCCTCAAACAACTTGCGTAGTGAAGGCTCCGCTTCAAGCATCGGCCACAAGGTTTGGTGAAGGCGAAGTGTGATTTCCGCATCTTCGGCCGCGTAATGACTTGCTGTGGGGACGTCGATCTGGTTGAACGTCTTTTGATTGGCGCCCTTGCCCGCAATGTCTTCGAACGTCACGGTTTTGTGCCCCAGGTACTTCAGCGCCAGCGTGTCCATGTCGTGGCGGCTGCCGGTGCTGTTGATGACATACGATTCGAGCATGGTGTCGAACGCCACGCCGCGCAGCGCAATTTCATAGTTTGCGAGCACGCTCATGTCGAACTTGGCGTTCTGGCCAATTTTCTTTCGCGAGGGATCTTCTAGAACTCGGCGCAGCTGTTCGAGAACCATTGTCCGGTCGAGTTGTGCCGGCGCGTCAAGGTAGTCATGTGCGAGCGGTACGTAGGCCGCTTCATGCGCGTTCACCGCGAAGGATGTGCCAACAATCTCGGCGTTCACGTAGTCGAGTGAATTGGTCTCGAGATCGAATGCGAAGGCCTCGGCGTTGGCCAGTCGCTCGATCCACCGCGTCAGCGTTGCGGCGTCGAGAATTGTTTCGTAATGAATCTCGGTGGATTTGGTCGCCGGAGTTGCCGCGCTGGCTTCCGTTGTTCCGCTGCGATCCAGAACTTCGGCCAGCCAGGTCTTGAATTCGAGCCGCTGGAACAACTCCGTCAGCGCCGCATCATTCGGTGGTGAAATCGGCAGTTCGTTGGGCGCGAAGTCGAGCTTGACGTCGCAGTGGATCGTGGCGAGGCGCCGGGAAAGGTCGAGCGTGCCGAGACCGGCGCGAAGATTGTCCCCGACCTTTCCCTTGATTTCGGTCGCGTGGTTGACCACCGCGTCGAGAGAGTCGTACTGCTGCAGCCATTTTGCCGCCGTCTTCGGACCCACGCTGGGAATGCCGGGGATGTTGTCAACGCTGTCCCCCACGAGGGCCAGATAGTCGATGATCTGGTCCGCACGTACGCCGAACTTATCAATTACGCCCTGACTGTCGATATAACTATTGGTCATCGTGTTTACGAGCGTGACATGGTCGTTGACCAGTTGGGCCATGTCTTTGTCGCTTGTCGCAACGAGAGTCCGCAAGCCGAGCGCCGTGGCGCGCGTGGCGAGAGTGCCGATCACATCGTCGGCCTCGACGCCTTCTACGCACAGCAACGGCAATCCCAGCGCGCGAATCACTGCGTGCAGAGGCTCGATCTGTGAGACCAGGTCGTCAGGCATCGGCGGTCGGTGCGCCTTGTACTCTTTGTACATCTCGTCGCGGAACGTCTTGCCGGGCGCGTCAAACACGACAGCCATGAACTCAGGATCATGTTCGGCGATCAGACGACGCAGCATGTTGACGACGCCGTACACTGCGCCCGTCGGCTCACCGCGCGAGTTGGTGAGCGCCGGCATGGCATGGAACGCGCGATACAGGTAGGATGACCCGTCCACAAGGATCAGTGGTTTATCCGTTCGCATGAGCGGTGACACACAAAGAGAGCGAAGCGAGATTATGGACGAACCGACTAAATCTTCACACCCAGGCTTGCGGCCCATCAACGACACCGTGCTGACGCGCGAGTCATGGAAAATCTTCCAGATCATGGCCGAATTTGTTGAAGGCTTCGAAAAACTGGCGCGCATCAAGCCGTCGGTGAGCATCTTCGGATCGGCGCGAACCGCACCGGATCATCCGTACTACAAGCTGACCGAGGACATCGCGCGGCGTCTGTCCGATGCGGGATTCAGCGTCGTCAGCGGCGGTGGCCCCGGCATCATGGAAGCCGCGAATCGCGGTGCGCACGCGGGCAAGTCGCCGAGCATCGGATTGAACATCCAATTGCCGCACGAACAGTCCGCAAACCAGTATCAGGACATTTCCCTATTCTTCCGGCATTTCTTCTCGCGTAAGGTGATGTTTGTGAAGTATGCCGCTGCCTATGTCGTGTTGCCCGGCGGGTTTGGGACGCTCGACGAATTGGCAGAGATACTCACGCTGGTGCAGACCGGCAAGACACGGCGGATTCCGATCATCCTCGTGCATTCGCCGTTCTGGACCGGATTGATCGACTGGTTCAAGGAGCGCTTGCTGTCGGAACAGATGATCAGCGAGCCGGACCTGGATCTCTTCAAGATTCTCGACAAACCGGAAGATGTCGTGGAAGCAATCTTCAGCCACTACGAACATCGTGGATTTGAGCTCTCCGCTGAAGAGCAGGAAATACTCTTGGATCTCTAAATGCAGGCCCGACTGATTTGTACGAGTGTGTTCCTTGCCGTTGCGCTTCCCGCCCTCGCCGCCGAAACGCACGAGAATGCTGCGCCGGCAGCGCCTATCGATCATCCGGCCCCATCGACCGGAGGCGTCGAAGGCGGCACGCCGGACGAGCCGCAGATCACCATCGTTGACAAGGGTGAAACCGTCATCGAGGAATATCGGATCGGTGGGGAGCTCTACATGATCAAGGTGGTGCCCAAGAAAGGCGTTCCGTATTACCTCGTGGACAGCGACGGCGACGGAAGCTTTGAGCGCCGTTGGAATGATCGCGAGCCGCGGCTGCTCATTCCGTCGTGGGTTCTTTTGCGGTGGCGATAGCGGGCTATTTCGTCACTTACTAATATTCGATCGGCTTTTTCTCCGCGCGCACACACAACCTTCCCTCTTGCATTGTCGCGATCCTTGACACTCCCTAGGTCGCGTGGCATAAAGCAGCGTCTCGTAAATCTGGCTCGCTGAATTGCACGAATAATAAAGCTGAGGGGTGGGGGTTGAACGCGTCAAATCGCGTGGTCTCTTGCACTTCATCTTTACCAATCGTCGAGAGCTATCTAGCACGTTCACGGCGATTCGGCGGTGCTACGTGGGATTACCAAATCGAAAGAGGAGAGAGTAAATGAAAGCACGTTGGTTAGCGGTTCCTGCGGTTGCTGTTTTGCTTGCAGCCGGTCAGGCCAATGCCGCAATGGGCAAGGACGAAGCGCTTGAGCTGGCCAAGAAGAGCGGCTGCTTGGCGTGCCANNGCCTCCATGAAGGACAAGCTCGTCGCGAAGGTTAAGGCCGGTGGTAAGGGCGTTTGGGGCGAAGTCCCGATGCCTCCGTACTCGCCGCGCGTTCCGGACGCTGACATCGAGAAGCTGGTCGAGTTCGTCCTGTCGCTGGCCAAGTAATTTTGGTCACAAAGAACGAGAGAGCCGAAAGGCTCTCTCGTTTTTTCATTTACGCGAAATGATGTTTTCTGTACACAGCTTGGCCGCAGCAGGCGGATAAGCGGTGTGCGTTGTTGGGCGCCGCAATTCCCTTTCGCCTGACTCTTGCTACCTGTTGAATTTTATAGAGTTGCTGGTGCTACGCGTGCCGGCTCGGCTCTGCGTATTGAATGGACTGAACCGCGCTTGCGCGATCTGCTCAGTTTTTGTCCACACAGTTATCCACAACCCGGGTTACAGGTCCTCTGCCATGGGCGATATGCTCCATGCAAACGCTTGGGGTATCACGTGACCGACTGGAACGAGATTTCCGAACACATCAATAGCACGCTTGGCCTTAGCGACAAGCTTTCCGCGCCAACACCGGTTGGCGGCGGATGTATCAATCGCGCGTATCAGGTGGAAACCGATACCCGACGTTTCTTCGTCAAGCTGAACAGCGCGGAGCGTAGCGACATGTTTGCCGCGGAAGCGGAGGGCTTGTTGGAAATGCGTAAGTCGGATTCGATTCACGTACCAGAGCCGCTATGCTGGGGTACCAGTGGCGCGGAATCGTACCTGGTCCTGGAGTACCTCGAACTGCGACCGCTCTCCGGATATGCTTCGGCGCAACTGGGCGAGCAGCTGGCCGCGATGCACCGTCATGTTGGTACGGCCTTTGGCTGGTACCGGGACAATACGATTGGTTCCACACCGCAAATCAATCAACGCTCACCCGGGTGGGTGGCATTCTGGCGCGACCATCGACTCGACTACCAATATCGTTTGGCCATCAGTAACGGTTATTCCGGACGCCTCACGGAAAAGTTGGAGCAGTTGATAGAGGGGTTGCCGTTGCTGTTGGCAGATCACCCTGTCGTTCCATCGCTGGTTCACGGTGACTTGTGGGGTGGCAATGCAGCGATGGATGCTGCGGGACGACCGGTGATTTTTGATCCTGCTGTCTACTTCGGCGATCGCGAAACGGATTTGGCAATGACGGAGTTGTTCGGCGGCTTCCCGGCAGAGTTTTACAGCGCCTACAAATCGTCGTATCCGTTGGCCGCTGGCTACCGAACGCGCAGAACACTCTACAATCTGTACCATGTGCTGAATCACCTGAACCTGTTTGGCGGGGGATATCGAAGTCAAGCCGAGCAGATGACGGACGATCTTGTGAGTGAAATACGCTAACGAACACTGGTGTGGGGAGTCTTGCTTGTCTCATTTGTCTGTAACGAAACATCAACTCGCGCTTGCTTTTTGCGGCGTATTTGCGACGTCAGCGGCAATTGCGTCCCCCGCGGTAATCTATGACGCGCGTTCCGCGGCGATGGGAGGAATCAGTGTGGCGAGCGGAGCGCGCGGCGCCCCGACCACCAATCCCGCCATTCTTGCGTATGGCGTCGAATTCGTGGACTGGTATCTTGTCGCTCCGGCCTATGGAACGGAGCAATACGATCCGGACAGTTTCGAGACCCTGCTCAACAAGTTTCATGACGCCGATGCTGCACTGAAGGCCAATCCGGATTTCACCCGTGTGGATCGTGCCAAGGATGCGCTCAATCGTTTGTCCGGCGCGACGCTGTATGAAAACCAGGTCGCTTCGGTATTCGCGTCGGTTCCCAGCAATATTCTCGGCGCGGGTTTGTTTTTCAATGCATACAGCTTTACTTCGTTCGTCGGCCAGGTCGGTGCGTATGATTTTTCAACGCCGAGCACGCCGCAATACAACAGTGTGATTCTGAAGCGCGGTGTATCAGTCATCGAGCATGGTGTTTCGCTCGCGCAGGTCTACACCACCGATTTTCGATCGTTCGACACGTTTGCCTTGGGGATCAGTCCGAAGATCGTCTTGTGGCAAGCGGTCGCTCGTGCTGAGGATGTCGAATCTGCAGACACCAAGGCGCGCTTTGGTGGATCCACCGACGGTTCAGCATTCACGTTTGATCTCGGCATGCTTCGCGAAGTGGGCCGCTTTTACACGGCGGGCATAACGGTGCGAAATCTGTTTCCGGTGAAAATCAGCTATCCGCAGCCGCAGGGTGGCTCGGACACCCTCAATACTCAGGTGCGCGCGGGAATCGCCTACGAGCGGCGTTCGCGGTCATTTGAAGTCGATATCGATTTACTGCCCAACAGCGGAGTCGGATTTCAGGACAGCACGCGAATTCTTTCGATCGGCGGAGAGTTTGTCTTGACGCAGTACGTTCTGTTGCGTGCGGGGCTAAAGCAGAATCTGCTCGCAGACAAGGAAAGCCTGCTCACGTTCGGGTTGGGTCTTGGAGTGGAATATATGCTCGATGTGGCGGTGATCGGTGGCGCCGATGATTTCGGCACCACCGTTCAGTTGTCTGTCGCGTTCTAGAACGTCAATTCAAAGCCAAGATTCATCATGAAGCTACGCGGCGCTTTCTCGCCGTCGACTTCAACGGAGTCGAGTCCGTAGGCAAGGTCCAAATTGACGGTCTTGAACAACGTTAACCCGCCGGTCATGTAGCTGAGCTCCGTGCCCGCCATGTTGGCGCGATAGCCCACGCGAAAGCCAGGAATCCACCAACTGTCTGTTGCGTACCCGGCAGAAATGGTTGCCCATTTGTATTCCGCACCGGTTGGGTCTTCGACGGCGTTTGCGTCCAGTCCGACGGCAATAACCCAGTTCTGACTCTCAGTGAATACCGCGCCTTCGAGATGGAGCTGTGACTTCATTTCGTAGGATTCGCTCTTCTGCAGTTCCGCAATTATCGCGGGGTCCGTGTAGCCGGTGAGATCGACCCCGTTATAGTCAAACGTCGGTTTATTGATATTGTCGACCCAGGCGCCAACGCGATAATTCTTCGCGATCCACAAGCCTCCAAAGTCCAGGCCAAACCCGGTGCTGTATTCGTAACTGTCATTGGAATCGAACGTATTTTCCGTCCCGGTCGATCCGATCAGGCGAGTGGCTACGCGGGACAATCCCACTTTGTAGTACTTGGCGCGTATGCCGGCCGCAAGTTGACCGGCGTCAACCTGCAGCATCGTACGGCTGTAGCCGAAACCGACTTCCGCAACAGCAGCACCTTTGACAAGCAGGGTTGTATCGGAAACATCCGCAGGCAAATCGACATTCAACGCCCCCGTTCCGCCGCCGGTGTAGTAGGCCTGAACCGCGGCAAGAATATCGCTGCCTTGAAGTGCAACGGGATCTGCAAGAAAGGTCATATTGGCGACGGCGCTGAAATTTGCGTCCAGCACGAAGCTTCCGCCCAGCGCCTTGTTCGAAATAACCAGTGGCATTATCGGGACGTGTCCAGCGAAGAACCCGCGCGCGTAGCCATCCTGCTGCGCGGTGGCCAGGACGTTATTAACGGAAGTAAGTTCGGGGCGGCCGTTCAAATACGACGCGAGGGAGTTGGCGCAGGCGTTAACATCGCTCGGGGCGGCTCCGCAGATATTGATAATTTCCGTTTGCGTCAGTGATTGAGAGCCTTCGAGAGTGGTTTGCGCTGCATCGATTTGGTCGTACAAATTTTCTACATCACCAAACTCGTAGCCAAATCCCAGGTTGCTCAAAATCCCGAATCGATATTGGCTGTCTTCCTTTGTAAATACTGCTGCACCACCTGCCGGATTGGTGATGTTGGAGATGATGGTTTGATTATTTGTGACCGAGCCGTACGTCAGGTTGGGACCCAACGGTTGGTATACAGGAGTTGCATAAGCATTGGCACATGCAAGGGTCAGCGCGGATAGGGTAAGCCATCGCTTCATAACATTGGTCTCCGGAAATTGGCAGGTCTGGCAGGCGGTTCGGTGTCCATTGAATCGGTGGAAATGCTTAAAACTTTAACTTCGTCGTTTTTTCGCGCGGCCAGACCATAAAACAACTGACATCCCGGGGCAATCATCACTAGAATCGGGGCAGTCGACGTAATGCAACACCCGAACGAGATTGTCTTCGTGGAATTCTTTCTTAAAGTCTCCAGAGGTATCGACGCTACGAATCGGTACATCGGCAAGGTGACGACGTGGCTGGTGCTCGTCATGGTCGTCATCAGTGCCGGTAACGCGATCTCGCGCAAAGCGTTCGATTTAAGTTCCAACGCATTCCTCGAGATTCAATGGTACTTGTACGCGGCAGTTTTTCTGATCGCCGCGGGTTACACGTATCTGAACAACGAGCATGTGCGGATCGATGTGTTGAACAGTCGCCTGAGCCCGCGCGCGCAAACCTGGATCGATCTGGTCGGCGCATCGTGTTTTCTCATTCCGCTGTGTGCCCTGGTTTTGTATTTCAGCGTCCCGTACTTCCTGAACTCGTGGCAATCGCAGGAGTTTTCCAGCAATCCCGGCGGGCTGATCATCTGGCCCGCAAAATTATTGATTCCTACCGGCTTCGTTTTGCTCCTGTTACAGGGTATCTCTGAAATCATCAAATCGATTGCTTTTCTGCGCGGCGTAGCGGGAGTCACTCCTGCGCACCTATCGCAGGCGGCGCGCCATGGATCGTGCGCCCACGTGGAAGGAAATTCCTGATGGCGGATTTCATGGCGCCGTTGATGTTTGGCGCGCTCGTTGTATTTCTGTTGCTCGGTTATCCAGTAGCGTTTGCACTTGCCGCGAATGGGCTGCTGTTCGGCTGGGTTGGAATTGAGCTCGGGTATTTCACTGTCGATCTCCTGGGTGCCTTGCCGCAGCGCATTTTTGGCATCATGCAAAACGAAACGCTTCTGGCAATTCCGTTCTTTACGTTCATGGGCTTGATCATGGAACGCAGCGGAATGGCGGAAGAGTTACTTAATACTGTGGGTCAGTTGTTTGGTCCGGTTCGGGGTGGCCTGGCGTATGCCGTCGTATTTGTCGGCGCGCTGCTCGCGGCCACGACCGGCGTCGTAGCCGCGACGGTCATCGCGATGGGCTTGATCTCGCTGCCGATCATGTTGCGTTGGGGATATGACACGCGTGTCGCCACAGGCGTGATCGCGGCGAGTGGGACCCTTGCGCAAATAATTCCCCCGAGTCTGGTGTTGATTGTTCTCGCCGATCAACTTGGGCGCTCGGTGGGTGACATGTATACCGCGGCTTTGGTGCCCGGCCTCACATTGGTGGGTGCCTACGCACTCGCCGTGGCCGCGATCTCCCTGTTTCGACCACAGTGGACGCCGGCATTACCGTTGTCGGCGCGACAGCTGCGAGGTTTCGATCTGGTCCAGCGTTCAGTATCGTCGCTGATTGCGCCGTTGGCGCTGATCTTTCTCGTGTTGGGCACGATTTTTCTTGGCATTGCCACGCCGACGGAAGGCGGGGCCATGGGTGCAGTAGGCGCACTGGCAATTGCGGGACTCAATCGCAAGTTGACTCTGTCGGTTCTTAAGCAGGCCATGGATGCCACAGCCAAACTGTCATCCTTCGTCATGTTCATCCTCGTGGGTTCCACGGTGTTTACGCTGGTGTTTCGTGGCGTCAATGGCGACCTTTGGGTGGAGCATTGGCTGACGAGTCTGCCGGGAGGCGTGCTCGGATTTCTCATCGCGGTCAATCTGCTCGTGTTCGTGCTCGCGTTCTTTCTGGATTTCTTCGAGCTGGCATTCATCCTTGTACCGTTGTTGGCGCCGGTGGCGGAAAAGCTGGGCATCGACCTGGTGTGGTTCGGTGTGCTGCTCGCGGTGAACATGCAGACGTCGTTCATGCATCCGCCGTTTGGATTCGCGCTGTTCTATCTGCGCGGTGTTGCGCCGAAGGACGACTACGTGGATTCGATTACCGGCAAGAACATACGTGGCGTGACGACAACACAGATCTATTGGGGTGCGATGCCGTTTATCGCAATCCAGCTGCTGATGGTTGTGTTGATTATTGCGTACCCGGATATCGTGCAGATCGAGAAGCACGACATTATGGAGGATGTTCCGCTACAGCTGGATCTGCCGGCGATGTAGGGGCGAGCATTGCGCCCGCCCCTGGGGTCGTCTTACTTCACATTGCTGAACGTAAAGTTCGCGTATGTCGTTTCCGCAACCCGGAACCATTGGAACTCATCGTTACGGAAGCGCTTCCACGAGTCGTAGATTTTCTTGAACGCGGGATTCTTGCCGGCTTCCTCTTCATACAACTCGTTGGCGATCTTCGCGGCAGCTTCCATGAGGTCTTTTGGGTAGGGGTGAAGCACGGCACCGCCTCGAATCAGTTTGCCCAATGCCGCGGGATTCTTGGCGTCGTATTCGGCCAGCATGTGCAGGTTCGCTTCTGCCGCGGCGACGGTAATGCATTGCTGGTAGTACTCCGGCAGTTTTTCCCATTCCTTTTGGTTGATGTAAAGCGACAGCGTCGGTCCGCCTTCCCACCAGCCCGGGTAGTAATAGTGCTTGGCGACTTTATAGAGTCCGAGTTTTTCGTCGTCGTACGGACCAACCCACTCCGCGGCGTCAATCGCGCCTTTTTCAAGTGACGGATAAATATCGCTGCCTGGAAGTGACTGCGGAACGGCGCCAAGTTTAGCCATGATCTCGCCGCCGAATCCGGGGATACGCATCTTCACACCTTTGAGGTCGGCGAGGGATTTGATCTCCTTGCGGAACCAGCCGCCCATCTGGGTGCCGGTGTTCCCGCAGGGGAAGTTGATGACGCCGTACTCTTTGTAGAATTCGCGCGTCAGGTCGAGCCCGCCACCGTAATAGAACCACGCGTTTTGTTGGCGCGCGGTGAGACCAAAAGGGACCGCAGTATCAAATGCGAAGGCCTTGTTCTTGCCAACGTAGTAATAACCCGCGCTGTGCCCCGCTTCGACGGTGCCTTGCTGTACGGCATCGAACACCTGCAAGCCGGGTACAATTTCACCCGGTGCGAAAACGCGAATCTGAAACTTGCCCTGGGTGAGTTGCTCCACGCGCTTGGCGAACTGCTCGCCGCCGCCAAAGATCGTGTCGAGACTTTTGGGGAAGCTCGAAGCGATACGCCATTTCAC
This sequence comes from Proteobacteria bacterium UBA6921, assembly GCA_002450895.1. Classification (GTDB taxonomy): domain Bacteria; phylum Pseudomonadota; class Gammaproteobacteria; order SG8-11; family SG8-11; genus UBA6921. The sequence continues at coordinate 11,233 of DKAR01000156.1, forward strand.
TTCCGGTAAATCCGCGGCACGCGCCGGAAGGCTAACCGCACCCGCTGCCAACCCGACACCGGCACCTTTTAGGAAGTCACGTCTTTTCATGGTTGTCTCCGTATTTGGAAGTGGCCTGTCTGATTTACTGCGTGAAGATACCGCTCACGATGGGCGCAATCATCGCATGACCTGTGACGTAATCAAGTTCTGAACCTCGCGGGGCGAATCTCCTGGGGCGCACGGTGGGAACGGGAAAGCTCGACTGACGATTGACCGCAATGTCCTTGAGGTGAAAATCACACATCGATTATTCAACTTCGTCATCGAACTCGACGGTGAATTGGAAAACAATGGCACCACAGTCGTCGATGTTCGTAGTCTCGATGTCTTTGGAACAGGCCAAGGACAGCCGAAACGCTTCGTGAATGGTATCCGTCCGCAGTTCGCGATCGTTTTCTCACAGGAAATCAAAAACCGCACCGCACGCGCTCCGGCGTGTGCGGTGCAAATAAAATCGCGAGGAAATGCAGCGTGGATAACTTGAACGTGGTCGACATTCTAAAAATGGGCCTGCCGGGTCTGGTGCTGTTGTTATCAGTGCTTTCGTACCGACTTCTTTCGAATGAGCAAGGGAACAACAATCCGCGGGAAGGCGTGCTGCGGTCCATCAAGCAGTTCATGTACCTCAACTTCGTTTTTGCAGTGCTGACCGTCGCCGCACCGCTGATCGAAGGAAAGTATTCAACGAAAAATGAAGAGTTCACGGTCTCCGCGGTCGCGGAAGATGCGTTGGATGTTGGCAAGGCACGCGTCTGCAATGGTGCCGACTACGTTGATCATTATCTGCTGATTCATGATGCAGAAACCCGAAAGATGGTTCAGGTTCGCGCGGACGGCGTCCTTCCCTGCAATGGCAATCAGGTTCTTTCCATCAACGCACAGGATGCGGTGAAGCTCGGATGGAACGGCGGAAAGCAGGGTAAGGATGTTCAGGTCGTTGTCGCAATGCGCGGCTACATGTTCCCACTTTGATCGGCGGAGGCGCCCATGAAATACATTTTCATAAAAGAAATCTGGATGGTTGTGGTGTTGGCCGGGATGCTGTTGATGGTGGGCAGTGCTTTCGCGGAGTGCACTTACAACGGAACGACGTATGCGGAAGGAACCGTGATTGGTCCGTACACCTGCAGCGGCGGGGAATGGGTCAGCAACTAAACGGATTGCAAGTTGGCAAACGAAACAACCAGCCACTTCGTGCCCGCGTCAGAGAAATTTACCTGCACGCGGGCCGATTCACCCTGGCCCTCGAACTTCAGCACGACGCCTTCACCAAATTTTCCGTGACGTACTCGCTGCCCGAGTCGCATTCCGCCCGGTTTTGGCGTGTCGGTTGACGGCGCGTAGACCGGGCGTGAAACGGTGCCGCGAATGCGCACTTCCTGCAGCAGTTCGGTGGGGACTTCGCCGATGAAGCGCGACGGGCGCGGATAGGTTTCCTGACCGTACAATCGCCGGACTTCCGCATGGGTGATATACAACGACTTCATCGCCCGGGTCATGCCGACGTAACACAGCCGGCGTTCTTCTTCGAGCCGACCCGGTTCGTCGACTGACATCTGGTGCGGGAAGAGGCCTTCCTCGACGCCGCACAGGAACACCAGCGGGAACTCCAGCCCTTTGGCGGAGTGCAAAGTCATCAATTGCACGCAATCGTCCCACGCGCCGCCTTGCGTTTCGCCCGCTTCGAGCGCGGCGTGCGCAAGGAATGCGGAGAGTGCATCCATCTCTTCTTCATCACCGAGTTGAAAATGGCGCGCGGCGGTGATGAGTTCCTCGAGGTTCTCGACGCGGGATTGGGCTTTTTCGCCTTTTTCGTTGCGATAGTGCTCCAGCAGCCCGCTGTGATTCAGCATGTGCTCGATTGTTTCGTGCAGCGGCAGACCCGCCGTGCTGTCCGCGAGGGTTTCGATGCGATCCATGAAGCCGCGCACGGCGCCACCCGCGCGTGCCGCAAGCTGTGACGTATCGGTCAGGTGTTTCGACGCGTCCCACAATGACAGTCGCAAGTCGCGCGCACTGTCGCGAATCTGCTGCACGGTGCGCTCGCCAATACCCCGGGTCGGTGTGTTCACCACGCGCTCGAAACCGGCGTCGTCGCTGCGATTTGCGATCAGGCGCAAGTAGGCGAGGGCGTCTTTGATTTCCTGACGTTCGAAGAAGCGCAATCCGCCGTACACGCGGTAGGGCACGCCTGACTGAATCAACGCTTCTTCAAATACTCGCGACTGCGCGTTGCTGCGATACAGAATCGCCGTTTCTGAGCGGCGTCCGCCTTGTTCGACATGCTGCTGAATGCGATTGACAACGAAGCGCGCTTCGTCGAGTTCATTGAATGCGGCGTACAGGTTGATCGGCTCGCCTTTGGCGCCTTGCGTCCACAGGTTCTTTCCGAGTCGGCCTTCGTTGTGCGCGATCAACGCATTGGCTGCGGCGAGGATGTTGCCGGTGGAGCGGTAGTTCTGCTCGAGGCGAATCAAATTCGTTCCCGCGAAATCCTTGCTGAACTTTTGAATATTCTCGATGCGCGCGCCGCGCCAGCCGTAAATCGATTGGTCATCGTCACCGACGGCGAACATTCGGCCACTGGTGCCGGCCAGCAACCGAAGCCACGCATACTGCAACGTGTTGGTGTCTTGAAACTCATCGACCAAGATGTGAGCGAAGCGGTGCCGGTAATGGGCCAGAACCTCGGGATTCTTCAGCCACAGTTCGTGGGCGCGTAGCAGGATCTCGGCAAAATCCACCAAACCGCCGCGCTGGCACATTTCCTCATAGTGCTGATAGATGCGAATCATCTGGCGTTGGTACGGATCGCCATTGTGCTGAACGTGCTGCGGGCGCAGTCCCTCGTCTTTGCGCGCGTTGATGAACCACATCGCCTGCTTGGGTTGCCAATGTGCTTCGTCGAGATTCAGTTCGCGGACCACGCGCCGGATGGCGCGCAGTTGGTCTTCGCTGTCGATGATCTGAAAGGTTTCGGGCAGGCCTGCTTCTTTCCAATGCATGCGCAGCAGCCGGTGGGCGAGACCGTGGAACGTGCCCACCCAGAGGCCGCGCGCCGGAATACCGAGCAGGTGCTCGATGCGGCCGCGCATTTCGTGCGCCGCCTTGTTGGTGAAGGTGACGGCCAGGATGCCGTAGGGCGATGCGCCGTGGGCCTCGATCAGCCAGGCGACGCGGTGCGTGAGCACGCGCGTTTTTCCGCTGCCTGCACCCGCCAAAACAAGCACATGGCCATCCGGCGCGCAAACGGCCTCGCGCTGCGGGTCATTAAGATTCTCAAGGATACGGGTCACGTCCATCGTGCGTCATAGTACCAAACGAGGCCTCGTGCCCGGGAATCTGATCCGCTAGAATCTCGCGATCTCATCGCCTGCAAAGGGAGGCCCGCCATGACGACGTTGAAGGTTTACAAGGATAGCGACACAAGCAAACCGCTGAAGACGTTGACGGATATTGACTCGATCGCGACCGAATTGCACAGCATTGGCGTGCGCATCGAGCGCTGGCAGGCCAACAAGGCACTGACGGCTGATACGTCCAATGACGACATCATCGCTGCTTACCGGGATTCGGTGGATCGGCTGATGAACGAATATGGATTCAAATCCTGCGACGTCGTCGCACTAAAGCCGGATCACCCGCAGAAAGCCGAATTCCGTAAAAAGTTTCTCGACGAGCACATTCATTCCGATTTCGAAGTCCGTTTCTTTGTTGACGGCAAGGGCTTGTTCTACCTGCACCCGAACGACAAGGTGTACTGCCTGATGTGCGAGAAGAACGACCTGATCAGCGTGCCGGCCAACACCAAGCACTGGTTCGACATGGGCGAAAATCCGAATTTTAAATGCATCCGCCTGTTTACGACGCCGGAAGGTTGGGTCGCGCAATTTACCGGCAATACGATTGCCAAGTCGTTTCCGACATTCGATCAGTTCTGAACCGGGTTCATTCGGAGCGATACCCGGTCAGCTTCCTGACACGAGCGACGGTGAATACCCGATGAGGGCCATGGAATGACGCGCGCGATTCTCACTGACATCGAGGGAACTACCTCGTCACTGTCCTTTGTAAAGGACGTGTTGTTTCCGTATTCACGTGCGCGCATGGCGGAATTCATCGGGAAGCACAAGGACGACCCCGCGGTGATGAAGGAACTCGGGGAGGTAGGCAAGCTTGTTGGATCAAAGCTCACCACCGAGCAGGCGGTCGAACAGCTCATTCGTTGGATCGATGAAGACAAGAAAATCACGCCGCTGAAAGCGCTGCAGGGAATGATCTGGGAGTCCGGGTACAAGACTGGGGCGTACAGAGGACATCTGTACGACGACGCCTACAAAAATCTGACCGCATGGCGCGAAAGCGGTCTGGCCCTTTACGTTTTTTCTTCCGGCTCGGTGTACGCGCAAAAATTGCTGTTCGGCTATTCGGATTTCGGTGACATCACGCCCTTGTTCAGCGGCTACTTCGACACCACCATCGGCAACAAGCGCGAAGCCGACGCCTACCGCAAGATTGCCGAGAAGATTGGTCTGCCGACCGGGGAAATTCTGTTCTTGTCGGATATCCGTGAGGAGCTTGACGCCGCGCTCGCAGCTGGAATGAGGACGGTCTGGTTGGTTCGCGACGGCGCTATTGATCCAAACGCCGCGCATCGTCAGGTACGTTCATTCGACGAAATCGCGCCTTCGCCGAGCAATTGATGGAATTCCCGCGTTTCGCGCCGCAGCCCCTACAGCCAGGCCGTAAAGTGTGGGAAGATACCGCCGATTCACAATTCCGCGCGATCCTCCCCGGATCATGAGCTTCCAACGTGGCCGGCTCGCGCCTCGATTACCAACCTCTGAGGTCATCATGAATGTAAAACTTCCCCTAGTGGTCCTCGCCGGTATCGCTTTCAATGCGACCGCCGCAGATGGCGCACTTTCTACCGACCAGCAGAAATTCAGCTACACCGTGGGTGTGCAAATCGGTCAATCCCTGAAACGGGATGCCGGCCAGATCGACGCTGACGTCGTCTCACGCGCGATCAAGGACGTCCTCGGTGACAAGAAGCTTCAGCTGAGTCAGGAGGAAATGCAGAAGACGATGGAATCCTTCCAGAAAAAACAGATGGAGAAACAAATGGCCTCGGCAGACACAAACGAGAAAGCAGGTGCGGAATATCTGGTCGCCAACAAGAAGAAACCCGGTTGGACGGAAACGGCCAGCGGACTGCAGTACAAAGTCGTCAAGCAGGGTTCCGGCGACAAAGCCAAGCCGTCTGATACCGTCGTCGTTCACTACAAGGGCACGCTGATCAACGGCACGGAATTCGACAGCTCCTACAAGCGCAACGAGCCGGCAACATTCCCGGTCAATCGTGTCATTCCCGGCTGGACGGAAGCGCTGCAGCTGATGAACCCGGGTTCGCAGTACCAACTCGCGATTCCGAGCAAGCTTGCCTACGGTCAGCGTGGCGCGGGTGGCGCAATTGGTCCAAACGAAACGCTGCTGTTCGATGTGGAATTGATCGAAATCAAGAAGTAACGGGATGACGCTTTCGGCGTCGATGATGGAACAGTTCCAGCGTCACGTGCTGGAACTGATTTCCACCCGGGTGGAAGGATTTACAGAATACGACTTGCTTAAGGCGCTCGCCGAGCAAGAGCTGATCGAATACGGTACAGACCAGTCCCGCGATTCCCTTACGCTGTACCGAACGCACTTCCTGCTGTTCCACGTCCTCTATGCGTTGCGCGACAAACTGCGCGCAGAAAATTCCGGCGATCTGGAAATCAGCCCGCTCAGTATTCGTCGGCTACCCTATGTGGCGCGTCCGTCCGCGGCACTGGACGTCGCGGATCCGCTGCGGGCGTACTATCTCGATTGGTCCCATTTCACCGAGACCACCGGATCCGATGTTGACCGGATGCTGGGTCGGTTCTGGATCAAGCATGTTCGCAACGACCGGCGCGCGGAGGCCCTTAGCGTGTTGGGTTTGGCGGATCCGGTGGACGATGAAACCATCAAGCAGGCGTATCGTCGCCTGGCGATGCAACACCATCCGGATCGCGGTGGGGACGGAATTCAGCTGCGGGAGATCAACGCCGCTGTCGAGGTATTGCTCCCCTGAGTAGCCGGAAACTCAGGCGCAGGCGCGGTGTGTAGAAAAATGTTCCGCGACTTGTTCGCGCGTCAGCATCAGGACGATGTCGGCGGTGTTGAACCGCTTGTCCCAATAGGCTTCACCACACACCTTCGCACCGTGTTTCACGAGTGTCGCAACCGCCAAGGGCAGTTGTTGCACAACTTCGCAAGTGGCCAGGCCGGAATCCTGAAACGGTCGTTTGGGGAAGACCCGAAATTCTTCGGACGTCAGATGATTGCGGCGCAGAAATTCCAGCGCGCATGCCGCAGATGCTCCATCGTCACCCAGCGGAATGCTCGCGCACGCCAGCAGGTAGTCGCTACGGTGTTGCTGCATTAAACCGGCGATTCCACACAGCAGGGCTTCTGCCGTCAGCGGGTTTCGGTGTTCCGGTCGAATGCAGAGGCGGCTGACTTCGATAAAGCGCGCGCGGTGGGACAGAATGCGGCCCATTTCGAATGCCGACTGGGAATAAAACAGGCCCGCACGATAGGCGCTGTTGTCCGTGAGTACACGCGCATACCCAACGACCGAACCGTCCGCGCTATTTCGCACCATGAGATGCTGGCAGTACTTGTCAAAATAATCCGAATCGAGGCCGGGACAGTTAGGAACCAGGCGGGTGCCGCGCTCAGCGGCAATGGTGTCGTACCGAAGCCTTAAGCAGGCGGTTCGTTCCGCGCTCGTATCCGCCAGGGCGGCGATCAACGCGGGTGCGGCGTCCCGGGATCCGGCTTGTGTCTGTGAGACGGCGACGGTATTCATACCCTTCTCCATACTGTTATTTGCGCTAATGTCTCCCAGTCATGTAACCCCGGGATGACAACATCGCAGTGTGTGAGTCCAACGTCGGAAATTCGGCGATTTCGGAACGAATGCACGGATTAGGCCATGCGAAATGGCCGGGTTTCGGATGGGGTGGGGTCAGGCCGCAGGAAGGGTGGCGCGGCGAATCGTGTTGAGGGCGTCGAAAATCAGGGCCGGAGAAGCATCGGGGCGGCTGGATTCCGTACTCAACGCCTGCCGCCACCGGCGCGCGCCCGGCTGTCCCTGAAACAGACTAAGTAAATGACGGGTAAGGCTGATCACGCGGGCCTGCCCGGACGAATGAACGCGTTGAGCGTACTCTGCATAGCGCTCTGCAATTTCATAGCGCGACGGCATCGGACTCGGGTCCGGAAAGAGCGCCTTTTCCAGTCGCGCGACAGTGTAAGCGTCGTGAATCGCCATGCGACCGACCATGACGCCATCCACGTGATGCAAGTGTTCCAACGCCTGTTCGGGCGTCGTAATCCCGCCATTGATCGATATCACCAACTCCGGAAAGTCGCGTTTCAGCTGATAAACAACGTCGTATCGAAGTGGCGGAATGCTCCGGTTCTCGGCCGGGCTCAAGCCCTGCAGCCACGCTTTGCGGGCATGCACGATAAATGTCTCGCACCCGGCACTGGCGACAGTTTTCACGAAGTTGTGAAAGGCCGGATAAGAATCCATGTCGTCGATTCCAATACGGGACTTGACGGTCACGGGTGTCGCAACAGCGGCGCGCATGGCCGCCACGCAATCCGCGACCCGTTGGGGTTCCGCCATTAGGCACGCCCCAAAGCGCCCTTGTTTGACACGGTCACTCGGGCAACCGACATTCAAATTGATTTCGTCGTATCCAAAGCTCGCGCCGATGCGCGCAGCTTCTGCGAGTTCCTGCGGATCGCTGCCGCCGAGTTGAAGGGCGACCGGGTGTTCTTCAGGATTAAATTCCAAAAGATGGCGGCGGTCGCCGTGCAATATCGCGCCCGTGGTCACCATCTCGGTATACAGAAGCGCGTGGGGCGCCAGCAGCCGCAGCAGGTAGCGGCAGTGGCGGTCGGTGTAATCCATCATCGGCGCGATGGACAGACGGTGATTCGGTGCGGACATGAACGGGGGTGCAGCGCCGCCCCGCACAGGGCGGGGCGAATTTACGGGCAAGACTATTTCTTCTTCGGCGTGAAATATTCCGGTTCGTTCCCGGCCTTCCACTTGATGTTGCAGCCAATGCTCGGCATCTGGTCGGCGGACGGCGAGCGTCCCGCGAGAATAGCGTCCACGGCCGCGCGCATGTCCTTTCCGGTCACCGGTTCGGTGTTTTTTGGTCGGGCAGTATCGAACTGCCCGCGGTAGGCCAGTTTGCCGTTCTTGTCGAAAACGAAGAAATCCGGAGTGCAGGCGGCGCGATAGGCCTTTGCAACAACCTGATCTTCATCATAGAGGTACGGGAAGGTATATCCCGCATTCGCTGCTTCTTCCTTCATCTTTTCCGGGCTGTCATCCGGGTAGTTGGCAACGTCGTTGCTGCTGATGGCAACGATGGCCAGCCCTTTTGGCTGATAGTCCTTGGCAAATTGCACCAGTCCGCCCTGAATATGTTTGACGTACGGGCAATGGTTGCAAAGAAACATCACAAGCAGTGCCTGAGCGGACTTGAAATCGTCGCGACCGACCAATTTGCCGTTGACGTCCGGAAGGCGGAAATTCGGGGCCGATGTGCCGAGTTCCAGCATGGTTGAGGGGGTCTGCGCCATAACGATTACTCCATGAAATTCGTAGCTGCAGAATTCTACCGCGCAATGACGATCGGAAAAAACGGTGTTTTCGCGGGGTGGCGGCACGTGGGTTCCAGCGCGTAACATGGCCCACGCAGGAGGAATACTATGCCCATCATCGGGTTTGCATTGGCCTTGTTTCTGGTTGTCGGCAACTTGCCGGACGGACTGGATACCTTGCGTTGGGGCATGACAGCAGAGCAACTCGCCAAGCTGGCGCCTGTCCAGAAAGCGGACAAGACGCATGGCTACGGATACGCGGAGCACATGGAAGCCGATCCCGATGTTTATGTGCAGCCGACCGAAGGTCACCGGCACCGTGAGTTCTATTTTTACCGGGGCAAGCTCTACAAGGTATTTACGGTGTACGACCGCGTACTGACAAATCCGGAGAACTATTCGAAGCTGGTCGATGATCTTAAAAAGCAGTTCGGGGAACCGGCCCGGCGTTATGAGGACGCGAACTTTGGCATCAAGGTGCTCCACACCGAGTGGAGCACGGAGACCTCAACGCTCGATTTGCGCATGGGCGCGGGGTTCATCTACGAAGTTCGCTTCGAAAACCGCGTGGCTCAGGAGAAAAAAGTCATGGGGCAGCTGAAGCGCTCAATATAGAGTCAGCGAGACCAACGTCCCGGGCAATGCCCGAAAAATCCGAGAACTTCTGTTATTTTGAGGGGATCGTTGCCGAGCGTGGCGGCAAATTCGCCGAACGCCATTGATCCAGGCTATGAGCCGTATCGATCAGGCGACGATCGCCGATCAAGGCCTCACCAAATTCGATTGAATCCCCGGTTGACCGTACGCGTTGACCCGTTGCCATCCGGTCCAGCAGTGCCCGAATTCGACTCCACATCTTTATTGCCCCCGACCCGTTGCCACTGCCAACATTTGAGCAGACTCGGCACGTGCCTTTCGATGCACTATTACACAAAATCAAAGTGACAAGCTAGCGACGATCGCATGACCGTCACATGAAGGCGGGGAGGCCGACGGGTGGAAGAGCGAGTTACTGGCTGGAAAGAGTCTCGCGCTCGATTTGTTCAAGACTGGTGTGCCGGACATCCTTGCCCTTGACCAGATAAATCACGTATTCGCAAATGTTGCGCGCGCGGTCGCCGATGCGTTCCAAGGCCCGGGCGGACCAGATAATGTCGAGCGCACGCGGAATCGAGCGCGGATCTTCCATCATGAACGTGATGAGTTGGCGCATGACACCTTCATATTGGCGATCGATCTTCAGGTCGGTGCGGGCAACTTCAAGTGCCGCCTGGGCATCGGTCCGGGCGAAGACATCCAAAGCATCGTGAAGGATCTTTTTGACCTGATTCCCCATGCCTTCCAGCTCCAGGCACTGCTTTTTGAGGGTGCCGGCTTTCGCCAGCTGGGTGGCCATGCGGCCGATACGTTCGGCTTCATCGCCGATCCGCTCAAGATCGGTGATGGTCTTAATGACGGCCATGATCAGGCGCAAATCGCTGGCCGTCGGCTGGCGACGCGCGATGATGCTGGTGCATTCCTCGTCGATTTCGACTTCCATCGCGTTGATTTTGAAATCCGTCGAAAGGACCAGCTCGCCCATCGTGGCATCCCCCTCCACAAGCGCCGTAACGGCCGTAGCGAGCTGTTGCTCGACCATGCCGCCCATGGCGAGGACGCGGCTACGGATGTCTTCGAGTTCGGCGTTGTACTGGTGTGAGATGTGGGTGCTGGTGCTGGGCTTGTCCATAGGTTCACCAAAGTGTGAGTGCGCGTGTTAACAAGTATATGCCAGACAAATTAACCGTAACGGCCTGTAATGTAGTCTTCGGTCTGTTTCTTCTTCGGATTAGTGAAAAGGGTCGCGGTCGCGTCAAACTCGATCAGATCGCCAAGGTACATGAACGCGGTGAAGTCCGACACACGCGCCGCCTGCTGCATATTGTGCGTCACGATCACAATGGTGTATTTGGACTTCAGTTCGTAGATGAGTTCCTCAATCTTGAGTGTTGAGAGCGGATCCAGCGCCGACGCGGGTTCATCGAGCAGCAGCACTTCCGGCTCGATGGCAATCGCACGCGCAATGACGAGGCGCTGCTGCTGCCCGCCCGAGAGGCGCAACGCGTTGTCGTGAAGGCGGTCACGAACCTCTTCCCACAGGGCCGAACCGCGCAGTGCTTTCTCCACCGCCTCGTCGAGCACACGGCGTTTGTTTACGCCCTGGATTCGCAACCCATACGCGACATTCTCGTAGATCGATTTCGGAAACGGATTCGGCTTCTGGAACACCATGCC
>DKAR01000197.1 GCA_002450895.1 Proteobacteria bacterium UBA6921
GCCGAACCAGAACGGCGCGCCGATTCGGCTGATCGTGCCCTGGAAGTATGGATTCAAGAGCATCAAGTCGATTGTGAAGATGAACTTTGTCGAGCAACAACCGCAAACCACCTGGTCGATGCAGGCGCCGAGCGAGTACGGCTTCTTTTCCAACGTGAATCCTGAAGTCGATCATCCGCGCTGGAGCCAGGCGAAAGAACGGCGCATCGGTGAGTTTTTGAAGCGCCCGACGCAGATGTTCAACGGCTATGCGGATCAGGTGGCGTCACTTTACGCCGGAATGGATCTGAAAAAATTCTTTTGATCGTCGTGCAGCGTTTCGTCAAGCCACTGCTGTTTGTCGTCTGCCTTGTGCCGCTAGTTTGGCTCATTATCAAGGGGATTTTCTTCGGATTGGGTGCAAATCCAATTGAGAAGATGACCCGATTTACGGGCGACTGGACGCTGCGTTTTCTTCTGATCACCCTGGCCATAACGCCGGTGCGAATTCTGTTCAGTCTGCAGTGGGTGCGTTACCGGCGGATGCTCGGACTCTTTGCGTTTTTCTACGCCAGTGTTCATTTCATGATCTGGCTCGGTGTCGATCACTTTTTTGATTTCAGCGATATCGGCAAGGACATCATGAAACGGCCGTACATTACGGTTGGGTTTTCGGCTCTGGTGTTGTTGATCCCGCTCGCCGTCACGTCGACGAACGCCATGATCAAACGCCTCGGCAAGAACTGGAAGCGCTTGCATCAGTTGGTCTATGTCATCGCAGTCCTGGGTGTGCTGCACTATCTGTGGCTGGTCAAGGCAGACAATCGCGAACCACTCATCTACGGTGGCATACTCGTTGCGCTGTTGCTGGTGCGTGCCTGGAATCAGGCGACGAAACGCACAGCGCGCGCTGCAACCGCGGCCGGGCAACCCTGATAAAACTAGTACACCGGTACCGGGTACGGATCGTAGGTTACGGGTGGAAACACGACCGTTGCCAAGGTGTCGTGCGGCGGCGCCAGATCCGTTGCTTTCACTCCTGCATCCGAAATCGTGTAGAGCGTCACCTGGTCATTCGCTGTCATGATCACCGAGCGCCGCGGATAGGCCTGAAAGGCGTAAATTCCGTTGCATGAGGCCGCTAGCGTCAGCGGAACTCCACACTGGCTGGCCGTCGCAAGATCGGCATGATCAACGCGTGTGATCTCGTTTACTGCATAGGTATCGGCGATTTTTAGCGCCACAATTCCGTTGAAATATACCGGTCCGGTGTTGCTCCAATAGGACAGGGGAATTGAGAGCACCTTGTTCAGTTCGTCGTAGGTGAAGGCGTGCGGATCGTATTCGGCCGCACTGTAGGCGTATCCCATATCAGGCAATTGCGGTGTGAACTTCTCGATCAGGGTCGGCGTGGCCAGATCCGAGACATCAAACACCTGAATCTGCAGCGCACGCGTTGTGCCGTCCCGACCCACGGTAAGCAGGTGTGTGTCATCCAGCGGATGAAGATACGTGCTGAATCCCGGAATTGTCAGCTCGCCCACGAGCGCTGGCGCGTCCGGGTTGCTCAGGTCAAATGCGAATAGCGGGTCGATTTGCCGGAAGGTCACAACAAAGCCGCGATCCCCAAGGAATCGGGTCGCGAAAATGGACTCATTTGCGCCGAACCCGCGTACCGATCCGCGTTCCGTTAATGTTCCCGCGCCGTCATCTTTGAGCACAAAAAGATCATTGGTTCGAAGCGTGCCGGACTTGTTCCAGGTCGTCGTGTTTGTCGCGACGCGAAGATCGCCTTTGTATTCACTCAGCGCATAGGAATTACGGACCCAACCCGGGACGAGTCCGGATGCAACATACTTCGTATCCGAGTCCGTAACAGCAAACTTGTGAATTGCAGTCGATGGTGTGCTGGCAGCGTTTCCAAACCAGCCGCCGCTGGGCTGAGTGACGTAAAGATTTTCCGGGCTGCCGTAGACGGTTGATCCGTCGGCGATGATGGCCGATGCCTTCAGATTGCCGCCATCGGTATCGAAGCTTGCGACAGTTAGGAGATTGGGTCGTGTGATGACGGAAGGTGACGCGATGTCGCCGCAGCCAACGACCGGTCCCTTCGAAACGTTACCCTGTAGATCGATGGATACGGACGGGAGCAAGTCAGTGACGTCGAGATTGGCGACTGCGGCCGACACTGCATCAACAATCTTTTGCTCTACAACCGCGGCTTCCTGTTCGGTTTTTGCCGAATAATAGTCGCCGTACAATTTCCAGAACGCGGAGTCATTGGCGAGTATGGCGGGAAGTTGGATCGGGTCTGACAGTACGAAGTGGACACGCTTTCCGACACGCCGCGAATCCAGCGGATACCCGTCGAATGTCCAGCGGCTGAGCAGTTGGGGATCCGTCGGCGTGCTGACATCAACGAACGACACGACGTATTGAACGCGAAGGTAAAAACTCGGCATGCCGGCGACATCTCCCACCAGGGGCGGGGAGGCGGGTACGATTTCGTCGTAATGCGCGGCGAACAGTACGGCGCGCTTCTGATCCGTGTCCAGAAACAGATCGTAAACGGCTCCACCCGCATCGATTGTGGCTAATTCGCGCAAATCCTTGGGCGGATGTCCGGCAACAATTCGAAGACCGTTGCCGCGGGCGATGTACATGACGCCGTTTGAATCCGTTTTGACAATATCGGGTTCGTCGACGCCTTCTTCTTGCGTGTTGGTTCCCGTCACGTGTGTTGGGGCGCTGCTGGCATCGCCGGCGCCTGCATTGCTCGAGGTCGCCGGTACTGGCGCGCCTTGCTCCCCGGATGTGCCGTCGACGACGACCGGCGAAAGGGTGCCCCAACCGCGGGGTCGGTATTGCTCGACGAGGCTGTTGGTAACGTACGTTTTGTATTCGTCGCAGGATTGAATTGCGTTCAATCTCAGTGCGGCCAACGTAGTGCCGTTCCCCGCAGGCGGTTGCTCGTCGGAGTGGTGCCCGCATCCGTAGAGCTGCAGGCCAAATAAAGTGAAAAGGAACGCGCGAACGAGATTGATATAGATGTTGCTGCCACGCGTGCTGCGAATCGCGTCCATGTGCTGCCCCCAAGCTCCGTTCGCCGAATCATTGAAATTTTGCGCTCAAAACCGACATTCGACAACCGCGCGAATCTCCCCGTTGAGGTGGCGGCGACTGTCGAGTCAGAATAGCGCTGCGGCATGCCGTTGAGCGCGCTAACCGTGAGCATTATCTTGGCGAGAATGGCGCGCCAGTGGGGTGAACGGCTCCGCAATTTTCGCAAGCGAACTCAAGCGCTTCAGTTCGAGTCCGGGTTTTGGGAACGGGGAACCACTTCTTTTTTGAAAGGGCTCAGGGGAGGGGGAACATGCGCGTATTTGTCGCGTCGGAGTTATCGGCATTTCTCGCTGCTGTTATGGTCGCAGGATGTTCCACTGATGTTCAAACGACCGAAACCGAGGCTCGAAGGTCGAATTCCGAACCGACGACTCTCGAAATCATGGAAACATATCCGGAGGACTATGACTTTGAAGTCATAGAAGACACGATTGTCTCGGTGACCTTCAACAAGGACATGGATCCCAAGACGATCAACGTGACAACGTTTGTTTTGGTTGATCAGACGTATCGTCCCATTCCCGCGGATGTGACCTATGATTCGAAAACCAAAACGGCCCGCCTCAGCCCCTTAAAGCCGCTGACCTACGGCACCGTGTATACGGCGGATGTGACGCATCGTGTGCGCGACGCCACCGGCCGCCACCTGAATGGCGGATACCAATGGGTTTTTAGCGTGCGCGAACAACCGTTGTCGGCGCACTTGAAAACCCAGCCGGTCGATCAGGCCACCGATGTCAGTGTGAAAACGCGCCTTGTCGTCGAATTGCACGGTGCGGTTGACACTGAAAAATTCGATCCCGCGTCATTTACGCTGACTGACATTGCGGCCGTTCCGGTCGCCGGATCCGTGGATTTGATTTCTGCATTTGATGGCGTCCTGACATTTACTCCCGACGCGGAACTGTTGCCGGGAGCCGTCTACAACGCGAAGCTGAGCAAGGGCGTGCCCTTGTTATCGGGCGCGACGCTTGATCAGGACGTACTATGGTCATTTACCACGGCGGAGCGAAACTCTACGCTGCAGTGGGGTAACGCGCCTTTGGACCGTGCACTGGGTGCCGCTGTCGATGCCAGCGGAAGTGTGTTTACTGCGGGATTGCGTGGATACGCGGGTTCGGACGGTTTGCCGGTGCGTGAACTCGTTGTGACCAAGAGTGACAGCGACGGAAGGTTGTCCTGGACAAAACAATTTGAGAGCTCGGAAGGGCTCATTGAAGGACGAGGGATTGCACTGGACAGTCAGGGAGACGTCATCGTCACCGGGCTGGCACGTGGTGACGTTGATGCATCGTCCGCCCTTGGTAAAATCGATGCGGTTGTATTGAAACTGTCCTCCGCGACTGGAGAGATTATCTGGGTTACGCATCTGGGAACGGAAACCGATGATTACGGTTTTGCACTCGCGGTGGATGTGGAGGATGCGATCTATGTGGCCGGAATGACGAATGGCATGCTCGAGGGACAAGCAAGTTCCGGTCGAGCCGATGGGTTCGTCGCAAAACTGGATACGGACGGCGCATTGGTTTGGACTCGCCAGATAGGATCGGGTGAAAACGATTCGTTCACCGCAATCACTGTCGATCCGACCGAGAGAGTTTTCGTTGCTGGGAACGCCGGAGGATCCATTGGTGCGCAGCTTAACGCCGGATTCGACGACATCGTTGTCGCAGAATTGGACGCCGCGACGGGCGAGATAATTGCGATAAACATGCTTGGTACTCCGCAGGTAGATCGAGCAACAGCAATTGGGGCGAACGTTGCTGGCGTTTTTGTGGGCGGATACAGTTACGGGGCTTTGGGAGATTCGTCCTTCCTGCTTGAAGACGCCGTGCTCATCGCCTTTGCTGACGATGTTTCCACCACCCCATTATGGATCGAGCAGTTCGGTGCCGACGGGTTGGAGAGCATTACGGCATTAGTGTCGGACGGCGGCGATTTTCTTACGATGACCGGAAACGCGTATGACTTTACGGAAGGGTCACGCGGCTTTGTCCAGAAGTTCGATGTGTCCAGCCGGACCCCGGTATGGTCCGCTGTCATTGAAAACTCGGTTGAGCCAGCGACGAAGATGTCTGTCACCGCGGACGCCATTGCCGTGGACCCGGCGACGGATAAAACCTACGTCGTCGGCAGCACGCTCGGTCCGGTGGATCAAAATGCCGTGGTGGGTGAAGACGCCTATCTGGTGAGCTACGACGCCGATGGAAACCCGCGCTAAGGGAACGCGGGCGCATCCGTTTCTGTTCAGAAAAGGCGCGCCGCGACTGGGCAATTGAAACACTTCGAAAAATTGGCTCCCCGGGACGGACTCGAACCGCCGACCCGGTGNNACCGACTGAGCTACCGGGGAATTGAAAGGCGGCTATGGTAATTGCGGGCCGCAAAAGGGTCAACAGCCGTTCTGGCGCAAGCGGCCGGAAATTCGGCAAAAAATCAAAAAAACGTTGGACTCTTGCTGACTATTCTGCAACCGGTGAGTCATTGACATCGCGAACGTTCCGCGGGTCGGCAAACAGTTCGGTGGCCGCAAGGGGCTGTTTCCGATCCCAATCCATACGGCTCAACGCCCAACAGGACCCGCATTCAATCGATCGCCGGTGCGGGCGATATTCTAAAAAGACCACAGTTCAGCAAAACGCCGCCGAAGGTTTTCTCGTGAGCGATTCCATTCGCCATAACGCAATCACACAAGTCGTTCAAAGGATCACGTTTGTGCGCGATTTTGGTGTTCGACTGACGGTGTTGATCCTGGTGTGCGCATGCGCGGCCTGTGCGACGCCCGTCCAGAAGATTGAAAATTTTGCAAAATCACGACAGCTTTCACGTACCGAGATCGAAAGCGGTCCATCTCATCTCGTAGCATTTCGAAATGACGCCGCACGGTTATTGCGGTCGAGCGTGAGTGGAAAACTGGCGACGCTTCACATCTACATCGAAGGAGACGGGGCGCCTTTGTCGGGCGGCGAAGCGGTGACCGTTGACCCAACACCAAAAGACACCATGGCCTTGCGACTGATGGCGCTTGATCCTCAGCCCAGCATTTACATTACGCGACCTTGTACACACGGGAATTCGACCGACCGCGGCTGTTCATCGGCGTTATGGACGCACGCGCGATATGGTGTCGCCGTTCTGGATCGCCTGGTTCAGGCGATTCGGCGCGTATCTGCCGATGCCGGAAAGCCCAACATTGTGCTTATTGGCTACGACGGTGGCGGCGTCCTTGCCATGCTGCTCGCGTCACGCGTCGATCAGGTAATTGGCCTGGTTACCGTTGCGTCGCGTCTCGATACTGAATCGTTGACTCGGGAAAACGATTCCATTCAGCTTTCCGGGTCCCTGAATCCAGCGCGTCAGCCCGCGATTTCAACCTCGGTGGCGCAGTTGCATCTGGTGGGTGGCCGCGACGAAATCGCTTCACCGGCCGCGATGGCGCGTTTTCTCGCAACGCAGCCCGGCGCCGCAATGGAGGTCTTCGAGGATTTTGACCAAAGCTGTTGCTGGGATCAGGCGTGGCCGGAGGTTTTGACACGGCTTCAGTCGCGTTTGCATCACTAGATTCACTCATCGATAATTGAGCCTGCCCCCGACAGGATTCAGGATATCGCTCGTGCAGCACTATCCCCACGACACCGAGCAGGCAGCCGAGTTCACCCGGCTCGCATTGCCGTTGATGAGCAAGTTCAAGATTCCGACTGATCCGTTGAACTATGCGGTCTGGTACGAATATGTCTCGGGACAAAACGCCGAACTCAAGCAGGCGATTGATGACCTTGTTGGTCAAGGTGGGTCGATCGAAGTCGAGGTCTGCGAAGAGCTCTATCGTCGATTTCTTGCGCCCAGCGACGATGTCGAAATTGCGCAGATACGAGATTCCTTGCGACGCATTCTCGCCGAAGTCTTGCAGCACATTCTGGATGCCGGCGGTGAGACCGGGCGCTACAAAGATCTCTTGCAAAACTACGCAGGAAAAAGTCTCACTGGCGCGTCGCGGGACAAGTTTCGCGAAATCGTGGTGACTCTGCTCAAGGAAACGCAGGCGCTTGAAAAGAAAACGACGCAGACGGAGATGAAGCTCAACGCCGGGGCGCAAGCGGTCGAATCCCTGCGCAAGGAGCTGGAGCGGGTTCGCGAGGCGGCGACGACCGATGCTCTTACGGGGTTGGCAAACCGGCGTGCCTTCGATATTGAGATTCAGCGTGCGATCGAGCATGCCGACGATGAAAATGCCGATTTGTGCCTCCTGTTCATCGATGTCGATTTCTTTCGGCGCTACAACGAAATGCATGGACATCTTGTTGGCGATGAAATCCTGCGATTTATCTCCCGGAACCTCAAACAGTGCGTGCGTGGGCGCGACTTGGCGTGTCGTTTCGATTCTGACGAATTTGCCGTTATCTTGCCCGGAACGCAGATGTTCGGAGCGATCGCCTGTGCGAATAACATCCAGGGCACGGTCAGTTCGCAGAAGCTGCGCCGTCGTTCGACGAAAGACCAGATCGGAAACGTTACGTTGTCGATCGGAATCGCAGCGTATCGCAAGGGTGAATCTTCGGAGGAATTTCAGAAGCGCGCCGCCCAGGCATTGTTTCGCGCCAAGAGCAGCGGTCGCGATCGCGTCGTGAGCGAATAGCGGGGCGTAATGCAGTTCATCTCGGGTTGTCGACGGAGAACATGCTCCAAGGGTAATTAATAAACAAAATAAATTCTGTGCCTTCACTTCCATTTGCGACGTCAGCCCGAATGACGACGCCCGACAGCACAACCCGGAATCCCATACCCCACGACGAACGGCGATCCGACCAGAGATCTTCGAAGTGATCTGCGACGCTTCCCTGTTCTGCAAAGAACGCGAGCTGGATGCCGGTTCGAATTCCGCGGGCGATGTAGATGTCGAACGGCGTTCGTTCATCTGTAAGATTCCAACGGTATTCCGCTCCGTAAAAGATACTTTGGCCCGCAAAGTATCTTCCGTTTGCAAAGGATCTCAGTCGCTGTGTGCCACCCAGCGCGGTGGCGATGCCATATCGATTCTGAGCAACCTGCTGCGTAATCAATTTTGATTCCGTTTCCAAACACCGCGCCTGTTCGTCACCGGCGGGGAGAGAATTGCAGTTGAGCCCGATCGCGGAGCGCAGTTCTTCATAATCCGTGGTTGCCTCGCGCGTGATATGGGCGCGTGAATAGAATGCGTTGAGTGCCAGGGAATCCCAGCGTCGAACCGGCCAATATCCTGTTACGTTGAAGTCCAGCGTCACCCAGTCACTGCGATAAGGATCTCCGCCCTTCATCCAGCCTCCGGAAGCTTCCGTACGAATTCCGTCGCGGGGATCAAGTCGGTCGTCGGTATAGTCGAAGGTAACTCCCAGTGTCGAGAATCGGGCTTCATGCCAGGTGGTGTCTACCGCAGGAAACTCCGTTCCGTCTTTGTCGAGCACTTGCAGCAGGCGGGTATGTCCGAGACCAAAGCGATAATAGGCTTCAATTCGGCGTTCATCGAACATTGACGTCAGCTGTCCTTGCCAGTAATCGCCCTCAACCTTGGGGAGGATGTAATCATTTCGGTCGGAGTCCATGCCGCGCGTAAATTGGAGCGGGGCCACCGTGAAGTTGTACCAGCCGATATCAAAAGCAAGCCGATGCCGAATCAGGTTCAGATCCAGCAGGGTGTAACCGGCGGCATCGAAGTCGCCGCTAATATTGAATCCCGTGAAGTCCGCATCGGAGTCGAACATGTTGAGAATCGTTGCGCCCGCCCCGAACGCACTTCCCAATCCTGGAATATCCCCACCGATCGGATAAACGAAATAAGCAAAATCCTTCCCAAATTGATCGCGCCGTCGCTCAACCGGGTCCGCGCTCACGGTGTTCATACACAATGCTAAAAATATGACGATTGTGCTCCAGATTTTTGTCGTTGCGCGGGTGCCATGTTGCACCGTTCCCTCCACACGTCGGGCAGCGTCTCCATGTGTTTTTTATAATCCTGCAGAGAACGGATTGGAGTTCGTAAATATCCGCTTGCATGCCATTCGGTTAGGGATTGCCGCGGTTGACTTCGGGGCGGCGATGCTGGGTACGCGGTTGTGTGAAGTCGCGCCAAGAGTTGGACGCCACCGAAACAAAAATTTGCGCGACGACAAGCGAAACCAATCACTGTATGTCGCCATTTACAAAATGAAATTGCACTTTTGCCCGGCTCGGCTAAATCTCTCACCATGGGAGAAATGGTTCGCGGATTGGCTGATCCATTTCCCCTGCAGTCGACGTAGGACCGGTCCTGATTGCTTGTTGAAGCAGCGCTTCAGCGTGGCGACGTTGCGCCACGAGATGGCTGTGTTGTTGCAGAAGTATGCGACAAACAGATGCGCAAGAGGGCTTTGCGCGATAACCGACAAGCTCACGAGGGGGTACCATGACCGGTCTCGCATTCGCATTGTTGTGCGCAGCAGCTGCAATCGTATTTGGAGCGCTTAGTACCTACCGGGTCCTGGCTCGCCCGAGTGGAAATCCGGAAATTCAACGCATCGCATCCGCAATACAGGAAGGCGCCTCCGCGTATCTCCGGCGCCAATACCTGACTATCAGCATCGTTGGCGCCATCCTCTTTGTTCTAATTTATGCAAACCTGGATCGCCTCACGGCGATTGGATTTTTGATCGGCGCATTTATGTCGGGTGCCGCGGGCTTCATCGGAATGCACGTGTCTGTACGTGCCAATTCGCGCACAGCCGAAGCTGCGCGCAATGGACTGAATCACGCGCTGCAAGTCGCATTCAGTGGCGGAACAATTACCGGGATGTTGGTCGTCGGGCTGGGATTGCTGGCAGTTGCCGGCTATTACGCTTTCTTGAAATCCGCAGTGGGCGGCAGCGGACAATCACTGGCTCCAATGGTCGGCCTGGCGTTTGGCGGTTCACTGATCTCAATCTTCGCTCGACTCGGCGGCGGAATTTTTACCAAGGGTGCCGATGTGGGCGCGGACCTGGTTGGGAAAGTTGAGGCCGGAATTCCGGAAGATGATCCACGCAATCCGGCTGTCATCGCGGACAACGTCGGCGACNNGGCGACAACGTGGGCGATTGTGCCGGGATGGCGGCAGATCTTTTCGAGACTTACGTGGTGACCATCATTGCCACGATGATCCTTGGTGTTTCTCTTTATCACGATGATCGAACCGTGATCTACCCGTTGGTACTCGGAGCCATTTCCGTCATCGCATCCGTGATCGGATCGTTCTTTGTTTGGGTGAAAAATGGCGGGAAAGTGATGACCGCACTCTATCGCGCGCTTCTTGTTTCCGGAGTGATCTCGGCGGTCGCGTTTTATCCCGCCACGGTATGGATCATGGGGGATAGCGCCGATTTCAATGTGATGGCACTGTATGGAGCCGCATTGATTGGGTTGGTCGCCACCGGTGCCCTCGTCGCAATCACGGAATACTACACGGCAACGGAGTATCGGCCCGTACGCGATATTGCCGAAGCTTCAACGACAGGGCATGGAACAAACGTGATTGCCGGGCTCGCAGTATCAATGAAATCCACCGCCGCG
>DKAR01000165.1 GCA_002450895.1 Proteobacteria bacterium UBA6921
CACGAATTGCGCACACCGCTCAACGCCATCATTGGTTACAGCGAAATTTTGCAGGAAGAAACCAAGGAGCGCGGCCACGAAGCGTATTTGTCCGATCTCAGAAAGATCTATTCGGCGGGACGTCATTTGTTGGCGCTGATCAATGACATCCTCGATATCTCCAAGATCGAAGCCGGAAAAATGCGGCTGTACGTGGAGTACTTCGATCTTTATCCAGTGGTGCAGGAAGCCGTGGGCACCGTGCAACCGATGATGGATCGCAACAAGAACCAGTTCGAAGTGGAGTGCGACCCTTCGATCGGCTACATGCGTTCGGATATGACGAAGGTGCGCCAGGTGTTGTTCAATTTGCTGAGCAACGCTGCCAAATTCACGCATGGCGGAAAGACATCTTTGTCGGTTAAAAAGCACTTCGACAACGGACAGGAATGGATCGCATTTACCGTGAAGGATTCCGGTATCGGCATGGACGACAGACAAGTCGCCAATTTGTTCGAAGCATTTATGCAGGCCGATGCGTCGACGACGCGGCGCTATGGCGGTACGGGTTTGGGTCTCGCCATCAGTCAGCGATTTTGCCGCATGCTGGGTGGAGCAATTCGTGCCGAAAGCCGCCTTGGCCAGGGTTCGTCCTTTACCGCGACGTTACCGGCTGAATTGCGCGAAGCACCGCTGATCAGCGATTCAGCCACGGCGGGGCCTCGAGTGGCGGAGGCGATTTCTCAGGCCTTGAGCCAGATCGGAGAAGAATCCTCTGTGTCTGGAAACCACTTGTCGCGCGAGGTCCGCCTGGGACGGCCCGACGAGGCATCGCCTTCGTCGTCTGAACGGCGATCGAAGGTGAGCACAGTTCTGGTCATCGACGATGACCCGTCCATCCACGATTTATTGACGCGCATTCTGGGGCGCGAAGGTTTCAGCCTGGTCAGCGGCTATAGCGGTGCGGAAGGGCTGGCATTGGCCAAGTCGTTCCGCCCGGACGTGATCTTGCTGGACGTCATGATGCCGGGGATGGACGGCTGGAAGGTTCTTGAAGAGCTTAAGCGCGATCCGCACCTCACGGACGTCCCAGTCATTATGCTGACGATGCTGGACAATGACTGGCAATCCACTGAACTAGGTGCAAAAACTCAGCTCGGCAAGCCGGTAAATCGCCAGGAATTGCTCAGTGAGGTGATCCAGTCCGTGCGCATGCCCAGCCAATGCCGGATTCTTCTTGTGGATCACAATGCAAACGAACGCGAAACAATGCGCAAAACCCTTGAAGAACGCGGCTGGTTGGTCGATGAAGCTGAGAGCGGAAGAATGGCATTGGCCAAGCTGCGGGAGCAGCGACCGTCATTGATTCTCTTGGACTTGCTGCTGCCGGAGATGGATGGCGTCGAGGTGATTTCCGAGCTCAGAAAGCGCAGCGACTGGCGAACCATTCCGGTCGTCTTGTTGACGTCCCGGGTCGCGAACTCCGAAAAACATGCCGAGCCGATCCGCGGCGTTGTTGCCAAGTCGGGAAGTACAGACGAGGAATTACTAAAAGCGGTTAGTTCAATTGTGACGTCCTATGCGGAGCGTCGAGTAAACGTGCCCGATACTGCGGCGTCGGGACAAGGGTAAGAAACTATGCTGGTTGAGCCACTGCCAGAGACGATACCGACAACGTTTTCGGTCCTTGTCGTCGATGACAACGAAATGAATCGCGACATGCTGACGCGCCGACTTGAACGTCAGGGCTATCGCGTCGAAATTGCGACGAATGGCCTGATCGCTATCGACATGGTCGAGAAAGGGTCGTACGACCTAGTGTTGCTCGACATTATGATGCCGGAGATGAATGGTTATCAGGTGCTCGAACGCCTGAAAGGAAATCCGAATACCCGCCACATTCCCATCATCATGATCAGCGCACTGGAAGAAATGGAGAGCGTGGTGCGCTGCATTGAGCTCGGCGCAGAAGATTACGTGCTGAAGCCGTTCAATCCGATCTTGTTAAAAGCCCGCGTCGGAGCGTGTCTTGAAAAGAAACGCCTGCACGACCAGGAAGTGCGCTACAGAACCCAGATCGAACAGGCCAATACCGTCCTCGAGCACCGCGTTCGCGATCAGGTCAAGGAAATCTCCGACGCGCAGCTGGGTGCCATATTCGCGATGTCCAAGCTGGCGGAATCGCGCGATCCGGAAACCGGAGAGCATCTGGAACGAATGCGCGAGTATTGCCGTATTCTTTCCGTCGAACTCGGCAAGCTTTCGCGCTACGAAAAAATCATCGATGCGCGATTTGTCGATACGATTTATGCCGCGAGCCCGCTGCATGACGTGGGCAAGGTTGGTATTCCCGATGGTGTCCTGCTCAAGCCCGGCAAGCTGACGGACCGTGAATGGGTCATCATGCGTACGCATCCGCTCATCGGCGCGCAGACGCTGCTGCAAGTGAATCGCGAATTCCCGGGTAATCTCCTGCTACAGATCGGCATGCAGATCGCTGGCGGGCACCACGAAAAATGGGATGGTTCCGGATATCCGTTTGGCATGAAGGGCGAGGAAATACCGTTGGTCGCGCGCATTCTTGCATTGGGTGATGTCTACGATGCACTGACGTCAAAACGCTGCTACAAGGATGCGTTCACCCATGACGCGAGCCGGACAATGATCGTCGACCAGCGCGGACGCCATTTCGATCCTGAGATTGTTGAAGCATTTCTGGCAACAGAGTCTGAATTCAAGAAGGTCCGTGAGTTTTATCAGGACCCCCCGGAGGACTAGGAGACGCAGCATGTCCAAGATACTGCTAGTAGAAGACAACGAAATGAACCGCGACATGCTGTCTCGCCGCCTCGAACGCAAAGGCTTTCAGGTGGTGATCGCCGCCGACGGCAGCGCTGCGCTGACGATGGTGACGACTGAGCAGCCGGATCTGATCCTGATGGATATGAGCTTGCCGGTCCTGGATGGATGGGAGGCGACCCGGCGCCTTAAGGCATCGCAGGAGACGAAGCACATCCCCATCATCGGGTTGTCAGCCCATGCCATGGCCGGTGATCGCGAAAAGGGGCTTGCCGCGGGATGCGACGAATATGACACCAAGCCGGTGGAATTCGACCGGCTGCTGAAGAAGATTCACGAGTTTCTTCCGGCCTGAGCCCCGCGCAATGCGTTGTGACGATTTTTCCATCCTTGTTGTGGACGACGACGCGACCAATTGCGCCATTCTGGGCGGCTGCCTGAAAAAGGAAGGTTACAACGTCGCGGAAGCGAGCAATGGTGCGGAAGCAATCGATCTCGCCAGCGCCGAGCTGTTTGATCTGATGTTGCTCGACATCAATATGCCGGAAGTCGACGGATTTCAGGTGATGGAATCCATCCGCAAGGATCCGCGCCAGCAGCGCATGCAAATCATTATGACAACCGGGTCGAAAGATGCGGAAAGCGTAAACCGGTCCGTTAAGCTCGGCGCCATCGATTACATCGTCAAGCCGTACGATCTGCAAAATGTCCGCTCGCGTATCTGGCGTGTGCTGACTTGGGAATCGGCACAACGCCCACCCCAGCATTCGCCCGTTCGTGCGACGGACACACGCATCGGTGTTCTCGATCCTCATGAGCGCTCCCGGACGGCGATTCAGCGCTGCCTGGAAGCAGACGGAAATAAAGTCACTATACTTACGAACGAACAAGAGGCTCACGGCGCCGCTGAGGCGCAAGAAATCGAAGTCCTGCTCGTTGATGTCGCGTCGACCGAGTACAGTGGTCAGGAAATAATCAGTGCGGTTCGGCGCTTGCCGAACCCGCCTGCGGTCGTGGTGGTCACGTCAGACGAAACACGGGAAACGCTTGAAAGCTGTATCGCTCACGGAGCGGCGGCCTATGTCATCAAGCCGTTTCATGCCGGTGTTCTACGAAATCGGGTCCAGGTTTGTTTGGCAGCTCAAAAGACACGGAAAGCGCAGGGGGCGTGAGGGTTGCGGTATGTGGAAGATATTGCTTGTAGAAGACAACGAAATGAATCGTGACATGCTGTCGCGCCGCCTGGAGCGCAAAGGCTTTCAGGTTTCAATCGCAGCCGATGGTAGCGAAGCATTGACGATGGCTCTGACCGAAAGCCCGGATTTGATCCTGATGGACATGAGTCTTCCCGTTCTGGATGGCTGGGAAGTGACGCGTCGGCTCAAGGCGGCAAAAGACACGCAAAAGATTCCGATCATTGGATTGTCGGCCCATGCCATGGCGGGCGACCGTGAAAAGGGAATTGCGGCGGGCTGTGACGACTACGATACCAAGCCCGTTGAGTTCGACCGACTCCTGAAGAAGATCGGCGAATTCCTGAAGTCGTAGACGTTCAAGAGATTTGCGCCATGCATAACGCCGAGCGATCCGTACTGGTGGTGGACGACGGCGAAACGAATCGCGATTTGCTGGCGCGTCGGTTGCAAAAAGCCGGATACCAGGTCGTTACCGCTGCCAGTGGCGCCGAAGCGCTGAAGTTGCTGGCGCTGGAGCGATACGACGTCATCTTGCTGGATATTCTGATGCCCGACCTGAACGGGTATCAGACGCTTGAGAAGATCAAGGCCAATCCCCTGATTCGCGACATCCCGGTCATCATGGTGACGGCGGTGACGGATATCGACAGTGTGACGAGTTGTATTACGCTTGGCGCCGAAGACTATATCGTTAAACCGCTCGATTTTGGAATGCTGCAGTCACGAATCTGGCACTGCCTCGCGAAGGCATCGTTGCGCTCGCAGAATCGGGATCCGGCGAAATCCCGGGACGGGGATGCTCCATCGACGGTGCTGGTCGTCGATGACATAGAGTTGAATCGATACACCATCGCTGCACGGTTGCGCCGCGCTGGCTATAACACGGAAATTGCGGGAGGCGCGAAAGAGGCGTGGTCAATCGTGCATTCGAAATCGGTCGATTTGATCCTGCTTGATCTGAGAATGCCGGAAATTGATGGTTACATGTTTCTTGACGAACTGAAGAACGATGTCCATTACAAGGATGTTCCAGTCATCATACTTTCGGCCGAAGGCGACAGTGAGGCGATCGAACGTGCGCTGAATCAGGGCGCCTCGGACTACATCGTCAAACCGTTTCACGCCCAACTCCTGAAATCCCGTATCGACGCGTGTATTGCAAACGCGCGCGTGCTTAAGCCTTAAAACAAAAAAACCGGCGTCGCCGCCGGTTTTTTTGCAGCAGCTTCTTTTAATTATTCAACTTTCAGTTCGGCCGACATGCCCTTGGAGTAGTGGGCTTCAACCGTGCCGTCTTTTTCCTGCTCGACCATATTGCAGACGATCGCATAACGACCGGGTTTCAGGTTAATTGTTTTCTTGTCCTTCTTGCCGGGCTCCATGCCTTCAAATTCTTCAATAATCTTGCCAAACGTCATCGTCTTTTCATCAATGGCGCCGTCTCTATCGACCGGCAGACGACCCACTGCATCATTGGTGTTCAATTTCATTATGACGATTTCGTGGACTTCCTTGCCCTTGTTCTTGACGGAAACATCGACTTCACCGGCAGGAACCGCTTCTGCGCCAACGGTGATGTTCCACTCGCGAATTTCGATATCCAGCTTGGACTTTTTTGCAGCCCATGCGGGAACCGTCAATGCAACGGTCGTCGCGACCGCGCCGATAGCCAATACAGTACGAATGTTACCCATGATTGATTCTCTCCCTTGTTGATTTATGAGCTCACATTTGCTGCCACACGGAATATTCGTGGAGGCATCATGAATGCTCGATGAAAGCGCTGGCCAAACAAACGGTCGCCATCGATGGCAACTGGCAAGACTGACTGGCGTGAAAACACGACGATGTGAGGTCGGGAAAGCAGCGCCTTCGTCCCTGTCACTGGATCCACGAGATGGCTGAAACCTGTCCACACGTGGGTCCCGCTGGCGTACAGCGAGGTCACTGTACGAGGCCGCAAATACCGGTGTCAAGCGGTTGAAGCTGTTGAAATTTGCGGTAATCCGGCTGCCTCAAACGACGAAAACATCGGAGTCGTATTCGCAAGTTATTGCTGGATCGAATGTTCGGTATCGAGAACCACTTTCGTCATGGGGAGTACGCTGTCCGGATTCAGCGATATC
Source organism: Proteobacteria bacterium UBA6921 (assembly GCA_002450895.1). Classification (GTDB taxonomy): domain Bacteria; phylum Pseudomonadota; class Gammaproteobacteria; order SG8-11; family SG8-11; genus UBA6921. The sequence continues at coordinate 6,101 of DKAR01000165.1, forward strand.
GACTGCACCTTCCGTTCTACAAGCCAGCGTGTAATTTCCGGAAAATCTGACGGGGCTTGACCGCAAATTCCGACATACTTGCCGTGGGCATTACATGCCGCAATCGCCAGCTCCATCAGTTTGAGGACGGCGGCGTTGCGCTCATCGAAGCCTTTCAGCAGACCTGAATCGCGGTCCGCGCCCAACGTCAGCTGCGTAAGATCGTTCGACCCGATCGAAAATCCATCGAAGAGCTCGAGGAATTGATCAGCGAGCAAGGCGTTGCTTGGAATTTCGCACATCATGTAAATCTTCAGGCCATTGGCACCACGCGACAGGCCGTGCTGGCGCATGAGTTCGAGCACATTGGTCGCTTCATCAGTGGTTCGGACGAAGGGCACCATGACGGCGACATTGAGCAGCCCCATGGACTCCCGGACGTACTTCAGGGCTTCGCATTCGAGCGCGAAACAGGCCGCGAACTCGCGTGAGAAATAGCGGGTGGCGCCGCGGAATCCAATCATCGGATTCTCTTCGGTTGGTTCAAAACCGCTGCCGCCAACCAGCGCGGCGTATTCGTTCGATTTGAAGTCGGATGTCCGGACGATGACGGGGCGCGGATAGAACGCCGCCGCGAGCGTTGCGATGCCCTCAGCAAGCCGCTGTACATAGAAGGAGCGGCGATCCGGATACCCGGCAACGATCCGGTCGATTTTTTCGCGCGTTTCGGCGTCGAGCTTGTCGTATTCGAGCAGCGCGCGCGGGTGAATTTGAATCGCGTGATTGATGATGAATTCAAGGCGTGCCAGTCCGACTCCGTGTACAGGCAGGTTGGCGAGTTCGAACGCGCGCTCCGGATTGCCGAGATTCAGCATCAGTCGCGTCTTCGGCTGTGCGAGTTTCGACAAATCCTGCTTTTCGACGGTGAACTCGAGCGCGCCGTCGTACACCGTGCCGGTATCGCCCTCGGCACACGACACGGTGACCGGCCGACCCGTGTGCAAACGCTGGGTTGCATCTCCGGTGCCGACAATGGCGGGGATTCCAAGCTCGCGTGCGACGATGGCGGCATGGCATGTCCGGCCGCCGCGATTGGTGACGATACCGCCGGCTATTTTCATGACGGGTTCCCAGTCCGGATCCGTAATGTCGGTCACCAGGATTTCACCTTTTTGCAGTGCATTCATGTCGGCGGCCTGCATGATGACGCGCGTCTTTCCTGCCGCGACTTTCTGTCCAACGCTCTTCCCTTGTACAAGGACGGGCCCACGGCTCTTGAGCTTGAAAATCTCTTGTTCCGCCGGATTGATGTGGGCGTGAACGGTCTCCGGACGTGCCTGCAAGATAAACAAGTCTCCGCTTTGGCCGTCTTTGGCCCATTCAATATCCATGGGCTGGTTGTGCCCGGCCTTGGCGCTGTAGTGTTTTTCAATCGCGACCGCGTAACGCGCCAGTCGCAGGATTTCGTTGTCCGACAGCGAAAACCGGTCGCCTTCCTCGCGGCTCACGGCGACGTTTCGCGTCGAGAGCCCGGCGGCGCCGTCCCCGGTGTAAATCATCTTGATCGACTTGTCGCCGCGCTGGCGTTTCAGGATCGGCCGAAAGCCGTGTTCCAGCGTCGGTTTGAAAACGTAAAATTCATCGGGATTCACTGTTCCCTGGACCACGTTTTCACCCAATCCGAACGCGGCCGTGATCAGAACCACATCGCGAAATCCGGTTTCGGTGTCGAGCGTAAACATGACGCCGGACGCACCGAGATCGGAACGCACCATTTTTTGCACGCCGATCGAGAGCGCCACTTCGGTGTGCGAAAAGCCCTGGTGCGCGCGATACGAAATCGCGCGGTCGGTGAACAGCGATGCGTACACGCGTTTGCAGGTGGTCAGAAGATTTTCCGTGCCGCGAATATTCAGGTAGGTTTCCTGCTGGCCGGCGAAGGACGCCGTCGGAAGATCTTCGGCCGTTGCGGAACTGCGCACGGCGACGTCGGCATGCGGGCCATATTCCTTTTCGAGATCGCCGTAGGCCGTTCTCAGTTCCTCGCCGAGTGCCGGAGGGATTTCGCCATGCGTTATCCAGTCACGAATCATTCGGCCGGTTGAGGCCAGTGCGCCGACATCGGCTGGATTCAGTTTCTGCAGAGCGTCTGCAATGCGCTCAGTGAGTCCGTTGTGGGACAGATATTCGCGGTAGGCCTCTGCAGTCGTCGCAAAACCGTTGGGTACTTTGACGCCTTGCGGTGCAAGCTCACGATACAGCTCGCCCAGCGAGGCGTTCTTGCCGCCTACCACCGGGATGTCGTGAATGCCCAGTTCCGAGAAACGTTTGATGTAGCGCATGGCCAATTCCGAAAGGAGATCGCCACACAATGGTAGACGGCGTCCGGGCTTCTTGTCCCTAGTGCTTTCCCCTATCCGGAACGCGGGGGGCGGGCTCAGGTAATGACAGTGGGTTCGTTCCGGTCCGTGCGAACGCGAATTTCAGCGATGTGTTCGGCGATTGAAATAAGGTCGGCAAGCGCGACTTGGGTGTCCAGGTCGTGCCGGGCGGGATCCGGTTCATAGTTTTCAAAATACAGGCGCAGCGTCGCGCCGGACGTGCCGGTCCCGGACAGGCGCATCACGATGCGGGATCCGTCAGCGAAAATGATTCGGATGCCCTGGCGCGAGGTGATGCTCTGGTCAACAGGATCCGTGTAACTGAAGTCGTCGGCGGTAGCGACCGTCCGATTCGAAAAATGTTTTCCAGGCAGAGATGCAAGCTGTGAACGTACGTGTTCGATCAACCCGTTCGCGCGCTCCGCATCGACCTCTTCGTAGTCATGGCGCGAATAGTAGTTGCGGCCGTAGCGCCGCCAGTGTTCGCGCACAATGGTTTCGACAGACTGTTTTCGGGTCGCAAGGATGTTCAGCCAGAACAGCACGGCCCAAAGTCCATCCTTTTCACGCAAATGATCCGAGCCGGTTCCGAAACTTTCCTCGCCACACAGCGTGACTTTGTTGGCGTCCAGCAGGTTGCCAAAGTATTTCCAGCCGGTTGGCGTTTCGTAGCATTCGATGCCCAGCGCATCGGCGACACGATCGGCGGCGGCACTGGTCGGCATCGAGCGGGCAATGCCTTTTAATCCCTGGCGGTAGCCGGGCACGAGGTGCGCGTTCGCAGCCAGAATTGCCAGGCTGTCGCTCGGCGTCACGAAGAAACGCTTGCCCAAAATCATATTCCGGTCGCCGTCACCGTCCGAAGCTGCACCGAAGTCCGGACCGTTTGCGCCGAACATTTCATCGACCAGTTCTTTGGCATAGGCAAGGTTCGGGTCAGGGTGACCGCCGCCGAAGTCTTCGAGAGGAACCCCATTGATGACGGTGCCAAGGCTGGCGTCCAGTTGTCGCTCGAGAATTTCGCGTGCATAAGGTCCGGTGACCGCGTGCATGGCGTCAAATCGCATGCGAAAACTTCCGGAATGAAACATCATTCGAATGCGATCGAAATCAAACAAGTGCTGCATCAAGGTGGCGTAATTCTCAACCGAGTCAACGATCTCGATGCGCGTATTCTCGACAGTTGTTGTTCCGATGTTATCGAGGTCAAGGTCTGGAGCGTCCGCGATGACATAGCTGGAGATCTCCATTGCCTTTCGATAAATCGCATCGGTAACGGATTCCGCGGCGGGTCCACCATTGGCAGTGTTGAACTTGATCCCAAAATCTCCCTCAGGACCGCCGGGATTGTGACTTGCGGAAAGAACGATTCCGCCGCGGGCTTTGAACTTGCGGATCAGTGCTGAGGCCGCCGGAGTAGAAAGAATTCCGCCGCGCCCGACCAGGATCCGACCGACACTGTTCGCGCTGGCAATTTTTACAATCGTTTGCACCGCCGCGCGGTTCAAATAGCGCCCATCACCCCCGACGACGAGTGTTTCGTCGCGCAGCTCCGGCTGGGCGCTCAGAATGGCCTGTACGAAATTTTCGAGGTAATTGGGTTGCGCGAATACGCGGGTTTTCTTTCGAAGTCCTGAGGTTCCAGGCTTCTGGTCCGTGTACGGCGTGGTCGGGACGGTCCGAATTGTCATTGGATTCCACAGATTTCAGCAGCAATAGCTGGAAGTTACCAACCTCCTTGCCAGTTGAAAAGTCGGGCTTGCCGAATCCGGCGGGGCCGGAATCATGAATTTTGTGACTGTGGTGCCGGTCCGGTGGGGGCAGTGCTTCTGAAGAATTCGGCCCAGGTGCCGCTAAACGGTTTGAATTGCCCATCCGACCCGAGGGGATACGCATGGCGGTGGAAAAAAAGCCAATCGACAAGAATTTCCTGAAGCAATTGGTGCCGATTGATTCTCTGTCGGCAGACAATTTCGAACGGCTGGCCTCCCGAACGTTTGTCGAAATGGCACGTCCGGGTGAGGTCCTGATCAAGCGCGGGCAACGCGATCGCAAGCGCTATTACATCGTCAGCGGCGATGTGGCGATCGAAGTTCCGGGACAGCCGGTTCGCGCCGCACGTGGCGGTCATCCGGACGCCAAGCATCCGCTTGATCCTCGCCAGCCACGCCAGGCCACGGTGACTGCAAAGACGCCGGTGGCGTATATCGCGATCGACGAGGACTATCTGAACACGCTGTTGACGTGGGACCAGTCGTCGGGGCTCGTCGTCAACGAAATGGATGGCGGACAGGGCGCCAACGAAGATGACTGGATGACGCGAATCCTGCAAACCAAGAGTTTCCTCCGTGTTCCACCGGCCAACATTCAAGCGATGTTTATGCGACTCAAATCGGTCGCATTCAAGGCGGGAGACGTCGTCGTCAAGCAGGGCGACCCGGGCGATTTTTACTACGTTATCAGCCGTGGTAAATGCGTCGTGACGCGCTCGGTTCCCGAGACAGGAAAAGATCTCAAATTGACGGAACTCAAAGTCGGCGACAGCTTTGGCGAGGATGCGCTGCTGGGTGACTGCGTGCGCAACGCGACGGTGACCATGCTGACCGATGGCACGCTGATGCAGTTGTCGCGCGAGGATTTCGAAAAGCTGCTGAAGGCTCCGGTGCTCAAGACGATGACCATTGAACAGGCCCGCGAAGCAGTCAAGGGCGGTGCCGCGTGGCTGGACGTGCGTCTGGAATCCGAATTCGCAAAGGACGCCATGGAGGGCGCGATTAATATTCCGCTGTACATCCTGCGCCTGAAAATGAGCGCGCTGGATCCAGCCAAACGTTACGTCGTGTATTGTGACTCGGGTTCCCGCAGTGCATCGGCGACGTTCCTGCTTAACGAGCGGGGATTCGATGTTTACGTTCTCGAAGGCGGCCTTTCGGCGCAATTGAAGGACGCTTAGATACGTACGTTGTTTCGGGATTCGCGCGTTTATTCAAACCTTCCGAATTGATAGTATTCCGGCCTGAGAATCGGTCGGAACTTCCCCATGCTCGAGTGGATGACTGCGAACAACGCGTTGTGGATGCGCGACCTGATGGCGTCAACTGCCTTTATCGCCACTGTCATTATCATGCGTACGGTACTGGTACGACTGATCAATCGCCCGGTCGGTTTATCGCTTGAAACAAAACGCCGCTGGATGGTGAGCATCCGAAATGCGGCGTTATTCATTTCAGTCGTCGGGCTGGTGCTGATCTGGGCGCACGAAATTCGAACACTGGCCATTTCACTGGTTGCCGTAGGCGCCGCCATTGTCATTGCTACCCGGGATTTCATCCTGTGCTTTAGCGGTGGGGTATGGCGAATCGTCAGCCAGGCCTACAAAGTGGGTGACCGCATCAAGATTGGTGAGACTCGCGGTGATGTCGTCGACATCAACTTTCTTGCGACGACTGTGATGGAACTTGAATCCGGAACGCACGCGCATCAGTACACGGGGCGTGCGGTGGTGTTTCCAAACAGTTTGCTCCTCACTTTGCCCGTGGCTGCCGAAAGTTATACCGGGGCATATCGCGTTCGCACCATTCGTGTGCCGCTTTCGCTTCGTGTTGATTGGGAAAAGGCCCGGCAGCGGCTGCTGGATGTGGCCTCCGAGGAGTGCGCCGAGTATCTCGAGGCGGCGAGAACTCACATGTCGCGTATGCAGAAAGAAGAGGGGCTGGAAACGCCCGCCGTTGAACCACGTGTAGCCATTGAGTTGCCCGAGCCGGATCGAGTTGACCTGTTGCTTCGCGTCGCGGTACCTGCGGCGCACGAAGGACGCATCACGCAGAAGATTCTTTCGCGGTTTCTGGCTGGCCTGGAATCGACTCGCTCAAATCCGGTCGCAGTTGAATAGCGGTTGCCCCGTAGCCATGGCCGGTTCCGGGGTCGTGCATCATCCCACTCCCGATCGATATAAGCGTTTTGCCACGGTGACTTTATCGCGCGCACCGCGTCGTGTCGCATCGCGGATGGTCGCGGAGTGACCAGGAGAACCTTTGTGAAAGGTCTCGAGAGTCCAGGCGTTGGAGGTTCAGTACCGAATACACCGAATTCATGACTTGCCCGAGGGTGAGGAGGGGACATGCCCGTCATTTTGCAAACAACACTGCTGCTGATGTGCTCGAATATTTTTATGACCTTCGCTTGGTACGCCCATCTTAAGAACCTTAGCGACCAAAAGTGGTACATCGCGGCCATTGTGAGTTGGGGCATCGCGTTGTTCGAATATTTGCTGCAGGTTCCTGCTAATCGAGTCGGGTATTCGGAGCTGAGTCTGAGTCAATTGAAAATTCTCCAGGAAGTGATTTCGTTGTCGGTTTTCGTGCCGTTCGTGATGTTCTACATGAATCAAACGTTAAAACTGGATTACTTGTGGGCGGGAATGTGTCTTTTGGGTGCGGTGTATTTTATTTTCAGGTCGTAATTCCGTTTGAAAATTCGATTTCGCTGAGCACTGACTCCTTGTGCAAGGTGCAGCGTCGTGAATTGAACTAACTTCGTTATTGCGGTGTCGAATTCCGAGTCTTAGCGTTGCCTTAACATGAGACTGTTAATTATTGTCACCAGTGCTCCAATTCGTGCTCAAGTATTGTCGAATAGTGGCACTCGAAAATTCCGGTTTGCCAATTGTTGGGTGGCGAACCATCGAGCCGCAAACTGGCAACTCGTGCTCCCGCATTTTTCAGTCTTGAGTCAGGGTGAAGAGCCTATAAACGTATCAATGCCACTCGAAAGGAAAAGACATGCCTAGACCGTTACGTATCGAATATCCCGGCGCGACGTATCACGTCGTAAACACAGCTTCCGGCCGCCGACCGGTGTTCAAGACGGATGAGCACCGCAAGATATTCATTGAACTGATTGAGCAGATGGCCGAGACCTACGGAGTTGAAGTTCTGGCGTACAGCCTGCTGCCAAACCAGTACCACCTGATTCTCCGGACGCCGCGCGCGAATTTGAGCCGCGCCATGCGCCAGCTTAATGGTGTGTTTACACAGCGATGCAATCAGCGAATCGGCGGCAGCGGAAATCTGTTCCGCGGGCGCTACAAGGCGGTTTTGCTGAATGCCGACAAGTTCCTCGCTGCGACGGCACGTTATGTCCATCTCGCCCCGGTGACGGCAAAAGTTGCCAAGAGCCCGGAAACGTATCGTTGGTCCAGCTGCCGGGCTCAGCTCGGTCTGGAATCTGCGCCGGGTTGGCTGGTCACCGATGCCTTAAAGAAAGTTGACGGGAAAAAATACTCCGACTATTTGCGACAAGGGGTGGATCCGGAAACCGCGCGCTTCTATGCCAAGAAGCATCTGGAGGCCGTGCGTGGTGATGCGGCGTTCAAGAAGGCGGCGCGTTCAAAGGCCGGAGCCAAGCCTTCCGCAAAAGCCAAATCGAATGTTGCGGCCCTACCAACCATCATGAAGTTTGTTGCGAGTGCGTTCAGTGTCAGCCCGAAGCATCTGCAGAAAAGTCTTCGTGGGCGAGGCCAGGGCAATCTGCCGCGGCAGGTCGCTATGACGCTGGCGCGCAGTCCCGGAGGATACAGCCTTCAGGAAATCGCTGACGTGATGCACGTGGGGCACTATTCCAGCGTGTCCGTTGCTGCCGCCCGTTTGAAAACCCGATTGAACAAGGATGATCAGCTGCGTCGGAAAGTAGATCGTCTTAAAACTCAGATCGTCAGCAACTAGTACCAGCAACATCGCGGGGTCGGTCCAGTGCCGGCCCCGTTTCTACTCCTCGAGCAAAATATCTTTCGCACGATTGATCAGGGCGGCCTGTTGCGCCGTACCGCCTTTGTCCGGATGCACGCGCCTCATCAGTCGGCGATGCGCGTCCTTCACGTCTTGTTCGGTCGCATTGGGATTCAGTCCGAGAACCCGGCGCGCTTGCTCGCGCGACATTCCCTGTTGCCGTATGGCTTGTTGCGATGGCCCACGATCTTGTGAGCCGTTCGGTCCCGCGGACGCAAACGAAGTTTGAAATCGTCGTGTGATGTGAGTGACAAATTCGGCAGGGGGTCTGCCCGTGGACTTGTCGCCGAGCAACCGAAGTTGCGCGATTTCGCCGAACATGAGCGCTATACCCATTAATCCCCACCACCAATGCCAGTTGTAGACATAGACAAAGCCAAGTACGACCAGGCCGGCGCCAACGTAGATGCTGCGGCGAATGACGGTTTTGTATTTGGTTTTCGGCACGCGCACCAGCCACGCGCCTTCAAGCACGAGGAGGACAAGCGATGCTGCCAGCGCGAGCAAGAGAAATCCGGTCACTGCAAAAGTTCTCGATTATTAAAAGTGATGCTGAGCAATGCCGTTATCGGCATCCTCGGGCGTAACTTTTTTCTTCCGCGCCCACCCATCCTGGATGGACTTCATCGCGTGCGCGGAACCGTTCCCCTGTCGCGATCCAACTCGTAGTGCAGATTTTTTTTGGTGTCCTGCGAGGCGTGTCCAAACAGCGCGTATTGCCCATTGAACGCATCCGGGTCATGCGGCGCTTTTTAACATAAGTACGTCTCGCGGCGCATAAGTATGCCACGTAACGGTTAATCCACACCAGTGGAGGAGGTTTATTCGCCTGCGGAGGCTAACGTTCTGCGCTGTTCATATGCGGAGCGAACGATGCGGACATCTTCAAGAAACACAGGCAACTCAGGAAGTGTGAGTGCCTGTGGTCCGTCCACCAGCGCCAACGCCGGTGCGGGGTGGAAATCCACCAGAACCATGTTTGCACCGGCAATGATTCCCTGGGCGGTCGCGTGAAATAAGTCAAGAATCCCCTCCGGCGAAGCGCTGCGTCCACCGACGGAATGCGAGGGATCAACGCACACGGGCATGCGCGTCAGTCTCTTGACCACCGGGACGTGACTGAAATCGACCATGTTTCGGTGCGGATCGCCGAAATGGGATTTCATCCCGCGCAGTCCGAACACCACTTTTCGACTTCCTTCCGACGCCAGATACTCGGCCGCATTCAGCGATTCTTCCAGCGTAATGCCGAATCCTCGCTTGAGCAGCACCGGGTGTTCCCGTTGGCGCCCGACGATTTTGAGCAACTCAAAATTTTGTGTATTCCGGGTTCCGATCTGAAGCATGATGCCGGTGGCGTTGCCCGTTTGGCGCAGCGCTTCGTCAATTTCCTCGACGTGGGATTCGTGCGTGATTTCCATCGCAATGACACGAATTCCGTACTTTCCGGCCAACTCAAAAACGTAGGGCAGGCAACTCTTGCCGTGACCCTGAAAGGCATATGGGCTGGTGCGTGGTTTATAGGCCCCCATGCGTGTACAGACCAAGCCGTGCTGTTGCAGTGCGCGCATCATGGCTTCAACGTGGTCACGTGTGTCCACCGCGCACAGCCCCGCAAAAATATTCAGATTATCCTGGCTGAATTCCACGCCGTTGTAGGTGAAGGACGTTGCTCGGGAGTCATCTTTATGGCGACCCAGGATCCGGTATTCGCGCGAAATGCGCACGACACGCTCGACCCCGGGCAGTGCGCGAATATTTTCCGCCGGCAGCGCTGCCGTATCGCCGACGAGGTAGAGCTCGGTCAGTGTTTGCTGCGCGCCGACCTCCTCGTGCTCGCGTACTTGTATATTTGGAAGCGTGTCCAAATGAGCGCGGAGCTGACGATACGCTGCGCCGGATTTGTCTATATTGGGTTCGAGAATGACGATCATTCCGCGTCCAGATAACGCTGCGTTAGTCCGCTATAGGCATCGATTCGGCGGTCGCGCAAATAAGGCCAGATGCGCCGCACGTCTTCGCTGCGCTTTCGATTGATCGTTGCAAGAACGATTTGTTCGGATTCTCCCTGCGAGCGCGCGATGATTTCACCTTGCGGTCCCGCCACAAAACTCTCGCCCCAAAACTGAATCCCGCCGGTGGAGCCGGAGGGATCCGGTTCCTGTCCGACGCGGTTCGCGACCAACACCGGTAAACCATTGGCGACGGCATGCGCGCGTTGGATTGTGATCCACGCGTCACGCTGCCGGTTTCGTTCGTCGGCGCTGTCGCGCGGATCCCACCCAATGGCCGTTGGGTACAAAAGGAAATCTGCGCCGGCGAGCGCCATCAATCGCGCGGCTTCCGGATACCATTGATCCCAGCAGATCAACATCCCCAGCGCCGCGTGTTGGGTTTCAAAGCATTGAAAACCAAGGTCGCCGGGCGTGAAGTAAAACTTCTCGAAATACAACGGATCATCCGGGATATGCATCTTGCGATACATCCCGGCCATGCTGCCATCCCGTTCGAATACCACGGCGGTATTGTGATACAAACCCGTGGCGCGTTTTTCAAATAACGATGCGACGATGACAACGCTGAGTTCTTTGGCTAATGCGGCCAGTTGCGTACTGCTGGGACCGGGAATGGTTTCGGCGAGGTGGAAACAGCGGGTGTCTTCCGTCTGGCAGAAATACAGGCTGGCGTGTAACTCCTGCAACATTATCAACTGCGCACCTTGTGCGGCTGCTTCACGTATCCCATTTATGCTGGCATTGAGATTGGCGGTACGGTCGGTCGAGCAGGTCTGTTGTACCAGCGCGGTTTGTAATGTTGATGACAACATGAGTTATCCACGTTTTTTATCTGTGGCAAGTATAACGTAAATATTCCACAGGCGCGTATGCCGGTGCAAAATCCAAGCACATCATGTTAACATCGACCATCGATATTCATAAGAGGTCTTCCTGCGATGCAGCGGCGTTGGTTGCTCACGATGGCAATGTCTATTCTGGCCGGTTGTGCCGGCTTATCTGAACAGCATTTAAAGTTTCAGCAAACCAATTTTGCATACGAACGTGCATTGCGTTGGGGGGAATACGATAAAGCCTTCTTTTTGCACAAGAATGAAAAAGAACCACTCTCCGAGAAAGAACGTAAACGGCTGATGCACTATCGGATCTCCGGGTACAATGTCCTGCGCAGCCAACCGAATAGCGATGAATCCAGGATCAATCAGTTGATCCAAATCCGCTATTACAATGAAGATAATGCCATTGAGCGTAACATGACGTTTACCTTGGACTGGGAACTGGACAAACACAGCGGTAACGGGCATATCAACAGCCCATTTCCAACAATCAAGTAATCAACGGTCTGGCTATTCCTTCCGGCAGTTGCATCGTCAGGCAATGCAGACTGCCATTCTGTTCGATAATCGGCAAACAGGGTATCCCGACGATTTCCCGATCCGGAAAACACATTTGTAGATTCTGCAGGGCAATCGCATCACAGGCATCGTCATAGGTGGGTACCAGC
>DKAR01000149.1 GCA_002450895.1 Proteobacteria bacterium UBA6921
TGTAATTGTGCGGCGAGATCTGAACCGGTTTTTGCCTGGAACAGGGACGCCAGCTCCATGCTCGCGTATTCGGGAAACAGCAGCAGTTGCGCCCGATTCGCGGCAGCATCGCGAACCCAGCGTTCAATCTTGCTCGCGTACTCCGCCCAGCTTTGGAATTCGCCGATGTCGTACGCCGCGGTGGCGACGCGGAGAGTTGCACTCATTGATCGAACCGTTTCAGCCAGAACATCATGGGCTTTGCGGACTGGGATCGTTCGTCGATTTCCTGCCAGGTTAGATGCGTGTGCAGGTCAGGGCGTTTGAAATAGCCACGCTTGTTCCAGAACGAATCCAGCGGCACATAGTCCGCGGGACGGCGTGGATGATTGTCCGCGCGTTGCACCACACAGAACGCACTCCATTGGAACGGCCCGATTGAACGCGCGTGTGCTTCACGCTCTTCGAAGAAGCGCACGCCCAGTCCACGTCCGCGGTAGGCGCGTTTTAATACCGATTCACCGAGATAAAACACCGAATCCGGATCAATAGCGCTGCTGATAAACGGCGCCTTGATCTCATCCATTTCGTGGCGCAGTGGGACAGCGGTCGAAGCGCCGATGACCTGATCGCCGTCGAACGCGATGACCACGACGCTGTCCGGACTGGCGGTGTACGTGCGCAAGTAGTTCGCCTCGTACGCCATGTCACCGTCATAGAGATACGGAAACTCGCGAAAGACTTCGATGCGCAGCCGGGCGACGTCGTAGATATAGCGCTCGACGTCGGTACCCGTGAATCGCTGGACGGTGAGGAGTTCAGACATACTCAGAGTCTAGCAGCACACCGATGCTTACTCTTCGAGAAAAGTGCGAAGCATCGGGAGCGCTTCCGCCATGTGCTCAAAGCGATGACTTCCGCCGGGGTAGCGTTTCACTGTGCTGACTTTGCGGTATTTCTCGACGGCGTGTTGATACGGGATGACTTCGTCGTCTTCGTCGACCAGAACGAGGATGCGGCCGGCCAGTGCTTCTGCGGTAACGTCATAAACACTGAGCGCCGCATGTTGTTCGTTCGTGAATTCAAACCGTTCACCAGTTACGTAATTCGTGTTGGGTCCGACGGCGGGGCGCAATTGCTGTTGTGGATTCAGCGCCGGATTGATCAACACGGCGCGTGCGTTACGGTCGCGGCTGGCGAGGTATTGTGCATAGAAACCGCCGAGCGAACTGCCGATGAGTCTGGCGCCGCCATTCGGGAAGCATTCGCGCACGGTTGTTTCCAGCTGCGCGATAGCGGCGTGGGGATCATGCGCGGGATAGGTGGGCGCGCGCACTGCGACTGGTGCAAGCGCGTTGCGCAGTTGCGTTGCTTTGGTGGACTGACCGCCACTGCTGAATCCGTGCAAATAGAGAATCATTTGGCGGCGGCGGCCAGCACCGGAAACATTCCTTTTAAACCGGTCGCGATGAATTCGACGGCAATCGCCGCAAGGATCAATCCCATGATGCGCGTGAAGATGTTGATGCCGGTCTGGCTCACATGGCGCGAGATCCAGGGCACCAACTGCAGCACGATCCACAGCAGCAAGCCGATCAGAAGAATGTCAACCGTCATGCCGGTGTAGTGCGCGAAACCGGAACTGTGATGCGCATGCAGAATCACCGTGCCGATTGCGCCAGGGCCGGCCAGCAACGGCATCGCGAGCGGCACAACGGCGACGTCTTCCTTGGCTTCTCCTTCGCGCGCTTCCGCCGGAGTTTGTCGCACGAGGCTCACGTTCGCATGCAGCATGGCAATGGCCATCAACAACAACAGCACACCGCCACCGACGCTGAATGAGTTGATCGTGATTCCAAAGAAGTTGAGCAGCCAGTCCCCGAAAATCATCGCGGTGAAAAGAATGATGAGCACTGCGATAACGACGATGCGCGCGATTTTTTTGCGCTCCACCTCGTTGGCGCCGGAGGTGAGTGCGACAAAGATCGGGACCGCGCCAAGCGGATTCACGATGGCGAGCAGGGCAATCAGAAGCTTCGTGTACTCGGTGTACTCATGCATGGCCGGAATTTAGCGCAATGGGTGTGGGTGTCACTGTAACCGTATTTTGTCTCAGGGTGCATAGGGTTGTGCGGCCGCGATTCGATCCGACAAGGGCGCGCAGTTGGCGTGGAATTGGCGGATAATGAAAGTCGAACCCGTCGATTTCGAGTCCAATGATGTCTGTGCTGAACTTTGACAACCGATTTATGCGCGAATTGCCCGGCGATGCCGAGACGTCCAATCGTCCGCGTCCGGTGGCGGGCGCCTGCTGGTCGCCGGTCGACCCGACACCGGTCAGCGCGCCGAAGTTGCTGGCGTATTCCCCCGAAATGGCCGCGCTGCTGGGCCTGGATCACGCGGCGTTACACGCACCGGAAATGGTCGAGGCGTTGGCCGGCAATCGCGTTTTGCCCGGCATGGCCACTTACGCAACATGTTACGGCGGACACCAATTCGGCCATTGGGCCGGCCAGTTGGGTGACGGTCGCGTGATTTTCCTCGGCGAGGTTGTAAATCGTGCGGGCCAACGGTGGGAGCTTCAGCTGAAGGGTGCGGGACGAACGCCGTACTCGCGCGGTGCGGACGGGCGCGCGGTGTTGCGATCTTCCGTGCGTGAATTCTTGTGCAGTGAAGCGATGCATCACCTCGGCATACCGACGACGCGTGCACTCAGCCTGGTCGGGACGGGTGACCTCGTGGAACGTGACATGTTTTACGACGGACATCCCATCGACGAACCGGGCGCCATCGTGTGTCGCGTTGCGCCGTCATTCATTCGATTCGGGCACTTTGAAATGCCGGCGTCGCGCTCGGATCTTGCGCTGTTGCGACGGCTGGTTGATTTCACCATCGCGCGCGATTTCCCCGAGTTGACGGCGTCACCGGCCCAGCTTCCGGCGGCGTGGTTCGCCGAAGTGTGTGCGCGCACCGCGCGATTGATGGTCGACTGGATGCGCGTGGGTTTCGTGCACGGCGTGATGAATACCGACAACATGTCCATTCTCGGTTTGACGATCGACTTCGGACCCTACGGATGGATCGACGATTTTGATCCGTCCTGGACGCCAAATACGACCGACGCCGAAGGGCGGCGCTACTGTTTCGGGCGGCAGCCGGTGATTGCACGCTGGAATCTCGAGCGACTGGGTATGGCGCTCAAGGATGTGATGGACCGCGAAGCCGTGGAGAACGGCATCGCGACCTACGACGCCATGTTTGAAGACGGCATTCTCAAGATGACGATCGCCAAATTCGGTTTGCCGGAAATCTCGCAGGTTGACGCGGACATCGTTAACGCCGCGTTCGAACTGCTGTCGCGTGCCGAAGTGGACATGACGGAGTTTTTCCGCAGCCTGGCCCGCATTGACAGCGAAGCGCCGAATATCATGGTACTGAGTGACGCGTTCTATGACGACGTGCATTTTGCCGCGCTGCGTGATGCATTTCAGGACTGGTTGGCACACTATTCGGCGCGCCTGCGACAGGGTGGGGAACTGGATGCGGATCGTAGTGCGCGCATGAATACGTTCAATCCACGGTTTGTGCTGCGAAATTATCTTGCGCAGCAGGCGATCGAGCGTGCCGAGCAAGGGGACATCAGTGGCGTGACGGAGCTGCTCGATGTCATACGACGCCCGTATGACGAGCAGCCAGGCCGCGAAGCCTATGCCGCAAAGCGCCCGGACTGGGCGCGCTCCAAGGCCGGGTGCTCGATGTTGTCGTGCAGTTCGTAACCGGATAACCATGCCAGTACGCGTTTTTAATTTGCGGGGCGTGCCCGACGATGAGGCCGAGGAACTGCGCGAGTTCCTGGAGGAACGCAGCGTCGACTTTTACGAAACACCGGCTGGGCGATGGGGCATGTCATCGCCGGGTCTGTGGATCCGCGATGACGCCAGGCACGACGAGGTGCGCCAGCTGATCGCCGGATTTCAGGAACAACGCACCGCGCGCATGCGCGAGGAATACGCGGCTCTGAAAGCCGAAGGGCGCGCGCCTTCGTTCCTGGCGGGCGTCGCGCGCCATCCCATCCGGTTTGTCGCGGCCCTGTTGGCCGTCGCATTCATCGTGTATGTTTCAGTAGGTCCGTTCCTGCGCATGATCGCGCGATAGTGCTCACCGGACGGCGTGACGACGAAGGAGAATCATCGCCATGAAAAAACTCAAACACGAAAACGAACTGGTGAAGCTCGCCATTGCCGAGGGCGTGAAGTACGCCGAGCAGCGCGGCGCGGCGGTATTCGAGCCGACGGACGCGGCATCAGAGAAGATTCTGTATATCTACCGCCTGTTGGTGCACGACAAGAAGATCGCCCCCATGCCGGAAGACCAGGTGTCGCAACAATCGATGCGCCACCGTTTGGCGGTGTGGATTTCAAAGACGCTTCCGCCGGATCATCCGCTACTGAAGTGATTGCTCCGGCAGGGGAATTCGGCTGTTAGTCGTTCGAATAACAAGCCTGGGAGTCCTTTCGGCTGTCGGCCCCGTTAACAGAATGCACCCGCCCAACGCTCCGGTGAATTCAATCTGCTTCTGTTTCACCAGCATCGTGTCAGGATAAGATTCAGTTTCCTGATCCATTTCAATTTACTGGGGGCGTTGTGGTGACATCGATTAAGCGGTTCGGTGGTGCAGTTAATTCTTCGATTTTCATTTTGCTCGCGGCGATATCGCTGACCGGTTGCCCAGGTGGGGGCGGTGGCGCCACCGCAAACAACAACACCGGGGCCACTCCCGACACTGGCGGTGGCTCTGGCGACACAGGCGGGGGTGGCGGCACGACAGGCGATACCAGCGGCAGCAGCAATACGGGAGGGTGCACAACCAATGTTGCGGCGGGTGCTCCGCTGTTTTTTATTGCCGGCGCGAAGATGCTGGATGGTATGGATTACCATTTTCTCAGCCAGCGATTCCCGACGGCATCGAACACGGGCGGGTCGGGTCAGACAACGACGTACCCTCCCACAGACGAGCAGGGGTCCGTTGATGCGTCTTACGCGCTGACCTGGACTTTGTCACCGGCACTGCCCGATGGGTTCTCGTTCGATACGAAAACCGGGCGCGTGGAAGGAACGCTCCAGGCGTCAATTTCCGAGATGCAGACCACGACGCATACGATCAGAGCCACCAACGCGACCGGATATTCCGAATGCACCTTCAATCTGGTCATTTACCCGCTGAAAGCGGACAAGATGGATGTTGTGGGGCCACCGTCTTCTGACGCCGCAGACGATTTCATTCAATTCACACTGTCGCCGACTGCGGGAACGATAACCACGAGTGACGGGCCCACGTATACCGTGGTCAACAGCCGCGAGCCCACGGTGGAGCTTGTCGTGGGAGACAATGGTGACGGCACCGTGAACAAGGCTGTGCTGACGATTGACTCCAATGTCTATGCGGCGCGTGCGCCGATGGGTGACACGACGTGCGCTTCGTGTGACCGAGTCGCTGTGATTACGTCGTCGAAGCTCGTGGGGTTCGACGGCCAATTGCTGCAACGCGAGAGTGGCACCGGGCCGAATTACGTCGTTCTGAACGGCACGTTCCACTACCCATAGCGGGCGTGAGAATTGATGACGATCGCTGCGCACCACATCTCCGGGTTCCTTGCGCGCTTTTGAACGACTTGACGATTCCAAAGCTGGCAAAGCACAGTGTCGCAGCAATAGATGTGTCACCAACGGGCGGTATGTCTTTCAAAGACCCGCCCGCTGGACCATCCGCTTTTGAAATAGAAATGGCTCGGCACCGGCATCGAGCACTGCATGCCGGTCAATTCACTGGTGACCGAAGAAATTAGGCGTAGAGATTAACGACGAGACCGAGCGGTGTTTCCGGATTCGGATTGGTGGCTGACTGGTCGTTGTTGTTTACCGTGGGACGGGAGTAAACCGGGGGTTCTGGATCCGGTGTGTTGTCCGCCGCGGGCTTGGGCGAATCAGAGGCTTCGCGCTTTTGTGTCGATTGCTCCGTCGATTGCTCCGTCGATTGATTCGCCGATTGTTCAATGGCGCGTTGTTCAATTGAAGTCGCTGCTTCCTGAACTTTTCCCTGCGCTTCCTGGATGGCCTGCTTGCCTGCGGAGGTGTCGGCAGAGTCGCAGGTAACGCAGGCGGCGAGTTCCTTCTTATACGCTGCAAGAAGAGCGTCGCCCGCACCGCTTGAAGAACCGACCGAAGCAACCATAAAGAAGCGCCCAATTATTCGGGTATGACTTCCATTGTAGCGGCCATCCCGGACCGGTTCCTGTGGGTCGGAAGTGTGACGGACTTCGCAACCCGAAGGTCAGCGGGCGGGGCAGGCGCCTTCCGCCCACCTTATATATAGAGCCTATTCCGGAATCAGGAACTCCGCCGCTTCTGCGCGGCGCCAGTGGGCCTGCGTGACACGCCACGTCTTGTCCTCGCGCGCAAAACTCAGTTCAAAGTGGTGAAGATCGGCGCGCAGCGTGGGCAGGTCGTCGGCGCCGGGGATCGGCACGCCGGCCATAGCGACCAACACCGTCGCGGTGCCGTGTTCCGGATCGGAAATTATTACGTCCACGATCCTCAGCGGCAGATGAATCGACTGGTTGCGCAGAAAGTGCAAACGCAACACGCCTTCGGCGCCGCGTTTATCGAGTTGATGGTCGTCGTGATATGCGTCGGACATCAGATCGCGCAGTTGTTTGAGATCCTTTTGTTCCGCGGCCGTCGCGCCGCGCTGGATGGCGGCGCGAATCTGTGCCTCGGGCGTGTCCGGCTCATTGCTGCACGCGGCCAGAATAAACATGCTGACGAGGATGGCCCAGTATCTTGATGAACAAAACGCTTTCATAGTGTCTCCATCAATGTGGCCATGCGCGCTCGCAATTCTGCGTTGGGCAACCGGCCGCGCGCCGCCTCCATGTTTTCGATCGCATGAGCGGGATTGCGTGTGGCCGGTATGGCGCACGTGACCGCGGGATGCGCGACGATGAACTTCAAAAAGAATTGCGCCCAGGTGGTGGCATCGAATTCCGCGGCCCACTCGGGCAGAGGTTTGCCGCGCACACGATCAAACAATCCGCCACGTTGAAACGGGCGATTGCAGATCACGGCGATTCCGCGCTCCGCGGCGAGCGGCAGCAGACGTTGCTCGACGTCACGATCAACGACGTTGTAGGTGAACTGCACGAAATCGAATTTCTCGCGCATGAGGGCCTGTTCCATTTCTTCGTGGCGCCGGCCGTGCGACGTGGTGATGCCGATGTAACGTATGCGCCCGTCGGCTTTCCACTGTTTGAGTGTCTCGATGTGTGTTTCCCAGTCCAGCATGTTGTGGATTTGCATCAGGTCAAACGTCGGCACGCCCCAGAGCCGTTGCGACGCTTCCATTTGCTTGATGCCGAGCCAGCGCCCGGGGGTCCAGACTTTCGTCGCCGCGAATATGCGCTCCGGTTGGGTGATCTGTTTCAGGCAGACTCCGATTGTTGCTTCCGAGTCTCCGTACATCGGTGATGAGTCCAGCAATTTACCGCCATGGTCAAGGAAGGCCTGCAAGACGGGAGTGCGTTGTGTGCGCTCGGACTCGTCGCGAATGTCGAAGGTCAGCCAGGTGCCCATACCAATCGCCGGGATTTGCTCGCCGGTGCTGGGAATCGCGCGGCGTAACAGCGCGGGCGGCTCCGCGTGCGCCCGACCGGGCAGGTACGGAAGCGCGGCGAGTGTTGCAACCCACTGGAGGAATGTCCGACGTTGCATATGGCCGAGTGTACACCCGCGGATCACATTGCTCTGTACGGGTGAACCCGGGTTGTGTTGAACTGTCGTTCCTTGATTGTCGACCGAACATGTTGCGGGAGCATGTCATGAGCCAAGATGCCGTCATCCGAACGTGGTCCCTGGGATTCCAGTGGGAAACGGTCGACCCATTTCTGTTCTGCGTGCATCACGAAGATGCCTATCCCGCCGGAAATGAAAAGTATGGTCCGAATGCGTCGCTGGCCGGGCGAAAAATTGGAAACGACTTTGAGGGGATCGACGGCTGGCGCATGTATCACGGCGATGTGATTCCGGGATTTCCGGTGCATCCGCATCGCGGATTCGAAACCGTCACGATTGTGCGCAAGGGGCTGGTCGATCATGCCGACTCGCTCGGTGCGGCCGGTCGTTATGGCGGTGGCGATGTCCAGTGGATGACCGCGGGCGCGGGGGTGCAGCATTCGGAAATGTTTCCGCTTTTGCACGGCGATCGCGACAACACGATGGAGCTGTTTCAGATCTGGTTGAACCTTCCCGCCAAAAACAAAATGGTGAAGCCGCACTTTTCCATGTTCTGGCGCGAATCGATGCCGCGCGTCACGATGCAGGATGTTAACGGCCACAAAATTGAAATTGACGTGATTGCCGGTGAAGTCGCCGGAGTGAAGGCGCTCGCGCCGCCTCCGGATTCGTGGGCCTCTGAATCCGACAGCCAGGTGGCGATCTGGCTGATTAGTCTGTCGCCCGGAGCGCAGTGGACGCTTCCCGCCACGGTCGCCGGCGTGAATCGTACGCTGTATTTTCACGGCGGCGATTCACTGCGCGTGGCCGGGCACAAATTAAGCGAACGCACCGGAGTGGCATTGCGCCCGGAATTGAGTGTTGCAGTCCAGAGCGGCGGCACTGAAGCGCACCTGTTGCTATTGCAGGGTCGCCCGATTGCGGAACCGGTGGTGAGCTACGGTCCCTTCGTGATGAATTCGCGTGAGCAGATCGAACAGGCCTTCACCGACTATCGGCGCACCGGCTTTGGCGGCTGGCCCTGGCCGCGCCACGACCAGATTCATGATCCGGCACGTGGGCGCTTCGCCAAGCACGTCGACGGGCGCGTGGAAGAACCCGGCGGAAGGTAATCGCACCAAGATCACGAAGTGACGTCGATGAATCCGCTGCGCCGTTTGTTCAATTATGCACGCCACTATCGTGGCGATGTTGTCATTGCGTCGATCTACTCGTTCCTGAACAAACTGTTCGATGTGTTGCCGGAAATCCTGATCGGCGTCGCGGTGGATGTCGTCGTCAACCAAAAACAATCGTTCGTTGCGAAGCTCGGCATCGAAGATCCCAAGCAGCAGATTGTCTTGTTGGCCGTGTTGACCGTCATCATTTGGATCGGCGAATCCTGGTTTGAATATCTGTACAGCCTGAAGTGGCGCAACCTGGCGCAGAATCTCCAGCACGACATGCGCATGGAAGCCTACCAGCATGTACAGAAGCTGGAGATGGCTTACTTCGAACGCAATCGCACCGGCAATCTGCTCGCCATTCTCAACGAAGATATCAATCAGATGGAGCGCTTTCTCAATGGCGGGGCGAATGATCTGATTCAGGTGTTCTTCGGGTCCATGATGGTTGGTGCGGTGTTCTTTGCGCTGACCAGCCAGTTGGCATTCCTTGCGTTGGTTCCGGTGCCGTTCATTTTGTACGGTGCGTTCTGGTTTCAGGCGCGACTCGCGCCACGTTATACCGCCGTGCGTGAAGCGGCCGGCGCACTTGCGGCGCGGTTGAACAACAATCTCACCGGCATCGCGACGGTGAAGGCCTACACGGCGGAAGACTACGAAGCGGATCATATCCGCGCGGGCTCCGATGCCTATCGCGCGCGCAATGCGGAAGCGATCCGCTGGTCTTCCGCAATCACGCCGGTGATTCGCATGGCCATTCTCGCGGGCTTCACCGTGACATTGTTGTACGGCGGGTTCATGGCATTGAACGGCGAGATCGGCGTCGGCAGTTACTCCGTGCTCGTGTATCTGACGCAGCGCTTGCTCTGGCCGTTAACGCGCCTTGCGGAAATGACCGACCTGTATCAGCGCTCCATGGCGTCGATCCAGCGCGTGATGGACTTGCTGCAAAATCCGGTGACGATTACCTACGACGGCAAACATGTTCCGGTGAGCGCGGTGCGCGGGGAGCTTGAATTCGATCACGTGAAATTTTCTTACGATGGCAGCAATTCCGCGGCGATCGATGAATTGAGCGTGCGCGTGCCGGCGGGTGAGACGGTGGCGTTTGTCGGTGGAACCGGCGGTGGCAAGAGCACGTTGACGAAACTGCTGTTGCGCTTTCATGAACCGCAGCAGGGACAGATCCGGCTCGACGGACAGTCCATCAGCGAAATCCGTTTGCAGGATCTGCGGCGTGCGATTGGTTACGTGGCACAGGATACGTTTCTCGCCGATGCCAGCGTGGCGGAGAACATTGCCTACGGGATGAAAGACGTTCCGCGTGACGCCGTCATGTCTGCCGCAAAGGCGGCCGAAGCGCATGATTTCATCAGTGCGCTGCCCAAAGGCTACGACACGCAAGTCGGCGAGCGCGGCATGAAGTTGTCGGGCGGCCAGCGGCAACGGCTCGCGCTTGCGCGTGCCATTTTGAAGAATCCGCCCATTCTTGTATTGGATGAGGCGACGTCGGCGGTCGATAACGAAACGGAAGCGGCGATCCAGCGTTCGCTGGATCGATTGGTCGTCGGACGCACGAGTTTGATCATTGCGCATCGTCTCTCGACGGTGCGGCATGCGCATCAGATTCATGTGCTTGAGAAAGGAAAAATTGTGGAATCAGGAACTCATGATGCGCTGGTTGCGCGCGGCGGCATCTATGCAGCGCTGTGGCGATTGCAGACGGGTGAGCGCGCTTCCTGATAGAGTTTGCCTATGAAATTGTTGATCCGTTCTTTTGTTGTTTTGTTGTTGTCGGCTGCAACGGCCCTGGCCGGTACGCCGGGCGAGGTCACGCCGGGCAATACGCTGCGCAACGCAAAGCTGTATGGCTTCGCGGGAGATTTTCGATGGCTGGATGAATTCCGCGGCAAACCGCTCATTATTAATGTGTGGGCGAGCTGGTGCGGACCCTGCCGTTCCGAGATGGGCGCGCTGGAGCGTTTGTCAAAGCGCTACGGTGGAAAACAATTCAATATCATCGGTATTTCCACGGACGATGATGCAAACGCCGCCTATGCTTTTATCATGAAGTCCGGCATTACTTTCGATAACTACCTCGACCACAATCTCACGCTCGAAAACATGCTCGGCGCCAACACGATTCCGTTGACGCTACTGATCGATGCGCAAGGTCGCGTCCTTGAGAAAGTCCGCGGCGCACAAGCGTGGGACAGTCCGGAACTTGTTGAATTCATCGCACGCACATTCCGTGTAAAGCTATAAACGCTGCGTATTTCTGACAATTGTCGTTGGCTTGCCGGTGCGTGACGATGAGCCACCATGGCAATGATCCTTACATCACCCGCGTTTGACTCCGGTCAGGACATCCCTGCCGTCTACTCGTGCGAGGGAAAGAACATTTCACCGCCGCTGCAATGGAGCGGCGCGCCGCCAGAAACGCGGAGTTATGTTTTGATCGCGGACGATCCGGATGCGCCCGATCCAAAAGCGCCGCGTACGATTTGGGTCCACTGGATCGTGTACAACATTCCCGTGACTACGACCCAGTTTCCGGAAGCGGTCAGTCACCTCCCGTCGGGTGCTCGCCAAGGAGTCAATGATTTTCACAACGTCGGATACGGAGGCCCGTGTCCGCCGATCGGCCGTCATCGATATTTCTTCCGGTTGTATGCATTGAATTCCATGTTGCCTGACCTGGGCGCAGTGACGCGCCAGCAGTTGGAACGCAAGATGACCGGACACGTGCTGGAAGAGGCAACCATCATGGGTGGCTATCGAAAGCGCCACTGAAGTGTTTGCGTCTGCGGTTTCGTTGTTCGCCGCATGCGACGATTTCGCATGAGTGCTTTTCATTGGAGAAACATTCTATGACTACGAAAAACAAGATGGGTGCAATGGCAGTGGCTGCTTCAGTGTTGTTGCTAACCGCGACCGGTGTTTTGGCTGACCCGTCGCCGCAGCGCGGCTGGATGATGGACGACGCACAGCGCGAACAGATGATGCGTGAATATGGTCCCGGCATGATGGGACCCGGAATGATGGGTCCCGGCTACGGATATGGGTATGGATATGGCGACGGAAGTGGTTACGGATACGGCTACGGTGGGCACGGTCGCCACATGATGGGTCCTGGAATGATGGGCCCGGGGATGATGGGACCCGGAATGATGGGACCCGGAATGATGGGACCCGGAATGATGATGGGCATGGGCCCCATGATGGCGGTTTTCGACGATCTGAATCTAACCAAGGATCAGCGCAGCAAGATCTGGCAATTGCGGCGTGAACTGCGCGACCAACACATGAAGCTGATGGACCGCATGTGGGAAGAATCAGAAAAAATGCAGGATCTGTGGGAAAAGGAAAAGCCGGATGCGAAGGAAATCGGGAAAGCGTATGACCGCGTTTTCGCAATGCAGCGCGAAATGATCGAACAGAGCGTGACGTTCAAAAACAAATTGTCGGATATTCTCAACGACGAGCAGCGCAAGAAGTTGAAGGAAATGGGTCCGCGCTGGATGGATTAGGTTTTTCGAAGTGGTCGTTGTTATTGATGTAGCGGGGCAGGCACCGGCCTGTCCCGGGGTCGTCCGCAAAGTTTTCTTTTCGCGCCCGTACTAGAATTCAGAAAACCGGCGAGCGCGTATCGATCATGGAATTTTCCGAACTGCAGCGATTCACCCAACGATGGTTATGGGTTCTGTTGATCGCTGGCGGCGTTGTCGCCGTATCGGTATTTGGACACGGCCTCGTCCAGCAACTGATCCTTGAGCGTCCCTGGGGTGATCGTCCGATTTCCGACTCCGCGCTGATTATGGTGAGTGTTGTGGTGACTCTTTTCGTGTTTGGGATGATCTACATCTTCTGGCAGTTGCGTCTTCACACGGTAGTGGATGACGAAGGAATCTTTGTACGATTTGTTCCGTTTCCCGGATCACGGATTTTGTTTTCAGAAATTCAGTCGTGCGAAGCACGGACGTACCGCCCGCTCTACGAATATGGTGGATGGGGGATCAAATGGGGTCGGAGTGGAAAGGCGTTTAACATCAGCGGTGACCGCGGCGTGCAACTGGTCATGAAAGACGGCAAACGAATTCTGATCGGTTCGCAGCGCGCGGATGAGCTCGCAGCGGCCATTCGTTCTCGTCTTGCACTTAGAGCCGGCTGATATTTTCTTGGCGCGCTGCGCTGGATGCTGCATGATCAATACACTGAAGAATCGGATCCTGGCTTGTGCATCGGATATGCGACTTTGTCTCAAAGTGCTGCGAGTTGTTGTCGCGTTGCTTGCCGGAATCGCGATTGCATTCCAGGCGACCGCGGAGGACGGAACATTGGGCATCGGTGATATGGCGCCGGATTTTTCTCTGCCTGATCAGGCCGGCGCAAAACGTTCACTCGGTGAGTTTCGTGGAAGGTGGATCGTTCTGTATTTTTATCCGAAGGACGATACGCCCGGTTGCACCACGGAGGCCTGCGCGCTGCGAGATGATTATCTGGGCCTGAGTGAACTGGGCGCCCAGATCCTTGGAGTGAGTCTTGATAGTGCGGAAAGCCATGCGGCATTCACCAAGAAACATGGCCTTCCATTTCCGCTGCTCGTAGATGAGGGCGGGCAGGTTGCTGAAAAGTATGGGGCACTTTGGGGAATATGGCCGCTCCGGTACGCCAAACGCCACACCTTTGTGATCAATCCCGAGGGAAAAATCGTTCAGATTTATCGCAAAGTGGACCCGAAATCACACAGTCAGCAGCTGATCTCGGACCTGCGGTCCCTGCAGCAGGCTCCTTCACCCTGACTTCGTTGTACCTCTTGGTTAGTAGTTGCAGAAATACCGATATTTCCTGGTGACGCAGATTTCGCGTTTCAAGCGATTCACACCGTTGGCGCGAAATTCTTCTCTATAAACGTGTTAGAGGAGTCGCGAGTTTGAGCCGATAACGATCCATACTCGTCTCAACCGCACGCGGCTGAAATGACCGATAACCATCAACTGGGTTCCCCGAAAACACTCTGGGCCGCGCTCGGCGCTGTCGTCGTGGTCAGTGTTGTTTTGGTGATTTCGTGGTTCGTAACCATCGAATACCTGCGTCGCGAGCTGGAATCCGAAATTTCCGTACTCACGCAGAAAACTGAACTGCTTACGAAGATGCGCGACTACGCACGGAACCGCGCAATTTCCGTTCACCGAATGGTCTTGCTCAAAGACCGGTTTGCCCGAGATGACGAATACCTGCGTCTGATGAATTTCGGAGATTTGTTCCTGCGCGCGCGCGACGAATTTCTTGCGATGCCGCTGACGGCACGGGAGCAAACACTGTGGGACGGCATGGTGCCGCTGTTTGGAAAGGGGAAGGAAACCCAGGATCGTGCAATCGAGGCAATGCAGTCGGGCGACAACGCGCGCGCCGAGCAGATCGTCCTGCATGACATCATCCCGGTTCAGGACAATGCCATGACCGCGCTGAACATATTGTTTGAGTCCGAGCGCGATGCGGCAAAAATGCTCGTGGAGCATGCGCGTGGAAAATACGACCACTTCGCCTGGCTCGTGCTGGTGTTGGGTGGCGCATTGTTGGGCGCAACGATTCTGGCGGCATTGATGTTTACACGCCGTGACCATCGATCGCGGAAAGAACTCCTGCGCGCGATTGAGGCCGCGCGACGCGCCGACGCGCTGCGTTGCGAGTTCCTGGCGCGTGTCAGCCACGAGTTGCGTACGCCGCTGACTGCAATCATCGGCTACACGGAAATCCTGATTGAAGACTATCGGAACGATCGCCAGCTGATGCGCGATGTCGAACGCATTCGTGTGTCCGGGCAACACTTGCTTAGCCTGATCGACGACGTCCTCGACTTGTCTCGCATTGAGACCGGGCGTTACCACATGTCGCGCGTTGCAATCGACATTACGACATACATTAAGGAGCTCGCCGAAGAGCTTCGTCCGACAATTCAGGGCCAGGGCAACAAATTGTTGGTCGATTGCCAGACCGGTCTGTCGCTGACGACCGATCCGCGTGCGTTGCGCACCATTCTGGTGAATCTGCTATCCAATGCCAGCAAGTTCACCGCACGCGGCAGCGTGCTAATCAGTGCCAGCCGTTTGCCCGACGGAGCGCTCGAATTCTGTATTAAGGATACGGGTATCGGGATGGATGCCGAGCAATTGCGACGCGTATTTGAACCCTTTGTTCAGGCAAGCTCGGAAATTGGGCCTCGCTATGGCGGTACCGGCCTCGGCCTTAGCGTTGTGCGCCAGCTCACCCGTGTGGTGGGTGCCCGGATCTTGATTGAAAGTAACCCCGGGATTGGCACAAAGGTGTCCGTTGTTTTCGATCCAAATGAAGCCATTCGCCGTAGCGCCAGCGAACGTAATCTCGCCGGTACGGTCCGGATCGTCGACAACGCTGGAATGTAATATTTTTCGACTCGGCACGTCTCGCCGGGCTTTGTTGTTTCCTCTGCCTCCCTGTTTTTGAAAAGAATGCCGACATCGGCGGCACGGATTTAGCGTGCCGAGCACTTTTTTATTCCAAAATGCCGCGACAATCGCGCTGTGCCATCTTGGCGCAGACACATTCATTGCGTCCGGTTTCTAAGGTCCTGTAAAATCTCGCGCATCTTCGCGTCGCTTGGCAGCTGCTGACGTAGCGGAAATTCTGAAAAGAACGAAGGACTACGGGCTAATGAGCTTTTCAACAAAGCAGGGGTTATTTTTTTTCGTCGCGGTGTTTGGCGCGCTCTCCAGTCGCGCGGAAGTTCCCATCGACCTGGCTGTGCAGTTTGGGACCGATACCGAGTCACCAGAGTCGGCCGTCGCAACCGGATTCGCAACCTTCTGTGACGGATTGCTTTCGTTGTCTGGTAAGACGACAGAGCAGACCGAGCTCGCAGCAATTTGCACGCAGACAACAATCGGCGATCCAACCGAAACTGCGGGTGTACTTTCTGCGTTGTCGGCGCGATCTGTTTCCGGCGAAACAACAGTCGCGGCGCGCGTCCAGTCCACAGACATTGGTGGGGCCGTTCGAAAGCGACTGACTTCATTGTTGCGGTCGACGAAGCTGAAAACCTCCTTGGCGAGTCCCGTTGAATATTACGTCGATGGTCAGTGGATACCTGCGTCTTGGGTCACGGCCGAGGGAGAGACGGCGACCTCCGCATCCGATGAGCCGGGCGGTCTGTTAAGCAAACGATGGGGCGCGTTTTTTGACATTGGTCTGGCGAAAGCCAAGCAGGACGAGACTGCAACACAGGCGGGTTTCGACAGCTCCGGAACCGGACTGACTGGTGGCGCGGACTATCGTCTGCGCAGCAATGCGTTTGTCGGGGGAGCGCTTCGCTATCAATCCACGGACGGCGATTTGAAATACAAAGCGGGCTCGCTCTCCGGATCCGATACGACGCTGACGTTTTATGGAACGTACTATCCCAATCCGAATTTATTTTTCGAAGGCGCATTCGTATACGGTAGCGGCAGTTATGACCTGAAGCGCCAGATTTCATTTACTGTCGGCGGCATTCCGGTTTCGGCAACAGCAAAAAGCACGACCAACACGACGCGCACGGGATTGAGTTTTGACGGTGGATACAACTTTGATTTCAGGAACGGTGGATCACTGAGTACGCGTGCGAGTCTTCTTTATTCCAAGACCGAGATCGATCCGTTTTCCGAAAAAGGCGCGGGCGGCTACAACCTCAAAGTCGACGGCCAGTCGACGACAGGAACAACACTGAATCTGACGGCACAGTACACGCAGCCGATAAGCACCGGCTTTGCAGTCATCATTCCGGAAGTCAGCGGAACGCTGGTGAAGGAGTTTGTCACTGATCGCCAGAAGGTCCGGGCGTATTTTGCAGCTGATCCATCCGAAACATGGTTCACGTACAAAATTGACACGCGCGATGACCTGTACGCCATTTTGGGGTTGGGCTCCACATTTGTATTCACCAAAGGTCGCAGCGGGTTCGTTCGGTATGAGCAGCTGCTGGGGTATGACAACTATTCGTACTACTCGCTGTCGTTGGGTGGGCGAATGGAGTTTTAGTTTTTTTTCGAAGGGTGTGAGCGGCGTATGCGGCTCGGAATCAGTTAAACATAAAGTAGGGGTTGCAGTATGAAGGCCGGAATTTCGAATCGATTGAGAACGGGCAGCATTGTCCAGCGAGTTCTTGGGCTGCTGCTTTCTGCCGCAATGTTGCTGCAACTTACCGGTTGCGACACCGCGGGTGAGGAAAGCTCTGCGACCGTCGTCGTACAGGTTCCGAAGAGCGTCGTGGCCAACCTGCAACGCGCGGCGTATTCAATCAATGGCGTGCCGTCGACGGTGACGGAAATCCTCATTGACATCGTGGTGGATGGATATCCCCAGATTCCCTACGCGCGAGCAACAATTACCGGCTCAGGCGGTGAAATGAAGCTCAAGGTTCCAGCGGAACGCGCATTCACTGTCTATGGTGTTGCGTTTCAGGGGACGACAGAACTTTATTATGGCTCGACCGATGTCGCACCGATTCGACCGCGCAGCGTTGTGACGGTAGGATTAATTCTTCGATCGAGTATTGGAAATACTTCCCCAATATCGATCTCTGCCCGTACCCAGGTCGATACCAATGTGGCTGGCGAGCCGGGTAACAGTGTCAGCGGCGGAGCTATTCTGAGCTCTGACAATCGATACGTGCTGTTCCGGTCTGACGCCAGCAACTTGGTGCCCGGAGACAGCAACAAAGCCGCTGACCTGTTCCAGAAGGACTTGGCAACGAACGCCATCGGCGCGAT
The DNA here is from genome assembly GCA_002450895.1 of Proteobacteria bacterium UBA6921. Lineage (GTDB taxonomy): Bacteria > Pseudomonadota > Gammaproteobacteria > SG8-11 > SG8-11 > UBA6921. The sequence goes on from DKAR01000149.1 coordinate 17,717, forward strand.
TACTGTTTTTCGTCGCGGTGAGACCTTTGGATTTGCCGGCACGGGAGACCGTCCGTATGGAATGAGCTCGAACGGGCAATTTGTGGTGTTCGCCCAACGTGGCACCAAACTCAATCCACTCGATACTAATGACACGATCGACGTGTTCATCAAGGACACGGCGACCTCCAGCTTCGTTCGCCTGTTCGAAGGCCCGAGCGCCTCGAGCGACGCCGGTTTTCCGCACGCGTTGTCCTTATCGAGCAATGCACAGCGCATGGTGGTCGAAGCAGCCGCGCCGCCCTTGGGACAAAGCAGCCCTGGAATTTACGTCTTTGATCGCATCTTGGGGTTGCGCTTTGTTGATAGCGGCGTTGCTCCGACATTGAGTGCGGATGGACGAACCATCGCATTCTGGACATTCGACTCTTTCATCAACACGTATCAATTGGTCTTGGTCGATGTCGACTTGCTCTATGCCAATGCAAGCGACCCGGAATTCCTCTCGCTCTACTCAGGGCAAGGCGCTGCAAACGTGCCCGACGCCGTCGGACTCAGCGACGATGGACAGCGCATCTCCCTGGTCGGTCGTCAGGTTGTCGAAGTGATGGAGCCCGACCAGCCGCTCATCTATGACCGGAACACACTCGTCGTCACACGATTGAACTCGACAAGCGGTGGTTCGACGTTGCAGTCGGCGACACTGAACACCGATAGCCCCAGCCTTTCCATTACCGGTGATGTTGCGTCATTTACGTTCGGTGATGCCGAAACCGTGTATGTCAAAGATTCCGGAAACGGAAACCTTGTAGCCGTCTCCAACAATGCGGCTAATGCGACGATCAGCCCGGATTCCACATTGGTGTCCTTCACCAGTGAAGGTCACCTGTTCGTTGACAATAATCCGCTACTGACGCCGTCTGCTGTGACCACGGCGCCGACTGTCAAGACCGTCACATTGAACAACCAGGTGACATTGACATGGGATCCTGTGGTCGGAGCGACGAGCTACGATATCTACGCCTCGACGGATCCGAATGTCAGCGCATCAAATTTTCAGGTCAAGTTCGGCAGCGTGAGCTCACCCTACACTGTCACATCCGCGTCGCTTCCGGTGTCAGGTACTTATTACTTTGTCGTCGTGCCNNGACCCGCCTCGACAGCTGGGTCGCCGGTTCAAGCGGGTCCCACGCCGTCGCAATTCACCGTGAGCGCAACAATTGTTGGACTGAACAGTCCGGGACTGACCGTAGATCTTTACTCTGGTTCCATATATTACGGTGGTTTCTTAGTCGGAACGGCAACGACCAGTGTGACGTTTGACGCGTTACTTGCGTCAGGCGCGAACTACTCGGTGGTTATTACCAAACAGCCGACCGGGCAGGTCTGTGTTGCGACCAACGCATCCGGGACCATTGCGACTTCGAACGTTACAAACGTCAATATCGTTTGCACTTCTCAAACCGGATTTACAGTAGGTGGATCAGTTAATGGGTTGACTGGCGACGGACTGAAGCTGGAAATCCTCGAGAACTCCAACATCGTCGGTGGAGCTTTGATTCCGGCGGGCTCCACATCGTTCGTGTATTCGGGAAGTCTGTTGTCCAGTGGCTCCACCTATAACGTGTTCATCGTCGGACAACCCACGGGGCAGTCGTGTACCGGGACTAATCTTTCGGGAACGATTGGGACGTCGAACGTTACGAACATTGTTATCGATTGCGTCTCCACGATTCCAGATCACACGACGTTTACTAGCGGATGCTTCAGTTGCCATGACGGGGTTACTGCGATTGGTAAGCCGGCCAACCATTTGACGACAACGAACGAATGCCAAGCGTGCCACAACAAGTATCCGGCGCTATTCCTGCCGATCGCATTCTTTGACCACACGCAAGCGTTGGGTTCGTGTTCGAGCTGCCACAACGGAGTGCTCGCGATTGGCAAGACGGTGAACCACATACCGACCACTTTAGATTGCGGCGTGTGCCATAACACGACAACATTCCTTGGTGCAGTTGCTGTTCAGAAGTCGTATGGGTTCTTTAGCATCCAGGACGTTACCGGTTCTTCAATCAGCGCGGTCAATAGCGACTTCCCAAGCGACCCGGTGATCATCGAACAGAATCCGGTGACCAGTTCAAGCGTCGGAATTCTCGGTGCAAGCTTCGATGCGGCCACCAAGACGATTTTCGGGTTTTACACGTATGCGATCGTCTATATAAAAGACACGTCCGCTGCGGCGCCACAAAAGCGCATCTTCCGCGTGAGTGGAACGCCCGGCCCCAGTGGACCGGAGGCGCCCGTGCAAATATCCACCGAGCTGTCGGCATGTAACGACGAAGGTGTGTATGAAGATTTTTCGAACCCGGCAAATTCTCGCTACCTGTACCTCGCTGCGGGTCCGGATACCGTGTGCGGTACAAGTGACGACCTGCACCGCATGGTACGCATCGGTATGTCGAGTACAGAGCTTCCAATTGAATTGGGCACCAAGTACCTGGTCACCGCAATCAACGACTGGAGCAATGGATCTCTTGCCTATTGGCTGGTTCAGGATGGGTCGCTGTTACAGCGATGTGATGCCAACTTGACAGGATGTTCCACCGTGGTTTCCGGCGTTACTTTCGTTACTGAAAATGCGTCGAATTCTTTAGACAGAAAATTCTTGCTCACTATCGACGGGGTCGTGCGCGTCTATGACGTGGCCGCGAATACATTGTCGCCGGGAGTTCTAACGCTGCAAAGTGGGGATTACGTGTCGAGTGCCGACTGGGATGGAACGCGCTTCTTCTTCGTGCGCGACGGATTGGCGCCGGCTGTATTCTCGGTGCCGGATGACGGCAGCAGTGCCGCGACAACACCTCTCGCAACCGTGCAATCCGGCGCGAATCTCGAGATCTCAGGCAATCAACTGGTCATTTCGACCAGTTTCGGTATCGATTCGGTGCCGAAGACCGGGGGTTCATTGCAGCCGCTGGTAACTGCAGAGTCTGGCGGCTACGTAAGTGTCTTCCAGGTCGTGGGAGGGCGTGTCTATTTCCTCGAGTACTCGGCGCTAGGCGTTCCGAGCGCTGGCACAATCAACGCGGACGGTAGCGGGCTCAACAAAATCTCCGGAAGCAAGTGGATCGGATGGAGTGGTATCCGTCCATTCGACGTCTCGCAGCCGTTTGCGAACATCAATCTGTTCGAGTATTTCTTCCGGGTTGAAGGTTATGACACGTCAGGGCAGGGGCTCGGTTTTGCGGGAGGTTCAATTCGCACGATTGATCCTGCCTCCGCGTCGGTGGCCGCAACGGTTGGTACGCTTCCGAGCAATCTTAAAGACGCTTACTGTTATTCCTTCGGTGCGAGCAGTTTTGGGTATTCACTGTGCACCGGATTGGATGTTTCTGGGTCAACAGACGTTCTTTACGTTGAGCCAACAAAGGCAGGTTCGTTGTCGAATATTACGAATTCGCCATCAATAGATGAATCGACAATCTTCTAGGCATCACTTTGATGCAGGAAATCGTCTGCAATGACGAGGATTGACTTTTTTTGGTGCTTTTAGGCTCGAGCGCCGGTGGCATTATCAAAGATTGCTACCTGCGTTCGAGCCTACGAAAATATTTCAGGCGCAGATTGTCGACAGGAAAACGGCGCGACACTGATGTCAAGTCTGTGTAAAATCGCGCCGCAGCTAAAACGGCCCATGGTTAATGATGGACAAGAGGTCGTAGCGAAGAAGGATCGGTCAAGGTAAAGGGATTTGCTCTTCGTGGTATCCCAACCGTTTCCGAATTAGGTAAGTCACGTACTCGATCGGCGAAAGGCAATTTCGCACGTGTCCGACGTGTTCACTTTCCGTGTATGCAACATTCGCGACATCTATTGTTGCGAAATTATTTTTTACGCAAGTTCAGGCCGGGGTGCAGTTCAATTTGGCGCGCCTGAACCGATGCGTCGACGGCTACGGCGCAAACAGAGTCATCGTCGCATTACGTTATGCAGCGGTTAACGAGGGACGTTTCCATGTACCTAAAGAATAAGAATGGGGTTGCCGGTTTATTTTTCGCAGGCGCAGTTGCCACCTTTCCGAGCCACGCCGTCCCGATCGACATCGCGATT
>DKAR01000194.1 GCA_002450895.1 Proteobacteria bacterium UBA6921
GGGCGAAGTGTTTATGCCTATGTTGGCAACGAGCCCGCTGGAGCAAGGGACCCCTCTGGGATGATAAAGTGGGAAGGGCAATCGTCGGGATTGAGTTTTATTATTGTGGTTGGAGCGGCAATTGAGAGATACGATCTCACTTCAGAATGTATTGATGGCCGTCAAGCAGAAGTAACAGTAATTGCAGTTGGTCCAGGAAAGGGGATTGGCGCATCAATATTTGATAGCGGCGCATCGGTAGATACTACGGTTTCATTTACTGATAACAATAAATCCATAGATCCAAACGTATTTAATGGTGTATTCGTACAATACAGCGCAATGGGATCGTATGGGCCTGGTAAAGGTGGTATAGAGTTCACCTCTTTGGGTCACGCCACTGATAGTGGTCCAGAGTTCGCGTTTGGCTGGGGAATTGGAATTGATATAAATGTTGTATTTGGTTCCTCTACCGTCACAGACGTTGAGTACAAGAATTGTTCCTGCAAGCAAAAGTAGTAAATTGAAAATGAAACATATTGGTACTGGTGATGGAAAGCCGTATGCGCTGACGTTGTATGTGGCAACTTTTGGCGTTGCTTTTATTTTATTTTTAGTGCTCTATATTTTTGCGCTGTTCATTTTTGGTCAAAAATCGGCTGATTTACTATTTTGGAGGTTGCCGCTATTAACATTCGCGCTCTTTTACGCCTTGGCCTTCCCGTTTGTTCGAAAGCGATTGAAGAGTATATGATTCGTTAAAAATTATAAGGCAGACTCTAACGTTCTTGTCGACGAGCACTTTCATAGTAATCATTCATCGAATCCGTTGGAGGTGGCGGCTAAGCTGCTACTGAATTCCCATCTTCGCGGAAAGTGAACTAATGAGCCATAGTCGCTGGCTACTTTACGGATCCATAGTCGTTTTCACATTTCTATTGCCGGGATGTGCAAAACACGAAGCGCCGGACGTCGTGCTGGGTAGCAAGCGTAGCCTGGGTTAGCCGCAACGCGGCGTAACCCGGGTGTTTACGCTCCGGCAATCAGCGTCACCGCTTCCGCTGCCCCGACAATCCGAATCTCCCGAAACGTTTTAATCTCGAGCAAGTCCCGATCGCCGGAGACGACGAGTTCGGCGTTGGCCGCGACTGTGCAAGCCAGCACGTGGTCATCATCGGGATCGCGCAGAATCGTCGGCGGAATGTTGGCCGGTGTGACCAACGTGACCAGCTCCGCGTAACCGAGCACCAGTTCCTCGAGCGAGAGGCCACTGGCGGCGAGGGCCTTGGCGAACTTCGCGCGCCGTAAAATACGAGTGAGTTCCGCGAGCAACACGCGGCTGGAGAACAGCTCGACTTCATCGGCCTGTGCCGCATCGAGTAACTGCGCCGGTGCGCCGTTCCACAACAATCCGAAAGCGACGACGTTGGTATCCAGCACCAGCCGCATCAACCCGTGCTCTTCGCACGGCGCTCGGCGCGGTCAGCCTCGATCTCCGCTTCAATCTCCTCCATCGACAGCGGCGGCACCCCGGCCGCCGCGATCTTCTTGCGGGCTTCCGCCAATCGCGCCAGCCGACGGTTGCGCACCGCCTCGCGCAGCAAGGCTTGCAACGCCTTGGGTTCGAGCAGCCCCAGGCTGCTGGCTTCCTTCGCCAGCGTATCCGGCAAATCCAGTTCAACATGCAGCATCGTCATCGGCGTTCTCCTTTAGCGGCTGGCCTGGCTCAACACGCCTTCGAGCATCTCCATGACCACCTTCTGCTTTGCTTTGGGCAATTGACTCAAGCGTTCGATCTGTTGCTGAAACTTCGGTGCTGGGCCGCGCTTGGCCGCGCCGTTCTTGCGCCCGAGCAGTTCATCCACGCTCACCCCGAAAAACTGCGCGATCTCCGGCAGCAACGACACCGGCATGCGGATGCGTCCCACTTCGTAATGCGCGTAAGTCTGCTGCGCGACCCCGAGTTGATCGGCCATCGCTTGCTGGCTCAAGCCCAGCTCATTGCGCAACTGCGCGATGCGGCTGCCCAGCGTCTTCAAGAACTGCTGCTCGTCGTCGGTCATGGTTCGGACAAAAGACACCAAGGTGGATGACACCAGCATAATGGGACTCCGGAATGTGAGAGTTGACACGACTCGTAATACGAGTAATCTACCGCGTCAGTTATTTTTACGCAAACCCCCTTGACACGATTCCGGAGAAAACCGACATGGCGCGCATCCCCGAAAGCGAACTGGAACGGATCCGGCGAGAAGTGAGCTTGGTGCGCTTAGTCGAGGACGCCGGCATCGCGTTGAAGAAGCACGGCAAGGACTATCTGGGCCTGTGCCCGTTCCACGCCGACAAGGAACCCTCGCTGATCGTGAGTCCCGCCAAGAACCTGTGGCACTGCCTGGGCGCGTGTCAGAGTGGCGGGAGTGTGATCGACTGGGTGATGAAGAAGAACGGCGTGTCATTCCGGCACGCGGTGGAGCTGTTGCGCGCCGATCCCTCTTTAGCCGCCGGGTTGTCTTCTTCTTCGACTGTTCCCGTCAAACGTTCCACCGTGCGCAAGCTTGATGCGCCGGTGAGCCTGAGCGGCGACGATCAGGCCGTGCTGAATCAAGTCATCGATTACTACCACCAGACCCTGAAGCAGAGCGTGGAGGCGCAGGCGTACCTGCAACAGCGCGGCATTGCATCCAGCGATGTGATTGCACGCTTCAAGCTCGGCTACGCGAATCGCACGCTCGGGTACCGCTTGCCTGCGAGCAACCGGCAGGAAGGCGCGGCATTGCGCGGCGCATTGCAGCGGGTGGGACTGATCCGACCGTCGGGGCACGAGCACTTCAACGGCTCGCTGGTGATCCCGGTGTTCGATGACCTGGGCCACGTCGTCGAAGTCTACGGCCGCAAAATCCGCGACGACTTGCGCGAGGGCACGCCCAAGCACCTGTACTTGCCGGGCCCGCATCGCGGGGTGTGGAACCTGGAGGCCATCAAGGCGCACAAGGAAGTGATCGTGTGCGAAGCGTTGATCGACGCGCTGACGTTCTGGTGCGCCGGGTATCACAACGTCACGGCCAGCTATGGTGTCGAAGGCTTCACCGCCGACCATCTCGCTGCGTTCAAGGACTACGGCACGCAGCGCGTGCTGATCGCGTATGACCGTGACGACGCCGGCGAGCAGGCGGCGCAATCCCTCGCGGACTCACTGATGAAAGAGGGTATCGAATGCTTCCGCGTGCAGTTCCCCAAGGGCATGGACGCGAACGAGTACGCGCTGAAGGTCACGCCCGCGCAGAAAAGCCTGGGTGTGGTGATCCGCAAGGCGGTGTGGCTCGGAAAGGGTGCGGCGCCATCGGCGCCGGTGACCGAACCCATGACCGAAACGGTCATGCACGAAACGCCATCTACCGAATCGCTTCCTCCTTTAGCCGCTAAAGAAAAAACACCCGAAATCCAGCACGCACCGCGCACCGATCCCGTTATCGAGTCTTCGCGCGTTGATGAAGTGTCCGCGTCCACGTCCGTGCCCGAACCGCTGCCCGCGTCACCGGTGCCCGAAGCGCGCGCGCCGGAGATCCCGGTCGAAATCAAAGACGGCGAGATCGGTATTACGTTGGGCGACCGGCATTACCGCGTGCGCGGACTGGACAAGAACCTGTCGTACGAAGTGTTGAAGGTCAACGTGCTCGCCTCGCGTGGCGAAGGGATGCACGTCGACACGTTCGACCTGTACGCGGCGCGGGCGCGCGCGGGCTTTATCCATCAAACTGCCATCGAACTTGGAGTCAAAGAGGACGTCGTCAAACATGACTTGGGCAAAGTGCTGCTCAAGCTCGAAGCGTTGCAAGACGCCCAGATCAAACAAGCGTTGCAGCCGAAGGGCGAGAAAACGGAACCCGTCCTCAACGACCGCGAGCGCGAACACGCGCTGGTGCTGTTGAAGTCTCCCGACTTGTTGAATCACATCCTCGCCGACTTCGACCGCTGCGGCATCGTCNNCCGGGCCAGTTATGCACTGAAGCTACTGCAAAGCGAAGGCGAGCTGACGATTGCCAGTACCGGCAAGGACCCGAATACCGGCAACCTGATCACCCAGGAATACAAAGTCGAAGGCCCGGTGATGATGTTCCTGACCACCACCGCGATCGACATCGATCCCGAGTTGCTGAATCGTTGCCTCGTGCTGTCGGTGGATGAATCACGGCAACAGACGCAAGCGATCCATCAGCGGCAACGCCACAAACGCACGCTGGACGGCTTGCTGGCACAGCACGACAAAGACGACGTCCTCGCGCTGCATCGCAACGCGCAGCGCCTGCTGCGCCCGCTCGCCGTGCTCAATCCGTACGCCGAACAGCTCACGTTCCCCGATGCCACCACACGGTTGCGTCGCGATCACGAGAAGTACCTGACGCTGATCGACACCATCGCCTTGTTGCATCAATACCAACGCCCGGTCAAAACGCTGAACCGCAACGGCGGAATCATCGAATACCTCGAAGTCACGC